>WRGA01000083.1 GCA_009787405.1 Candidatus Azobacteroides sp.
GCAAAATAAAATATCCGGCGCAGGGCATCAAAATGAATGAATAATATGTGAGTGCGGATACCTTTTCTCTTCAAAATCGGAGCGTTGATATCCGGGGACGAAGATAAGTTAATAAAATGTAACAAAAAAAAAAAAAAATCAATTTGTGTTAATATGTCCGGGAGCGGCTTATTTGTACGAAAGAAAGTTTTTTTTCGGTTTAAGCGGCTCTCGTGGAGTTAATAAAAACACGTGGTAATCGTGCTTGCGGGAATATAAAGGGATGGCGGGGTAATGGCGGAAGATGCGGGAAAAACGGGTTCGGGTTGTTGTTTTTTATGAAGTCTGTTATTAAATGTAAGGATATTTTTAGTTAATTTTAGAAAACGGGGAAAATGAGTTGTGTCTTGTCCCGGAAATAATTGAATAATCCGTTGTTGGGGTTCGCACATTGGGGTTCGCACAGATTTCACGGATTTCACGGATTTTTTTAAGGGAATAAGGGGAGGTTGATTGGTTTTGAACAGGCATCGTGTATCGTTCATCATTGTAGAGACGTGGCATGCCGCGTCTATGCAGCGGAAAACATTTTGTCCCCGGCGGGACAAAAAAGAAAATAAATACATAAATAAACGGCCTTGAATGAATTTTCACTCAAGGCCGTTCTCTACACACAAACATCACTTATTACGGATTCGACTATTTGATCATCAGTTTCACGAGTTTCGATCTCGATTGAGTTTGGACTTTTACCATGATTGCACTATTTTTATATCCGTACATGTCAAACGAATATACTTCGCTGCCGATTCCTGTTTTCCGATAAATGCTTTGACCTTGGAGATTGAACGCTTCGATTTTTTCTATCCGGTCTGATTCACTATAGACATTTACACGACCGTCGGAAGAATAAACATAGAACTCGGTTGCACCTTTCGTCTTGTCGATACCTGTTTCTCCTGTCAAGAACCGGAGATAAAAACGTCCTTCGTCAATATTGCCCGTATAATTGGTAAAGGTATAAATCGAGTCTTTCACGAAATTATGCAGCACAACACCATCTCCATCTTCCAGATAGATGCCCGTAAATGTGTCGAATTCCTCCGGATTGGTCAACCTGAAATTCAACAACCCGCCTTTCGCGTCAGTCCGGATGCACAAAGGCAAAGGTTCCGACAAATCCCCGAACGTATGAATCGACAAAGCTTTCTTTTGACCGTCTTCATCGGCCAAGGTATATAAAATAATCTTCGAAGTTTCGGACGGGAACAACGTATATTGGTCTTTTGCATCCTCGAACCCGTTATCCGCGTTCTCGTCATAGACCAAGGTAATCGCACTCTGCCGCTCATCACTCCGATATACCCCCAAATTCAACGTCGGAAGAGTATTTCCGCTTCGAAGTTTATCTGTCGGAGACGTTACCGACATCGTACTTGCATTAAAATTGAAGCGGGTAAAAGACGGAGAAATTTTCGTTACGATAAAAGCCTGCATCGGTGCAATCGAATAGCTTGTGCTTGTACTGTACAAAACATTCATATTGTCGATCTTCATCGCATCGAACGATGTACTGTTGTCCGCCCAAACATAGAAGTTGGTACCGATCATACTATTGTTGGCCGCACGGAAGTCCATCAGATTCAAGTGCGACATGAAAGGATTTCCCACCATGGCCGTGCTTTCATTCGGATAATCCGTGATTTCGGATGCCGCGATCGAGAATGAACCGGTCGACGGATTGTAATCCGAAGCTCCCTCATACCCGAATCGGCTGCGCAAAGAATCCGAATTAGCGACACCCGCCCGTTCCAGCGTCGTCTGCCATCTCACCGAAGTATTGTTCGGGATGGTCGGATCCAAGGCACGATCTCCTTGCACTTCAGTTCCGGTATAACCCGGATCATTGAACCCGATGCCGTTGTAATAGTAATAGGAGTTTTCTTTCCGCGGGAAGGTGAATCTCGCCTTATTATCCGCAGGAGTGGTTCTCCCCGATTTCAAGTGCGTCGGATCGGTATCCTCACTCATATTGGTATTCAAATCGGCCCAAACCATCAATCCCTTTGCGGGCGTCATTTTCTGATCCAGAATATTGAACGGCATCGACCAATACAAAGACTGATTATAATAAAACTCATTTTCAGGATTTCCCAGCCGATAATACATCCAGTAAACATCCGGTGTACGGCCCCATTTCAAGGCATTCGGATCATAAAGCTGACTGCCTGCATCGTCAATATATCGGGTTCCGTCGACATAATAGTCGCCCGTCACCATATAACGCAACGGAGAAGACAGCATATACCAGCGGTCGGGATTCAAATCCAACCGTATTTTCGCCGCATTGTAATCCAGCAGGTACGTTTTGGACACTTCCCCGCCGAATTTAAATTCGATCGTATCACATTTGGCCGCATTCGGATCCGTCATCGGCCACGTCAATATCGGATAATACTGCGCCGTTTCGGGAATGATGACATACGTGCATTTGGCCGGAACACCCTGCGTCCAGTTTGCCGGATTTTCCCATACTGTATTCACGCCAATCCATTGCGACCGTTTCGGGGTCACATAAACGGTGAGGTTCAATTCATTCGTCGAACATTCCGGGGTTCCGCCGGGATTACGGGTAATCACCAATTTCACGTACTGAGTTTGGGAATTTCCCGTCAAGTTCGCCGTTTTCGGGAAAACATATTTTACCTGAGCCTTATCTGCGCCCACCAGTACTCCTCCGCCGGAGGTCGTCCATTGATAAGAATACCCGGGAATTTGCGGATCGCCCAATACAATCGTATCTCCCTGACATATATTGAATGAGGTCGCCGCCAATTGATACGTCAACGTCGGTTTCACATACATACTGTCGCACAAAAATTGATTCACGTCTCCATAACGCGGCATGACGAACATCAGATTACAAATATCGGCCGCCGGCAGATTCAAATCCGTCGTAAACGACAACAGCGAATTAGCCGGGATCGAACGTACAATCGGGAGTCCCGGAGCCGTTATTCTACGATCTTCAGCGCCGTAGCCGGTCGGATCGGTATCTTGATACAGATAAAATACCAGATCGTTTACATCAACATCATCGTTATTCTTGATTCCGGCCTTCAAGCGCAACCGCTCGCGATTATTCGCATAATCATAACTTTCCACCAGGCTTACGCTGTCGGGAATAATCTCGACGCTCCTCTTTTGCGTCGTAAACCGGTATGAGACATTCAACACCGAGTTGTTCACTTCACAAGGCAGAGGATCCGTCGGATGACATTTTATCGACAACGTCAATGTGGCGCCCACATTGATAATCTTTTCGTTACAATCCCATTTGGTCGGATCGGTAACCTCCAAATCAACCGTAAAATCATACGTCGTCGGATTTGATTCCGTGGGAGCAAATGCAGCGCGCAAATAACTTTGGGTCATTTCCGTAAACAAAGTTGAAGATCCCGAAGGTCCGCCTTCCCCTTCCCGCACGAAACTGTTCGTTCCGTTCGATTTGAGGCGCATATTGGCCGGCAGGCGGATATAGGCAAAAGACGAAGCACCCGGTTGCACGGTGTTGAACTGAAACGTTCCCGTCAATGTCAGTTGCGTATCGGAAGCAGTCAGCAACGGAAGCACCGCCCCCGGATCCAGTCCGTTCAATTTCACATTCGACAATGCTGCCACCGGATCTCCGTTGTCATCGTGGCCATACAACCGGATGGCAGTCGGTGTAGACACATTTTTAATCTCGGTCAAACCGCAAAGACTTGTACCGGTCATATCCATGTAAATCGGAACTCCGAACATAAAATCGCAGGTGGGAATCACACTCACATACAGATCGAGAACCGATCCGGCAGGAGGCGCGCCGACTGCTTGCGGTTTGGCATCCAACACCGCCGAAGAAGGCAGTTTAATCAGAATATATTCATTGTTCGAATTATCGATCGTCCACGAAGGATCGTAATTATACGTAACCCCGTTCTTCTTATAATACAATGTCGTGGCAGGATCACCCAATTGAAGAGCGGAAACAGAAGTCCGGTAAATCTTGAATTCCAAGTCCCCCGCCGTACAATACAAATTATTCACATACGTTGCGATCATCGGAATCGGATCGCATAAAACATACTGGCCTCCCGTCTTCATGGCCACCGAAGCATCGATCGTTCCCGAAAAGTCCATCGCATAGAAAGATCCGGTCAAAGCAAGGGTAGCCTTATCATGATAACAATACGTCCCGCCGTATTCCATCCATCCCTGCCACGGATCTGTCGGATAATCCACCGTATTCACCGCGAATTTAGCAGTCATACGAATGTCTCCGGACACATTACAATCCGGATATTTGGCCCTTAAGATAAAATCCGCCTTACAAGAGTATGCACTTAAATATTCTCCATCAATGTTGCCGATCTTAATCCAGTAAGCGCCGATCGTTCCGGGATTACCATCGGTATACGGTATAAAAGGCGCATCGATTTTGGTTTCTACCCCTCCCTGCACACGATACAGTTCATAATTTTCAAGGATGCCGCTTTGAACTTCAATAAACAAATAGGTGTTCGGCATAAAGTAATTGCTCCCGTTCGCCGAAGAGGTCCATGTCGATGAGTTGGTCAGTCTTAACGGCCAGGCAAACGTGCTACTGCCTGTCTTTTGGTCAGAATTCGTACTGGAAGTACTTATTGACCATGTATTCACCGTTCTTGCAAGTGCAGGTGCGGCATCTCCTGCAGGAGATACCGGATTATTAGTTACAGCCGCCGATGTCGGAAATTGTACGACAGTCGTAGTATTATAGGCGTATATATTATTATAACAAACCGACTTCCCTGACGCAAAAATATAGTACGACTGAGTACCGACAGGATCAACAAAGCCATCTTTTGCCTCGTAATATTCTCCTGTATAAGCATTCAAGCCGCTGGAGAATGTTACCGTCGTCCTTGTAACGCCATTATAAGTTGTTTGTGTAATTTCATAATCGACACCTTCCACGAAAACACGTCCTTCACTGTCATAGATTTTATCAAAAACGAATGTATCTATATAAGAGCTGCTGCCATTCCAAATAAATGAATTGATAATCCCATTAGGGCGGAATTCATTTGTAAAAATCTCCGAACCGGAACCGGGCGGGATTCCATTCTCCATGCTCAATTTCAAAAGCATAATTTCCGTATGATTACTTTCCCCATTTTGCCAAAAAATCATTGATGGGGGAACTTCTGCTGCAAGATTGCTTATCGGATATTGAAGATGGTAATCGTACACGAAAAGATTGTCGCTGTGAGTGTTACAGTCATAGACATACCGGTCGGCCGCATATATTCCCATCTGGAACTCCGAGACCGCAGTCATCGTACGCGGCAGATTCGCTGTGGCCTGCGACAATATTTTTACCCGGAAATACGTGTTTTTCACCGGCGAAACACCCGCAGCCTTCAGATAAGGAAGAATATTCACCTGCAAACGATGGGTCGAAGCGGAATAGGTCTGAATAACATCGTTCGCCGGAATCGATATCGGAGCGCTCCAGTCCGCATCTCCCGGACGCTTGTACTCCAACGTTGCTCCCTGTCCCTGACTAAAATACGGAGTGCTTTGCGGCAACAGGTATGAAATCTGTGCATACAACGGTCGATCGGCATTCCAGTCGTCATCCAGGTTTTCCGCCACAATATGTGCACTCACCTCGAATTCCACATTGTCGTACGGCCCGAAAACATTCAGCTGCACTCCCGCCGCACGGGCTTCGTCCAAGGTTTGGTATTTCTCCGAACGGGTTTCGTCTTTAAACCCGAAAGTGGTTCGTTCGGCCCGGAAGCTGTCGGCTATAATATAATCACATTCTTCCGGAACATGAATCAAATAACTCAACGGAGCGCTATAACAGGAATACGTGTACGTGGTGGAACCCCATGTAACGGTATGACTCACTTTGACGCTTTTATCCGCCGCGTTGAACGCGGTGGTCGGTTCAACGGTAAAAGTGTAATTCAATGTCGTGGTGAGCGCACCAATCCGGTTGACGAATGTCAAAGTGCGTGTCGACGCATCGTATTGAATATCCGCCGCATCCACCGCCATTCCGTTGATCTTCAACCCGCCTTCCGGCACGTATTTCAAATCTGCCGGCAATATCAATGATACCGTTTCCGGATATGCCGTTACATCATTCAAAAATGAACCATTCGGATAAGAGACATTTGCGGGAGCATCCACCACCGTCAACGTCGTCTGTGTCCCTCCGGGAGGAGTCGCGTTCGGATCATATATCAAATTCGAACTCGACACACCGGTACCCTCTCCCGCCATAAATCCCAAGGATTGAGTAGAAGACGGAGTTAACACGGTTGAATAAGAATAACTCTGATAAGAAGCACAGGTCGGAGACTGATTATAATAAAAATACCAATACAGAGTTTCCGAAAAGAAAGAAGCTCCGGTACAAGAACCGCACTGACAAGTTTTTGAATCCAGATCCATATTCCAGTCAATCGTGATGTAAACAGGATCCGACGATGGTTCCAAATCATTGCAAATGCCGTCATCTCCTTCGGCAATTAAACTTTTATACGGCGTGGTAAATTGGAATCTCAAATAAGTATACCCTACGGAAGGATTATTATTCTGAACCGTAATAACCGGAGCGGTATTATCTTTATTCCCGTTTACATCCGAAAAATAAACATTCAAGGCATCAAGCAGCCAAACAGAAGAAGATCCCGTATAAATATATATATAAATATCATTATAGGCTACCCCATTCGTATTCTGCAACTTAATCACCCATTTACCCGGATTATCCGGCCCGGTCGGATTGGTACGACTTTGCCAGGAAAACGCAGAAGACGGATAAGGAGAGTCATACGTCACCGTCGATGAGCCGGAGGTTATGTTAGTTGCCGTACAAGCATGAGTTATATTATATACTATTTTAGGCTGAACGGAAATCGTCGTAAAAGCGGTATTATAACACCGGTCCAACCGGACTTTCTCCCGAATCCGGATCGCCCCGTCGGCATAACTGAAGATCGTATCATTATTTCCGATTTTCAGATAATCGGCAGAAGTAAAGGTATAGGCATAACTTTTCCCGTCCGGGGCAATCACCGCGGCCAAAGGTTGCCACCCGTTATTTTTGGTCAGAAATTCAACTCCCAGAATATGAAGATCCAATATATCATTCACACTTCCCGTAATTGCCGACAGGGCCGTAGCGCCAATCGTAAGATCTCCGCCTCTGACATAGGCATCCAGCTCATTTTCCTGAAGTCTCCACTCCCGGTATGCCTCCGAGCCTAAGTGCACCGTCGTATCTGCCGGGGCGGTTTGTACCAATACCGGATATTTAATATTGGAAATTTCGGGAGAAGAACCTTGAGTCAAAACAGAGTTACCGGCATTGTAATAAGTATATTGCACTCTATCGCCGTCGATAATGTTGCAACCCGGTTTCATAAACACGGAAATCGTTGTGGCATCGCTGATCGTCGGAAACGTAATTCGAACATTACTACCGTCCGCAGCGATCGTACCGGCAGGGTTTGAACCCACAATCGTCCAACCTGCGGGGGCGGCCGCCACCAGATAAGAACCGGTGTATGTTCCGGCGGGAGTCAACCGGACTCTAAATTCGAGTTGTTCCCCGCTCGGAATAATCGGCGTGGGATTATCCGAAGGCAGAAGGCTTTGTCCGAATGCCGTTTGAACAAATAACGCAAACAGCAACAACAAGCCGGAAGATTTGAATGAACGCATTTTCTTTTTTTTCATAATTATCATCATAATCCGGTACAACACGTAACAAAAAATCAAAATGGCCCAAAAGATATATGAGTCATTCAAAGGCAATTGAGGCGAGTTCGGGCTCACTTGTCCACCGGGATTATAATTGCCGCCGTCGCCGAAATTCGGCGGAGCCTTCAACTGTTGATCCTGATCTTTCTCGAAAATGGGACTTGAACTTTCAAAAACACTTTTTTTGTCCAAAATACTTTGAGACGGCTTCGCCTCTTCCGATTCCTTACCGGACGGGGCCGGCGCATCATTTTTGAAAAGTGTTTGGGCATAAAAAGCTCCCTCCGAAGAAGAAGCTCTTATTCCGGTTGTTTTCCCGGTGATCAAAAAAAGGAAAAGAACCAAAGCCAAAACAGCTTTATGATTAATAAGCTTGAAAATTTTCATAAATTCGTAATAATTATCTATTTGAAAAAACCGAATACCTCAGATCCGTATCTATTTGATTATTTTTTGAGATGCGGAACCATCTATCGTATTGACTTTTACGATATAAACTCCTCTTTGCCAACCGGAAGCATCCACCGTCACTTCATGGTCATGATAACCGGCGCCGAATACCTGCTTGCCGGATAAATCAAATACCGCCACCGCCTGTACGGGAGAAGCTTCGCTTTTCACATATAGAGTATTGTCGGTTAAATAAATGACAGCCGAACCGGTACCCGGAGAAGAAATACCGGTGTCGGGGCTTTTGACTAAAGTTGTATAATACCGTAAAATAAGATTAATATCGGAACCATCGGTATTTGTTTCATAACATGGAGGATCTGATTTCACTGAAAAAAGATTATTGGTCATCTCACAATAAACAGATTTGTCCTCCAAAGAAGAATCAAAAGTAAATATCCCATACCCATCTTGTGAATAAAGATCGGAAGAAATAGTTCCTCCCCCATCCACATAATACCACTTATATTCTGTCCCTCCGAAATAATCTTTTGTATCCACCCAATAATTGGTATGAAGGTCCACTTTATTCAAAGGATCTTCATTTCCTTCGGAAGGAGCTTGATTAGCACAAAGAAATAAATTAGGATTGAAATCATACCCATCAGTAATCACTCTTATGGGCGGCATATTTGCAAATGTCAACCTATTAAATTCGCAGTCAATACCTAAATTTTTACCATACCCGGTAAGTAAAGACGGAAAGCCGTTTTCATCTGTAGTTGTAACAGAGGTAATCGTTAAACTCGTCAATGTAGAAAAATCGGTAGTCGATCCCCTCAAGTTTGCATTTGTCAACTTTGAGCCATTTAATGTAATCGATGTAATGTAGTTGATGTTTTGAGGAAAATCTATGGAAACAAGTTCCGAACAATCGGCCAAGTTCAAAACGCCGCCCAATCCGTTATAAGCATTATCATTATTCCAAGTGATTGTTTGAATACGATTTCCTGCGGTAAAAGTCACACCACCGATTTTACCCATCCAAGTAGTTAAAGTTTTCCAGTCGTCGGCAGAATTTAAAGCATCAATTTCTTCGGAATTCAATGACGGGGCCAAAATTTGATAGTTATACGGATATATGTCTGTACCCGCAGGTTTTTCATGCCCTGACCAAATAATCAAAAAATCACGCAAATTTTTTAACTCATCGTTGTTATAATTCTGCGCAAACAACGTAGATGATGAGATTACGCCTGCCAATGCAAGCCCTAAAGCTAAAATAAATCTTTTATTCATAAAACATAAAATTAAAAACACATCTTTTGCCTTCAAATTCGCTCATTTACCGGCAATTGACATTCATTCATTCATTTACTAAATTTTATCTAATATTTTTCAGCCGCAAATGTAATCCTAAAACATATATTGTCATTAAAAAAATAGATAATTTATGTTAAACACAAAAATGACCATATATCAATAAATATAGGACAAAAAATGACACAATAAGAGATATTTAATACTTTATAAGCTTAAAAAGAGGTATATATGACAAAATAAGTCCGAAATGCATCCTGATTATCACCATAAAACGCACAATGCATTAATATATATTAACATAAAAATACTTAATTAACGCTTAATATCGTATAATCAGGAGAAATATTTACCGAAATAAAGAAAAAAGAAAGAAAAAAACAGGAGAGCCGGACAGCCAAAAAAAACCTTAATTTTAAAAAAGCAGACTTGGTCAGCCAAGCAATTATACCCGGCTCTCCCCTCTCTCCTTATTGACAATGATTTATAATAAGGAGAGAGGAGAGAGCCGGAGAGTTTACCGGAGCGCTGAGGGCAGCTTCCGGAAAATAAGGGTTTTTACGGACGTTTTAGAATAACAGTCGAAGACTTGGCTTCTCCGGAAACAACGGTAACAATATATTGCCCGGAAGGTAAATCCGCTACATGAACCAATTGTTTGAAATCCGTAAGTTTACCTTTTGCAACTAAACGGCCCACCGTATTATAAATGTAATATACCGCGTTATCCGATAGTTCGGACAGTTGTATGGTAAACGCATCTCTCACGGGATTCGGATAGATCTCGAATCCGGAAGAATTCGGATATTTCTTCACCGTGGTCATTCCGGGAGTGAAAATAAACTCCACCTGCCGGGTCACAACCGAAGAAGCATCATCTGGTTCACTTTGCTTGAAAATAATCCGTTCAGATTGATTATCATAATCAAAGGTCCACGTGTCGGATTTTACCGCAACCCAATCTCCGTCCGATCCGGACCATGAAAATGTATTCAACTCTTGAGGAATATCGTCGCCATTCGTAATAAATTGATATTTATCGACCCCGGTCAAAACTTGTCCGTCCGATTTAAAAACGGAATAATTCGGGGCATTCACTTCATATCCGTATTCCCATCGAGCGAGCGGCGATTCGCCGTTTTCTTGAAGAACCACTTTATCGCCCGAATATTGCAGCGCCATATTTCCTTTTTCTTGCCGGACGCCGGATTCCCAATCGAATTTGGTCACTTTGCTCAAAACCCCGTTCGCGTACTCATATATATATTGTGTCAGATTTTCCCAAGCAGCGGAAGCACCGGGATATTGAATTTGTTTGGAAATAACGTGATCGCCCGTATTATCGTAATCATAAAGCACTCTGAACTCGTTTTTCCAAGCGCCCGACCACGACTGATAAAGCTCGGTGACGGGAAGACCCGTCCCCGAATAGGTATAAACAATGCGGGAAGAATTTTCGAGCAACCCGGTATTGCTGTTCCGATATTGATACACACTCTCGGCCGGGTTTCCCGACTGATAAGTAAACGTTCCGGAAGAAAGAGGTTTCCAATCGTTCGACACCCACGTCGAAGCAATATAGGTCAGACAACGGTTCGACTCGTCGAAAGCTCTTTCCACTTTCGTACCCGTTCCGACCCACGATGACAATTGATATTGGTAGAATTCCCGCAAAAGAAGGTTGCCGTTACTATCAAAAGAATAGTTCTCTTTGGCTGCCGGCTTCCATTCGCCCGAAACCATGGTCAGTTTCGTATCGGAAGTTTGAGAACCTGCGGCATCGTATGTATAGGTATCCATGGAAATATTTTCCCATTCGGATCCGTTAAGAGATTGAAAAACAGCATTTTCAACCTGACCATCATCGTTTCTTTCCAACCATGTTCTTTGCGTCGTTCCGGCTGTATAATCGTAATATACGATACTTTCCAAATCGTCGGAAAAAGAATACGCTTTGGTTTTATCCACATACGCCGGCAACTCATCGGCAATCATCGGCATTCCCGCCAAAAGCAACAACCCGGTAAAAATATGATTTAAGCTGAATTTATTCATGATTTTAATAGTAATATAATAGATTTAATAGTAATATACTAAATGAGATAACTCAAAAACAATTCCCTGCAAGCCTCCGGTTCAAAAAAACATCCTGTTCATCCATTTCAACGATGCAAATTTATGAATTTTGTTTTCACTTTTTAGTTAAAAAAACCGGAAAGTATCTATTTTACAAATCTTTCACTAAAGTACCGTTATTTTTTTGCATCAAAAAATCCCCTCGATTGAAGGTATTCCTCCCGATATTTCTTCATGATATTCTTATTAATGTCAAAATCCCCGGTACCGGCCACATCTATTTTATTCAATAAAAACCCTGCGCCGATACCTTATTGATGCCCCATGCCGGCTGACAGGCAGGCACTAATCCATGCTCAAAATCACAATATTTCCCTTCTCAATCGGGCGACAGGAATATTCAGTTGTTCGCGATATTTGGCAACGGTTCTGCGGGCGATGACATAGCCTTTTTCCTGCAAAATATCCGTCAGTTTGTCATCCGTCAGGGGTTTCAGTTTATCTTCGGCCCGGATGCATTCCGAAAGAATTTTTTTGATTTCGCGCGAAGAAATTTCCTCGCCGTCTTCGGTTTGCATCGACTCGGAAAAGAAATATTTCAACGGATAAATGCCGAAATTCGTCTGCACATATTTGCTGTTGCTCACCCGGGAAACAGTGGAAATATCGTATCCCGTCCGCTCGGCGACATCCTTCAGGATCATCGGTTTTAACGAAGCCTCATCCCCGTCGATAAAAAATGCACGCTGAAACCCGATGATCGCGTTCATCACCGACAAAAGCGTTGTCCGGCGCTGCTTGACCGCATCAATGAACCATTTGGCCGAATCCAGCTTTTGTTTGATAAACAAAATGGCATCTTTCCTGTCCCGGGTCTGATTTTCTTTGTTGCCCGAATAATCCTCCACCATTTCGGAAAATCCGGCATTCACCTTCAATTCGGGAACATTTCTTCCGTTGAGACTCACCGATAGTTCCCGGTCGTTTTGCTCGACGATGAAATCGGGAACAATGGTATCTTTCCGATTCTCCAACGGCGTACTGAACGCATTGCCGGGTTTGGGATTCAACATCGTTATTTCACGCACAACGGTTTTCAATTCATCTTCGCCGATGCCCGATTCTTTGGCGATTCTATCGTAATGTCTGTAAGCAAACTCGTTAAAATAAGATTCAACCACCCGGACAGCCAATGCCGTTTCCGGTTTTTTTCTTAACTGAATCAACAGGCATTCCTGCAACGTGCGGGCGCCCACACCGACAGGTTCGAAATCCTGAATGATTTTCAGGATTTCTTCCAATTCATTTTCCGGAGCATCCACATTCACCTGAAACAACAAATCGTCGGAGATCGCGCTCAAATCACGCCGTAAATATCCTTCCTCATCAATGTTTCCGATGATATATTCCGCAATCAGGCGTTGTTTCTGCGATAAATCCCGAAGTCCCAGCTGTTCGATCAACGATTCGTGAAACGACATGCCCGCCGAAAACGGAATATCCTCTTTCTTCTCTCTGCCCGATTTATTGTCCGCTTCCAATTTATAGGGCGGAATATCATCTTCATTGCTGTAATCGCCCAACGACAAATCAACAGGCGTATCTTCGGAAGACGATGCATCCATCTGATCGGGCAATTCCGACGAAACTTCGAGAGCGGGGTTATCCTCCACTTCCTGACGTACACGTTCCTCCAGTTCCAACGTGGTCGATTCCAACAACTTGATCACCTGAATCTGTTGCGGAGACAACTTTTGTTGCAGTTTTTGCTGTAATTTCAGTTTTTGCGTAACCATAGATCCTGTTTTCGATGACAAATTTAACGGATTATTCTCAATAAACAGCCTATTGCAAGTATTTATCAACGGCTTTTTATTCCCGCATGGATGACACGGATTTTGGGAACCTCAAACTTGTCGGCACCCGGCAAGTTATCGATACTGAGCATAGTCGCGCCATTATACAACCGAGTTTTCCGATTTATATGATGAAAAAGGACGATAAAGAACTCTGCTTTGTGGCGGTCACAAAAGGCGTTCAGTTTGAAGGATCTGCTTTCAGAAGAGGAATTACTTATTTTTTAAAAGACGACCCTAAGCTCTGCGAATACATACGCCATGAAAAATGGGGTTTTAAGAATAGACCTCTTCGGAAAATAGTTGTATCTTTTCAAGATGTTTTACAAAGATATAGAAAAATTGATGGTGATGTAAAAAGTATGCTGTCCTAATTCGCCGGAGAACAATGATTTAACTTGCCTTATCATCCCCTTGGCAGTAAAAAAGGCAACTTTCTATTCTCTCTCTTATTTCTCTTATTAAATGATTTAAAATAAGGGAATAAGGGTTTGTAGATATGACTAATCCCCGCTACTGAGGGAATTGTAAATAGTAGTTAATTCAATACTGACTGATTGATTATATGCCTTTTGTAATAGTATACTTTTTACATCACTACCTAAAATCTTTGTGGCTTTGCGTCTTCGCATCTTCGCGTTTAAAATAGTATAAATTAAATTCTGCCGGGTAACTTAGCTGACAATCGGAAATTGATTCGGTTTTTTGACTTTTAGGCAGCTATTCTGTTTTTAATGAGTTTCTTTGTCGGAAAATGTTTTTATTTTTCAAAAAAATTGTATGCTTGCCGATATTTTTCTTTTTACATTAACCACTTAATTTAAATGGAAAACATTATGAAAACAAGAAATGGAAAAAATTGCAACTGTACTTTCCGCTAAAAAGAAGATTCAGAAAAAGAATTGATCAGATTGCTTGAAAGCAATAAGTAAAAACAAAAGAGACCGGCACTCAACGAGCAGTTTGCCAAAAGCGAGGCATACTCTCGTCCGAAGCAGCAGTTTGAACATCACCCTTTTCTCTTGTATCAACTTTAGTGAACCTCCGCCTCCATAAAGCTGCCTACACATTATCTGCATTAATAGCACCTGCATTTATGCAAGCAGATTTAATTTTGTCGTCAATGATTATATTGCCAAATTTCAATTGATCATTGAATTGCCTGCCTGTCGTCGGGCGGGTATCTGAATTTTTCGTCCATGTGATTGATTAATTCATGCCAGGTTTCCAATTTGGCTTCGAAACTGTAGATGTTGGCGGAACTGGATGAATACAGACTGATGTAGGTGATATCTTTGTAACGTTTGAAATAACGGTCATATATCATTTGCGTAGGACGCCCGTTAAATGCAAGCACTTTAATATTCGGATATTTGCGCAAAAATGCCGGAATATCATTCGGTATAATGTTTTTTATGGCACTGTCCAAACTGCTTTTTTTCCTGTCACAGGAATAGCAGATGTCCCACAGTGCGATTTGCGCCTCCTTCAATAAAAGATTTTTTTCCGGATAGGTTTTGGGAACCGGCTGATCACAAAAAAACGCAATCAGCTTCCATATTTCATTACTCGGATGAACGTAATATTCTCCTTTATCCAAAGAACTGTTTCCCGGAGCCGTTCCCAAAATCAAAATCCGGCTGTATTCATCGACAATAGGGGGAAAACTGTAGATTAAATCCGACGTCATAATACTAAAATATTATATTTATAAATAAGACATTATTTGCACATCCCTTTTTAAAAACAATGCTGCACATTTTTGAATATTCAAAATCTTTCAAACTTAATTATTCAAACATCCTATTCATCCACAATCGCCGGATTACCTGTCAAATACATCCTGTTTTTTTCAAATCGTTTTATTTTTTTGAAACAAATACGGAACTCTCAGCTCATCAATGTTTTTGTTGTACCATCTTTTCTCACAAATAAAAAAAGAGTTGCAATACGAATGTATTTACAACTCTTTTATTTTAACGGATATTAATTTTGGAAAATCTCCAAAACTTATTGTATTATATGCTCCTTATGATTCATTCCATTGTTTTTATTCATCATTCATTTCTTTGTTTCTCATTCATCATTCATTCAATAAAATAAAAGAGTTCGCTTTTCATATTTTGAATAAATTCATACTATTGAATTATCCGACTGAAAAATAAATGCATGATATTGAAATTTTTTATCGTAAAAATCACCAAATGACAACCCTGTCTGACGGATTGATATACATGGCATCTCCTTTCTTAATCGAAAATGCTTCGTAGAAAGGATCAACGTTTTTCAACGTCATATCTACGCGCCATCTTCCCAAAGAATGCGGATCGATTTTCGTCAAACGCAAAATCTCTTCATCCCGGATATTTCCAGCCCATACGTTGGCATACGATAAAAAGAATTGTTGTTCCGGAGTAAATCCGTCAATCGTTTTCTTATCGCCTTCCGCTTTTTGAAAGGCTTCGAAGGCGACGATCAACCCTCCTTGATCTGCAATGTTTTCGCCTAATGTAAATCGTCCGTTGGCATGTGTATCTCCCAAAACAATAATATTATCAAATTGCTCCACCAATTTATCGGCCCGTTCATTGAACTTTTGAGCATCTGTTGCAGTCCACCAGTCTTTCAAATTTCCGTCTTTGTCGTACTGACGTCCCTGATCATCAAAACCGTGGGTCATTTCATGCCCGATCACCACTCCGATCGCACCGTAATTCACCGCATCGCCGGCCTGCATGTCGAAAAACGGAGGTTGTAAAATACCGGCCGGGAAACAAATTTCGTTCGTCGAAGGATTATAATACGCATTCACCGTTTGAGGCGTCATCAACCATTCGTCTTTGTCGACCGGCTTTCCGGCTTTCGCAACGTATTCGTTCACTTTAAAAATACGCGCCCGTTTGATGTTTGCCCAATAACTGTCGTTTTTGATTTCCAACGAAGAATAATCTTTCCATTTATCGGGATAACCGATTTTCACGCGGAAAGTCGTCAATTTATCCAAAGCCTGTTCTTTGGTGCTGTCGCTCATCCATGCCAATCCCTTGATCCGGTTTTGCAACGATAATTTCAGGTTGCCGACCAAATCAAGCATGCGTTTCTTTGCTTCCGGCGGAAAATATTTGCGCACATACATTTCTCCCACCACTTCGCCCAATGAACCTTCAACCGAGCCTACCGCACGTTTCCAGCGGGGACGGATTTCTTGTTGGCCGGACAATGTCTTTCCGTAAAAATCAAAATTTTGTGCCGCCATGTCGTCACTCAAGAAACTTGCAGCCTCATCGAGCACATTCCATTTCAAGTAAGCTTTCAACTCATCCATCGTACACGTATGGATCACGGCGCTCACTTCCTTCAACGGTTCAATCTGCGAAACATTCAGATCGTCCAATTCCGGCAATCCGAAAACCGAAAAGAAATTTTTCCAGTCGATTTCCGGCGCTTCTTTTTGCAATGTGTCAATCGTAATTTTATGGTAATTCTTCAACGGATCCCTCAATATTTCACGAGGATAAGCGGCTTCCGCCAAACAGGTTTCGATTTTTAACACCGAATTTGCGTTTGCCTCTGCTGCTTGAGGAGTAAAACCCGCCAGTTCAAACATTTTCCTGACATGAATCTGATACTTTGTCCGAATGGTTGTACCGGCCGAATCATTCAATAAGTAATAATCCCGGTCACCCATCGCATATCCGCCCTGATACGTCTGAACAATATTCATGTTGCTGTTCATATCGTCTGCTCCCACGTAAATTTGGAAAAACGGGGAATAGGCTGTTTTATGCATTCCGGCGATCAATGCCGTAATTTCTTCTTTCGATTGCAGTGCATCGATTGCCGCTAAATCGTCTTGAATGGGAGTCGTTTTATCTTTGTTTAATTTTATGCTGTCCATTCCGATTTTATACAAATCGCTGATTTTTTGTTCGGGAGTGCCGGTTTGATAGCTTTTGAAACTCAAGTCATTGATTAAATCCCGGATTTGTTCCCGATTGTTTTCGGTCAGTTGATCGAAAGTGCCGTAACGAGAATATTCAGGCTTTAACGGATTATTTTTCATCCACCCTCCGCATGCATATTGATAAAAATCGTCTCCCGGAGAAACGGACGAATCCAGATTGGAAACATTGATGCCTTTTTCAGCGTCGGATGCTTTAAAACTCATCATTATGATTGCTATGAAAGTGATCCATAAAAAATAACTTATCGTTTTCATATAATAATGTATTATTCAAGAATTTACCGATTTAACCGAGACTTCACTCAAGCCTCTCCGCCGAATCCGACAATCGGGGGAATGAATCCCTGATTATTGTTTTCGGGCTTTTTTATTGTACCGAAATATGTTTCATATTTACGAATATTCTCGTCTAATGCCATTTGCAAACGCTTTGCATGTTCGGGGGTAAGAATAATGCGCGACTGCACTTTGGCCTTCGGCGTATTCGGCATGATACGCACAAAATCGATGACAAATTCGGATGTCGAATGTGAAATGATCGCTAAATTGGAGTAAATTCCTTGCGCAATTTCATCGCTCAGCTCAATGTTGATTTGATTCGGATTGTTATTGTCTTTTTCCATAAAATTTTTTGACAAAGGTAGTTTATATCATTTACATTCGGATGATTTGCGTCCCACAAATTCTGTTGAAAGTTGAAAATAACGATCAGATTTTGAATGATCCACTCAATGTTGTACCTTTGTGACATTTTAATTCAAAAAATGAGAAAACGATCGATCATATCGGTAATAAGCTTTTTATCGGCAATGTGTTTTTCGCTGGTATGTTATGCGGACGAAGGGGTAAAAGAAAATCCGGATTCGGCATCCGATTCCGAAACGGAGGAATGCGTCGTATCTTCCTCCTTATTGTCAACCGAAAAAATATACGAAGATTCGATTGTTTTGATCAAAAAGCAATTGGAGAGTTCGCCGCAAAATGAACAACTGCTTGTTATTTTGGGGCGCCTGCAAAAACAATGCAAACAAATTTCCGACGCTTTTTCCACCTACAATAAATTGGTGCAATTGAATCCCGGTCATTATGATGCTTGTCTTTTTTTGGGTTGTTATCATTATGTTCACGGAAAAAAAATGTTGGACAAAGAAGACTCCGATTACAAGGAGATCAAAAATCCGAAAAAAATGCAATATGCTTCTTATCAGAATAACGTAAAAAAAATAGTGCAGGAAGAATACGTTACCGCGTCTGTGTACTTGGAATCGGCTTTAAGCATGAAAAAGACATCTTTGGTGGCCGACATGCTTCAATCGATTTATCAACGAATCGCATTTCCTGATCCCGGAAAAGACAGGTTGAAAAAGTAAAAAGGAAAGTCTTATCCTTGCGCAAGATAAAGTCCGGCTGCATAATGAACATCACAAAAATTATATCATCTGTCTTTTTTATTCCGAGAGCAAAAATAATAGCAAGTTATCATCATTCGGCGCTCGAAATTCAGCGTGATCAACTCAACCGGTTAGTCTCTTACGCAAAAAATACGGAAATAGGGAAACAATATGATTTCGCAAATATAAAAAAGTATGGCGATTTCAGTAAAAAAGTACCGTTACATTCGTATGAAGATATTTTTCCGTCCATCAAGCGCATGATGGACGGAGAAAAAAATGTTCTTTGGCCTTCGACCGTCCGATGGTTTGCAAAATCTTCCGGTACCACCAACGATAAAAGCAAATTTATTCCCGTAAGCAAAGAAGGATTGATTCATTGCCATTATGCCGGAGGACGGGATTGCATTGCGCTTTATCTCCGAAATAATCCTCAAAGCCGCATTTTTTCGGGGAAAGGATTGATACTGGGCGGAAGTCTCAAAAAATCCGATTTTTCGAAACGATATCTTTCGGGCGATTTATCGGCTGTCATGATCAAAAATATGCCGTTTCTCGCCAATCATGTCCGTGTGCCGTGCAAGAAAATCGCGTTGATGGATGAGTGGGAAGCCAAACTCGAAGCCATCTGCAACAGTGTGATCGACAAAAACGTGACGAATCTTTCCGGCGTTCCGTCCTGGTTTTTGGTTTTGATCAAAAAAATATTGACCAAAACCGGTAAAAGTTATTTGACCGATATTTGGCCGAATCTGGAAGTTTTTTTTCACGGCGGAATCAGTTTTGAGCCGTATGTGGAGCAATACAAAACGTTGATTCCTTCGCCGGATATGCATTATATGGAAACGTACAATGCCTCGGAAGGATTTTTCGGCATTCAAAATGATCCCGACGACCCATCCATGTTATTGATGACGGATTACGGAATTTTTTATGAATTTATTCCGTTGGAACAATTGAATCGCCCCGACCCCGAAATCGTTTCGTTGGAAGGCGTCGAATTAAACAGGAATTATGCGACGGTTATTTCCACCAACAGCGGACTTTGGCGGTATATCATCGGTGACACGATAAAATTCACGTCCAAGAATCCTTATAAATTTTTGATCACCGGACGAACCAAACATTTCATCAATGCTTTCGGAGAAGAATTGATGGTTCACAACGCCGATAAAGCAATGGTCAAGGCTTGCAGGCAGACAGATGCGGTTATAAGGGATTATACGGCTGCTCCCGTATACATGTCTTCCGAATCAAACGGATGCCATCAGTGGATCATCGAATTTGAAAGAAAACCCGACTCCATCAATTATTTCACGGAATGCCTGGATTCTGCTTTAAAAGAAGCAAACTCCGATTATGAGGCAAAACGATATAAAAACATGACTTTGTCGATGCCGAAAATCGTCATCGCACGGGAAAATTTATTTCACGACTGGCTTGAGGAAAAGAATAAGCTGGGCGGACAGCATAAAGTTCCCCGTTTGAGCAACGACCGCCGGTACATCGACGAATTATTGAACTTAAATTCGGAATAGCATGATTTCGTCCGACGTTTTTCACATAAGAAAAAATATTCATGCATAAAGTTTATTTGTTTTTTATTTTATGGGTGTTTGTCGCCGGAGAAACCGGACGGGCTCAAACGTTCGATGATTTTATCAATCAGTCGTTCGACTGCCTCGACAAAGAAAATTATGTCTGTGCCGAAGAAGCGTTGAAAAATGCCATGCGGAAAGAACCGGGCAATCCGAGGAATCCGTTACTGCTTTCCAATTTGGGAACGATACAACGTAAACTGGGAAAAAAAGAGGATGCGCTGTTGTCGTATACCGCGGCATTGTCATCTTTCAATCAAAAAAACAATACGATTCTTCTGATGAACCGTGCCGCGTTGTATGCCGAAATGGACAGTATATATCCGGCATTGAGCGATTATATGCGGGTGCTGGAGGTTGAGCCCGACAATGAACAGGCGTTGTATTCGGCCGGATTGATTTACATCGAAAAAAATGATACCTCTTCGGCGCGGATTTGTTTTACGAAAATATTGAAAAAAGATCCCCGAAGCATCGACGGACGGGCCGGATATGCGATGTTATCCAAAATATCGAACGATTATCGCACGGCCGAAATGCTGTTTTCGGAAATCCTGAAAGAAAAACCGGACTTGTTCTTTTTGTACTTACAGCGCGCCGAAGTTTATTTTGCATCGGAAAAACCGTCGAAAGCATTGGATGATGTAAACACTTATCTGAAACAATATCCCGACGATGAATATGCTTATTTCTTACGCGGAAAAATAAAACTCGCACTGTGGGAAACAGCCGGGGCCTACGAAGATTTTCAACGGGCAAAACTATTGGGGTACGACACGGAAAAAATAAATGAAATGTTGAGAAAGTTGAAAGTTAAAGGTTAAAAATCAGCCTTTTAACTTTTAACGATCGAAGAACAACATATAGAGCAAAATAATGCTTATATTTGCCCGAATTTTTGAAGAGTAAAAAGAAATAGAAAAAGATTTTTATGATTAATCCCATTGTTAAAACAATCGATCTGGGAGACGGTCGATCAATTACCCTCGAAACGGGAAAATTGGCAAAACAAGCTGACGGGTCGGTGATGTTGCGTATGAACAACACTGTTCTTTTGGCCGCCGTTTGTGCCGCAAAAGACGCAAATCCGGGCGTTGATTTTATGCCTTTGCAAGTAGAATACAAGGAAAAATTTTCTGCATTCGGACGATTTCCGGGCGGCTTCATGAAAAGAGAAGGCCGTGCTTCGGATTATGAAATTCTGATTTGCCGTTTAGTCGATCGTGCGTTAAGACCTCTTTTCCCCGACGATTATCATGCCGAAGTTTTTGTAAACATCCTATTATATTCATCCGACGGAAAAGATATGCCCGATGCATTGGCCGGACTGGCGGCATCCGCGGCATTGGCTGTTTCCGATATTCCGTTCAACGGCCCGATTTCGGAAGTGCGTGCGGCCCGGATCGACGGTAAATTTGTGATTAATCCCACGTATGATCAATTGGAAAAAGCCGACATCGATATTATGGTTGGCGCCACTTACGACAATATCATGATGGTGGAGGGCGAAATGAGCGAAGTTTCCGAAAAAGAAATGTTGGATGCCATTAAATTTGCTCATGAAGCCATCAAAGTACAATGCCTTGCTCAAAAAGAATTGTCGGAATTGGTCGGCAAAACGGTGAAACGCGAATATTGCCACGAAGTAAACGACGAAGATCTTCGCGTCGACGTTCGCAACAAATGTTACGACAAAGTGTATGCCATCGCCAAATCAGGTTCCGGCAAACAAGAACGGAGCGAAGCTTTCCAAGCTGTCTTGACCGAATATAAAGCAAATTTCACCGAAGAAGAACTTGCCGAAAAAGAAGCTTTGATCGAAAAATACTATCACGATGTGGAAAAAGAAGCGATGCGCCGTTGCATCTTGGACGAAGGGATTCGTTTGGACGGACGCAAAACCACCGAAATCCGCCCGATCTGGTCGGAAGTGGATTGTCTTCCCGGCCCGCACGGTTCTGCCATCTTTACCCGCGGGGAAACCCAATCGTTGTCGACGGTTACACTGGGTACAAAATTAGACGAGAAAATTGTCGATGATGTGTTGGTTCAAGAAAAAGAACGTTTCCTCCTGCATTATAATTTTCCTCCGTTTTCAACCGGTGAGGCTCGTCCGCAACGAGGCGTGGGCCGTCGTGAAATCGGACACGGAAATCTGGCTCATCGTGCATTGAAGCGCATGATCCCCGAAAATTATCCGTATGTTATCCGTATCGTATCCGATATTCTCGAATCAAACGGTTCGTCTTCCATGGCGACGGTTTGTGCCGGAACATTGGCGTTGTTGGATGCGGGTGTCAGCATGAAAAAGCCGGTTTCCGGTATCGCCATGGGATTGATTTCCGAAAACAAAGGAAAAAATTATGCGGTTCTTTCCGATATTTTGGGGGATGAAGATCATCTGGGAGACATGGATTTTAAAGTGACGGGTACCAAAGACGGTATTACGGCGACTCAAATGGACATCAAAGTCGACGGTTTGTCGTTTGAAATTCTCGAAAAAGCATTGGCTCAAGCAAAAGAAGGGCGCCTCCATATCCTCGGAAAAATAACCGAAACCTTGTCGGAACCGCGCCCGGAACTGAAACCGCATGTACCGAGAATCGAAGTGATGATGATTCCGAAAGAAAATATCGGCGCCATTATCGGCCCGGGCGGAAAAATCATTCAAGATATTCAGGAAAAAACCGGTTCTACCATTACCATCGAGGAAATCGACAATCAAGGCCGGGTCGAAATATTCGCTTTCAATCTCGAAAGCATTCAGGCTGCCATTGACCGGATCAAGGGTATCATTGCCATCCCGGAAATCGGCGAAGTATATAGCGGAAAAGTTCAATCGGTGATGCCTTACGGTGTATTCGTTGAATTTTTACCCGGAAAAGACGGTCTGCTCCACATTTCGGAAATCGATTGGAAACGCATCGAAAACATCGAAGACGCAGGATTCAAACCCGGTGACACTGTCGAAATCAAATTAGTGGATATCGAGAAAAACGGTAAATTCAAATTGTCCCGTAAAGCATTGTTACCCCGTCCGCCGAAACCGGATATCAAAAAACCGGATGCTCCGGGTGCCAAATAAGCAGGTAAACGAGTTGACAAGAAAACGAGTAAACAAGTTTCGGATGTTACAAAACCGGACTCGTTTACTCGTCTACTTTTGTCTACTTGTCTACTCGCGTCTGAGCCGTTGCCGCAGGGCATACACGAGACTGCCGGCGAATAACACCATAAGCCCGTCGCCGAGGGGTACTTTGTTCGAGGTGCCGCCGCCTTCCGTGCCGCCGGCACGCAATATGTCATCCCCGTCTTTTTGGATTTCCGGACGGTCATTTTGCTGGCTTGACGTCAGGCCTTCTTTTTCCGTGGCTCCGGACGGATTTTCCACCCGGTCACTTTCGCTGAAACGTACCGGTTCCCCGTCTTTTGAAAACGGTTTGACGTTCTGTGTTTTCCCGCCGTAAGGATAAGTCGACACATATTCTTTTTCTCCGGAAAAAAATCCGCCGCTCCCCGTTCCGGAAT
>WRGA01000084.1 GCA_009787405.1 Candidatus Azobacteroides sp.
GAAAACATTTTGTCCCTGACGGGCCGGGGGGTGAAGGGGTGGTGCTTTTCTACCGATATGTTGTCCCCGGCGGGACAAAAAGAACGAATATTTTTTTTGAAACATTGACACATTTTTTACATTCAACCAGTGGAAATATCCGGGTATAACATCCGATAATCATATATTATAAATTCTTAAAAGATAAAAATTAAAAGATAAATGAAGTGCAAAAAGACGATTTTAATGTTGCTTTTACCTTTTGTCTTTTACTTTTTGCCTTTTATTTTTTTGATGTCTTGTTCCGGAGAACCGAAGGAGGAAATTGTTGAAGTTCCGAATATCGACAGTTTGCCGCGAATGACCACCACGGTCATCACGTCTTTGATTTCGGATTCCGGCGTTATGCGTTACCGTATAAAAACGCCGGAATGGTTGATCTTCGATAAAACCAAACAGCCGTATTGGTATTTTCCGAAAGGTCTCGATGTCGAGAAATTCAATTTGACATTGCATGTCGATGCCCGGATAAAATGCGATACCGCTTATTTTTATGAACGCAAACAATTGTGGAAATTGATCGGAAAAGTTCATCTGGAAAATTTACAGGGAGAAAAATTCGATACCGAATTATTATATTGGGATCAGAGGACGGAGAAAATATATTCGGATAAATTTATTCATATCGAGCAAAAAGAACGGATTATTACGGGATTGGGTTTTGATTCGAATCAATCGATGACCGTTTATACCATCAGAAAGCCGCAGGGAATTTTCCCCGTCGAAGCAGGCATTCGCACGCCGTCGCCCGATTCATTGTCTCCCGAAAAAGATACTGTTCAACTGAATAACAAAATGCCGTAATGGAACCGGTAAATATCGTCATTGGTGTTTCGTTGTTGTTCTATGCCTTTTTTTCGGGGATGGAAGTCGCATTTGTGTCTGCCGGGCGGTTTCATTTTTTGCATGAAGACAAACAACCCGGATTTTTAGATTCCGTTCTTAAAATCTTTTATGAAAAACCGACCCGTTTTATTTATACCCTGTTGGTCGGAAATATCCTGTCTTTGATTGTTTACGGCATATTGACGACCCGGGAATTGTCTTCTATCATGGATCATGTCGCGTTTGTCGTTCTTTTTCAAATCGTTGTTACGGGATCCGTCCTTTTTATCGCGACATTTATTTCCAAACTTTTTTTCCGGATCAATCCCGATTTATCGATCCGGATATTTGCGATTCCGGCCCTGATCTTTTATTATTTGTTTTATCCGGTCGTCACTGTTTTTGCCGGGCTTTCCTATTTATTGTTCAAAATTTTAAAAACAGACATCAGGAAAGAATATTACCGAAGCGATTCGGGAAGGGGTTTTCTGGATTATTTCATTCAACACAGCATAGACGAATTATCCGAAGATTCGGAAATGGAGACGGAAGTCAAACTTTTTCAGAATGCATTGGATTTTTCGACAATAAAGCTTCGGAATTGTATTGTGCCCCGTACGGAAATTGTGGCGGTTGACATGACCGAATCCATCGAAACCTTGAAAGCCCTTTTCGTTGAAACGGGATTGTCCAAAATCATTGTTTGCAACGATGATATTGATAATATCGTCGGATATATCCATTCCTCGGAAATGTTCAATACGTCCGGAAATTGGACCGAATCCGTCAATCAGATTCCGATCGTTCCCGATACCATGGCCGCGCATAAATTGATGAATATTCTGATGCAGGGAAAAAAATCCATCGCGGTGGTGGTGGATGAGTTCGGCGGTACGGCAGGAATTGTGACGCTCGAAGATCTGGTGGAAGAAATATTCGGAGATATTGAAGATGAGCATGATCCCCAATCGTATCTGGCCAAAAAGATAAGGAAAAATGAATATATTTTTGCCGGTCGGAACGAAGTCAATAAAATCAACGAACAATTTGATTTGGATTTGCCCGAATCCGACGAATACATCACCGTGGCAGGGCTTATTTTGGAACATTACCAAAAATTTCCCAAATTAAACGAAGAAATTCAAATCGGAAAATACCTGTTTAAAGTCGTCCGACTGACCTCTACCAAAATCGACCTGGTAAAAATGACCGTACCCGAATAAGATGCGCAATTAAAACCTCGTTTCGCACTTTGCGGCAGCTAAGTACACGGCAGCATTTAATTGTCTACGCATTTTAAACGCGAAGATGCAAAGACACTAAAATCACAAAGAATTTAAAAACTTCGCGTCTTTTCGTCTTTGCGGCATAGCGTTTAAAATAGACCGGTTTGCGGCATACTTATCCCCCACACTCGTGCCGATTCCGATCAATCGGAATAAATAGTGCAATCGGTGCGTGGTTGATAACTATGGTTTACAAAACAGCGCGAGCATCTTGCTCCGATTTCGGGATTAATTTTTATTCATTTTATAATCAAAAGTTTAATACTGATTAAAAACCCTTATTCTCAAAAGATTCCCTTAACAGCCCGGGGATTCATCAGTACATCTTATCCTTATCCGCTTATTTCCGGGGGTTTGTTTTATTATCATATATAGTCCTGAAAATAAGGGAATAAGGGTGGAGTTAATTCATGCCATATCGACTACGAAGGTAGCTTTTAAAGAATAAGTTTTTTATCTGATTATAATTCAAATAGATCTGTTCTTTATCCTGTCTCGGCGGACATGTTGTCCCCCGCGACAGGATGATGAACTGCCGTTTATTTTGGATTCTTTATCATTTCCTGCCTGTTGTCATGCTTTTTTATTTTCGAGTAATTTCTCTTCCAAAGAGGCAATTTGTGCATCTTTTTCCCGGATAATACGCTCATAAAGTTCGATTAATTTTTCAGACACAACATTTAAAGTACTGTTAATCATATAACCACTGTTGCCGCCGTTGTTTTCATCTGTGTGAAAATTCAGTTTATCATCTGAAAACAAATAGGAGATCGGAATTTGAAAGTAATCCGATATTCTTTTTAAAATTTCAGAATCAGGATTAGTAGCCCCCGCTTCATAATTTGATACCGAAGATTGTGAGATATTCAAATCACAAGCCAATTGTTCCTGCGAAAGGCCTTTTTGTTTACGCAATTCTGAAAGTTTTTTACCGAATGATTCCATAACGATTCTGACTTTTTTAATATGTTTTCGGCAAAGATATTATATTTTTGGTGATAATACTATGGAATCATTGCTTTTATAAATAAAAAATAGCATATATAATTGATTATATGTTATATAAAATTAAACTGTTTGCATTTTAGAATATTAAATAAATGGTAAGAATATTTTTGATTTGGTTGTTTCAGTAAAGTATTATCAGGAATTTTGTCTACAAATCCTATTGTTAAAACTATGAATAGATATTTGCCAAATTCCGGGTCATGCGTAATGTAGGAAAAAATGTTTTCGGTACTTTTCTTAGTCTGCTTAAAGTAAAGCATACGCATCAATTCTCCGACAAATACTTCAACGAACACCCGCACAAATACAATTTGTTCGGTATTTCCAAGATGTTGTCGGATTATGGCGTAAGAAACGCGGGTACCCGGATCAAAAATAAAGAACGAGACCTTTTCAACATCGAAACGCCGTTTATCGCCCATTTCGGGAGCGAATTTGTCGTAGTATGTAAAATAAAACAAGACAAGGTTCATTATTTTTGGAACGGTAAAAAAATTGTTCTTTCCGTTTCTTCATTTATTGAAGCATGGTCGGGGGTTGTTTTATTGGCCGAAACCTCTCCGGATTCTATTGAACCGGATTATAAAGCGCATAAAAGAGAAGAAGTATTCGGGTCGGCTCAAAAAACTTTGCTGTTTGCGGCAATCGGATTAGTTCTTTTATTTGCATCCATAAATAATGCACTGTTCCGGAATATCGGGTTAACCCTGTTGTCATTCCTCAATCTCGCAGGCGTTTATGTCGGTTATTTGCTGGTGTTGAAGCAAATGCATGTTCAAAGCCGGTACGTCGATAAGATATGTACATTATTCAGTAAAAGCGATTGCAACAATGTGTTGGAATCGGATGCGGCGAAATTCCGGGGTGTTTTCGGCTGGAGTGAAATCGGCTTGGGATATTTCACGGCCAATGTGTTGATGATTGTATTTTTGCCGCAATTTGTTTCATACATGGCTTTGATTAACTGTTGCACTTTACCATACGCTTTTTGGAGCGTTTGGTATCAAAAAACAAAAGCCCGGCAATGGTGTCCGTTGTGTCTGATGGTGCAGGTGTTGCTGTGGGGTATTTTTGCGGTTGATTTGTTTTTCGGGCTGATACAAATTCCTTCGTTTGAGCGGGATGTTTTGTTTGAAATTACCTTAATTGTTTGTATTTATGTTGTTTGCATATTATTTTTCAATTTACTGATTCCGAAGTTGGGCAAAGGAAAGCAACTGTCGGAACTGAACCGGGAAATCAATTCATTGAAAGCCGATGAAAATGTGTTTATCTCTTTGTGGAAGCAGCAACCGAAATATGAAGTGAGTAAAGCCGATTCGCAAATTCTTTTCGGGAACCCGGAAGCACTATTATGTATCAGCATTTTGACCAATCCGTTTTGCAACCCCTGCGCCAAAATGCACAAACGGGTGGAGCAATTTTTAAAGGAGACCGACAATAAAGTGTGTATCCAATATCTTTTTTCGTCTTTCGGCCCCGATTTGGATTTTGCCGGTAAATATTTGATTGCGGCCCGGTTGGAAAAAGAACAGTCCGAATTTGAGCGCATCATTGCCGACTGGTTCGAAAAAGGCCCCCCGATGCGGGAAGCGTTTTTTGCCGGTTTACAATTGGATGTGACAAATCCCGCCGTGGAAGCCGAATTTCAAAAACACGAAGCATGGAAAGCAAAAACGCAATTGCAGGCAACACCTACGATTCTGGTAAACGGTCGGCAGTTGCCCGGCAATTACAAAATCGAAGATTTGCGCTATTTTACTGGTTTGGAAATCAACGTTGATTAAACCGCAGCCGGAGGTAGTAAGGCTGCGGGGCAGTAGATTCAGCGATTTATTGCTAATAAACACTACGAATGTTTGAAATTTTAATTATTTTTGTATCATGAAGAAAATTAGTTTGAACGGGATTACGGAAATCCTGAGTGAAAAGGAATTGAAGAATGTGATGGGTGGCAGTGCCTCCAACTGTCCCGGAGAGTGTTCTGGAAACCCCTGTTCGACCTCATATGGAAGGAATGGCAAGTGCACTATGACAGTCGGTACATGTTGGTGCAGAGAAGGTTAGATTAATTGTTTAGAAGATGCTCTCATTTTATAGGATGTGAGCATCTTCTAATGTTTATTTTTTTAATCTGCTTTATCCGGAAAATATTTTGTGTTCGATGTTCAATAAATCACATATTAATCATCAGATAATGATAACCATGCAAAAAAGAAAATTAATTTTATTGATAATGGCCATATCTTTTTCTTTTGCATTTTATTCGCAGGAAAGAGATACAAATGTTATTTGTCTGAACTTTGGAACAAACAAATACGAGGAAGTAAAATTAAGAATCAGATGTGAAGGCGACAGTGTATTTTATTTTTCCGGCTTGTTAAAGGACGATTCGTGGATGTTGGAGTATCCGCGCCGTTTATATGAAAAATGTGAATGCTTTCAAATTGATATACCCACTTATATCGACACAATCCGGCGGAGTATCTGTTTCAAGCAAATCGTCGACAACGATACGTTAAGAGCGCCGCAGTTTATGTTTGACAATATTGATACAGTTGTGATTAATGCCGGCCTGAAAATGAAAACAGATACGTTTCCGAATATCCCTGCATTGGATAGTGTGAATAACAAGATATTTTTTGAAACTATACTTAGTGATGTTTATTTTTTGAACAATATCACCGACAAAGAATATTTATCGTCCGTTGAATTGGCTGCCAACGGGTATTTTATTATGACGGAAGCTGATACTGCGCAAACGCATTATGATAACAGAATTAACCGGTATGCGGAAACCGTGCGGAAATATCCCGATTCCCAATCATTGATCGCCATGTTGAATGGCTTGAAAAATCAATATGATACGAAAGAAGATGTGCAAAAGATATTTGATAATTTTTCCGGCAAGCAAAAGCAATCCTATTTCGGCATAAAAATCCGGGAGTTTTTGTCTGATGTTTATTTTAAAAACATGTTGTTGCCTGTGTGGGATACCGGGAATCCGGAACCGGTGATAAAAGATTTTTCAAAGATAAATTTGGTTATATTTTCTGCATCGTGGTGTAAACACTGTATTGCCGAAATACCGGTTTTGAAAAAAATTGCCGGAGAATTAAGCGATAAAGTTGCGATGGTCTACATTTCAATGGACGATACCACTACGGTTGATGCATGGAAAAAGTTGATGATCAACAAGGAAATCACTTGGCGGAGCGTGTTGGCTGCCGGTAATTTGGAAGAAATCAACAAACAATTTTTTAATCCCGGTCTGCCATCGGTATTAATGGTTTATCCTGACGGTAAATATGAAAAAATTGAAGTGCGATCCGATGCAGGACTTAAAAAATTGTATGAAATTGCGGGAGTTCAATAGTATAAATTTCAAAGCGAACGCAAATTTTATGTAAATATGAAACTGATAAAAATATGTTTATTTATCGTTTCTTTAGGTAATTTTCATTGATATTCCTCATATTTTTTTCATTCTTGTCGCTATAATTCGCCTGTTGATTTTCTTATTAATAGCGAAGGAAATCTTCCGCGGAACATTTTGCAATGATTAAAAATAACGTAATTGCAGACAGTGAATCAGTTGGTTATTGTAATAAACACTACAAACGATTAAATTTTACTGACAATCAGATTATTATGAACATTTGAATAAAATTCTAATAATCAACACCTGCATTTTTAAATGTTATCATGGGTAGTCATCAAATTTTTTTAGACGATGAACTTTATTCAAACATTATACATCAATCCCGGTAAAGACCCTTTCCGGGATTCTTTCGGTTGGGCGGCACCCGAATATCACTTGATGAGTTGGGCGCTCAGTTGCTTACAATTACATAAAATATACGGAACCGTAACCTTATTTGCAAACAGCCCGGCAACTCATTTATTGGTTGACATGCTGCAACTTCCTTACACGGAAGTATGTCTTACACACGATAAACTAACATTGATCCATCCCGACTTATGGGCTTTACCCAAGATTTACACTTATTCGCTGCAGGAGCAACCCTTCCTTCATATTGATGGAGATGTGTTTATTTTTAAATCATTAGAAATCGGATTGTTAAAAGGAGAGCTTATCGCTCAGAATGTGGAAGTGGCAACCGATAATTACTATATTCTCACACAAAAAGAATTGATGCGTCATTTTATCTTTTTTCCGCCATGCGTGAAAAAAGATTTTGAGAGCGAAAATCCTTTTCAAGCGATCAATGCAGGCATCTTAGGCGGTAGTAATGTGTCGTTTATTCGTAATTATGCGGCTTTGGCATTTGAATATATTCACAAAAACGCAAATCAACTAAAACATATTAATGTTAATAGTTTTAATATTTTTTTCGAGCAGCATTTGTTTTACACTTTGGCAAAGGAAAAAAATATCCCCGTCAATATTTTGTTTGAAGGAATTGTGAACGATAACGGATATAAATATTTGGGTGATTTTCACGATGTTCCTTTTAACAGAAGCTATTTACATCTTTTGGGACATTTTAAAAGAGATGAATTTACCGGTATTCGAATGGCTGCAAAGTTGAAAGAATTATATCCTGATTATTATGAGCGAATTATTACTTTATTTCACAAAAAGAATCTTCGGTTAAGTCCCTGTGGCTTTAAAAACGAAATGAATTCATCGAAAAGGAAAATCAATGAACAAAACAATTCGCATTTGCAACTTTTAAAATTTATTGCGGATAATTGTCCTTCGGAAATTGAAAAAGAATTATTTCAAAGTGATTTTGAAGCATTTTACCGACAATTAATACCTCTTTTAAAAAACAACGCTACAGAATATTTATATGAAAGAGATTTATGTGCACAACATTGGTATTGTGATTTGTTTGCCGATACCTCTACTATTTTAAATCAAAGTATTATTCGCAGCCGAGAAACGGAAGTGATAGAATCTTCATTCAATTGGGCGGGATTATTTAATAAACACTATCGAGTAGGGTCTGAATACTATACTGATTTACAAATAAATAAAGGACGCTTTTTTAATTTAATCATACATGAAATCTCTGATAACGGATTTTCACTTTACGATATTGATGAATTGGATAACGCGATACTTTTACTTTTATCCGAACCATCATCCATTACTGAAATTCTAATGAAAATGCAAACGTATTTTGAGGACGATGTGTTGCAAAATCATTACGAAACATATAAAAATCTAATTCTTACGTCAATAAAACAATTGGTGATAAAAAAAGCAATACAACCATTTATATCTTGAATCCGAACAATTTACCCTTTTACCTTAGGAGACAGGGGGAGTCAAAACAAAATAAAAAAACGACATGAAAACCGACATACAATCAAAAAAGATAGCGTTTTGCATTACTTGCATGAATCGCGTATATCACTTACAACAAACGCTGGAGAAAAATATCTTGGATAATTACTTGCCGGAAGGCGTAGAATTTGTGTTACTGGATTACAATTCCAAAGACGGTTTGGAACAATGGATACGGCAAAATATGCAGTCGTATATCGACACCGGCATCTTGGTGTATTACAAAACATGCGAACCTGAACATTATTTACGGAGCCACAGTCGTAATATGGCTTTTCGCTTGGCAAGCGCTGAAATTCTGTGTAATCTGGATGCCGATAATTTTTTGGGAGAAGGTTTTGCTTCGTTTATGATAAAGGAATTTAAAACAAACGATCATATCTTTTATACGAGCAATGCTGCCGGCGGGGATATCGTCGGCAGAGTATGCGTGAGAAAAGAAGATTTTCCGGCAGTAAAAGGATATAACGAGGCACTTCAAGGCTATGGATTTGAAGATTCGGACTTGTTTACTCGTCTTGAACGATCTGGCTTGATTCATAAACGGTTTGATAATCCCGGGTTTTATCACTGTGTCCGGCATCCGAATGAAGACCGTGTTAAAGACGAATTTATGGCAAAAAACACGGAAAAAATGTATATTTCCTATATTAATCCTTATGCATCCAACATTTTGCTGTTATACAAAGATTTTTCATTTGTACAATATACGATTATTGATAATATGCATTTAAATTTATATGCCGATTCTTTGGGGAATGAAAATCACTTTTTTGATGAAAAAAGGCAAATCATTCTCGGAAAAGATTTTCATCGAGGAACTTGGCACGTGCATAATAACAAAACAACCCTTACTCAATCTGGAAAAACGACTATTTTTGATAATGAAACTTCAGAGTTTCCGTATCAGAATTGTATCTATTACGCCGTAACAGACTATGAACTTCAGACTGAAATCATACTGATCCTTACTTTTGCGATCAACTTTCAACGGGTGAAACAACAGAGTAAAGATAAATCAGTCAACGAACATGGATTCGGTAAAGGTTCTGTATTTAAAAATTTTCAATCGGATAAATCCATTATTTTATCATGACAGATTCAACCATTCATATCTTTCAAAATAAAGCGTGGTATTTCCTTTCCATTTATTATTCTCGCGATAAATGGCCGGAACTTATATCTCAAATCGAGCAATTTTGTAACGATCGGCAAGAACAATTCAGCGATTGTCTGATTTCTCTGTCGGAGGAAAGAGGAGAACATATTCGGATGGCGTTGAGTTCTTTAGATTGTATCGGGGATTATCAACCTGAAATTACCGCTTTTTTCCGGTCATATTTGAAGGTAAATCCCTCTTTTTCCATACAACCTGTTCTTTACGGAAAAACTATTTGGTGCAATTATCCCAATAATACGTTGGTGTGGAATCGATTCAGACTTTGGGATCATACGGATCGGTATATCCGTCTTCATCAAGATACATTTCAATTGGTTTTAAAACTGTTGGAAAATGATCATTCTTCCGATAACATTTTTTCATTGGGTATCTATTTATTTACAAAAGGATTATCATGCATCGACGACAATGAACGAATGGATGCCTTATCCCGGGCACTTTGCGAAATCTCAAATGAGTTTGCACCCTTCAATTATAGCAATACCGCCAAAGAACTCATGAACAAATTAGATCTCCGGGAAGTGGATGAAGCTATTGAATTATATTTGAATGAGGATGAAAACAGCTATTCTTCGGAACTAATAAATTGGTTGGATAAGTCAAAAGCCGGAGTGAAGTTTTATGGTTACAGATATTTTTGTTCTCTTATTTGTCAAATAATAGGATTGACAGGATTACGGCAAATCATGATATTAGAACTGATGGATATGTGGTACAATCGCACATACAACGAATGAACTTTCCCTTTTACCGCCAATTAGACGCCATGGACTGTGGCCCGACGTGCTTGCGCATGATTGCCGAATACTATGGCCGCAGCATTCCACTGGATTATTTGCGCGAAAAGTCGCAATACGGTAGAGCAGGCGTATCGTTGCTGGGTATTGCAGAGGCTGCGGAGAGCATCGGGATGAAAGCGGTCGGGGCTAAACTCACGATGGAACAATTGATCAACGATGCTCCTGTGCCGGCTATTATCCATTGGAAGCAGTCGCATTTTGTGGTGTTGTACAAGGTACCCTCCGGCTCCTTCAAAGGAGGAGGATTGTTTTCGCCCTTCGGGGGGATTAAGGGGAGCTTCCATATTGCCGATCCCGCCGTCGGATTGATAACATTATCCCGGGAAGAGTTCGAAAAACATTGGGTATCTACCACCGAAAAAGATACGGGAAAAGGAATTGCCCTTTTGTTGGAACCGACTCCCCGCTTCAAAACGATGGATTTTCTTTCGGGAGAAGAAGAAAAACCGTCCACTCTTAACCGGAGTTTTCTGTTCAGCTATTTGTATGAAAACAAGTCGTTTATTTTTCAACTCTTTGTCGGTATTCTTATCGGCAGCATGCTGCAACTGATATTTCCCTATCTTACCCAAAGCATTGTGGATACAGGTATCAATACCCGGAATCTTAATTTTATTCAAATCGTGTTGGCAGCTCAATTGATGCTGCTTTTTTCCCAAACCGTTGTGGATTTTATCCGAAGTCGCATTCTGCTTTATGTCAGTACACGAATTAATCTTTCTTTTTTGTCGGGATTCTGGACAAAGTTATTGCGGCTTCCCATGCAGTTTTTCGACAGCAGGCATCCGGGCGATATTATCCAACGGGTGGGCGATCACCATCGGATTGAAAGTTTTTTGACCGGTGCATCCCTTGATACATTTTTCAGTTTTATTACTCTTATTCTTTTTTCGGTTATTCTGCTGAATTACAATGGGGCTGTTTTTGTCATTTTTGCCATCGGCAGTTTGTTATATGTGCTGTGGGTACAAATTTTTCTCAAATACAGGAGACAATTGGATTATAAAAGTTTCGATATTTCCTCTCGCGAAAACAACGCCATCATGCAATTGATATACGGGATGCAGGAGATAAAGCTCAACAATGCGGAAAATACCTACCGGTGGGCTTGGGAAGGACTTCAGGCGCGTCTGTTCAAATTGAGTTTTACCCGTCTGTCGTTAAGCCAGTATCAACAAATAGGCGCTTTTTTCATCAATCAAGGAAAGAATATTTTAATCACCTTTATTGTAGCCGGTCTGGTTATCGACGGCAAACTCACCCTGGGTGCAATGCTTGCCATTCAATACATCATCGGGCAGCTCAACAGCCCGATAGAACAGTTTATCAGCTTTACCCGGGAAGCGCAGGATGCCAAAATCAGTTTGGAGCGTTTGAACGATATTCATTCATTGGAAGATGAAGAACCCTTACATAAGCAGTTCAATCATTATTTACCGAAACAACAGGACATTCATATCAAAAATCTTTCGTTTACCTATCCGGGAGCGGGCAATGAACCGGTATTGAAAAACATTTGTGTCGTGATTCCCGAAGGGAAAGTAACAGCCGTCGTGGGAACGAGCGGCAGCGGTAAAACCACATTGGTAAAACTGTTGTTACGGTTTTATGATTTATATAAAGGAGATATTTATATCGGCAGTGCTAATTTCAAGACCATCAGTCCCAAATTCTGGCGGAGCGTGAGCGGAAGCGTGATGCAGGAGAGCTTTATTTTCAATGCGACGATTCAAAAAAACATAACCGTTACCGAAGAACAAGTCGATACGGAACGATTAGTCAAAGCATGTGAAACGGCAAATATTTTGTCGTTTATCGAATCTTTGCCTTTGGGTTTTTATACCCGGTTGGGGGCAGAGGGAACGGGAATCAGCGGAGGACAAAAACAGCGGATTGCCATTGCAAGGGCAGTGTATAAGAATCCGAAGTTTCTTTTTTTCGACGAGGCCACCAATTCCTTGGATGCAGGCAATGAGAAAGTCATTTTGGAAAATCTGCAACGATTTTTTGAAGGAAAAACAGTCGTTGTGGTAGCACATCGGTTAAGTACGGTGAAAAATGCCGATAATATTCTGATGATGGACAGCGGAGAAATCGTAGAAGAGGGAACGCATGCGGAGCTTATTGCCTTGAAAGGGAAATATTATGAACTGGTAAAAAATCAATTGGAACTTGGAAACTAACCCATGATTTTGTGGGATCTTCAAGATTGGCATGATTAATTTAATGATTATCGGATATTGCACCTATCTATCTCCCAAATGGGATGTAAAAATGTACTATTCGTTTTTTTGTCCCGCCGGGGACAACATATTGGTAGAAAGGAGAATTTCGCCGGAGACCAAAGTTCCGTCAGGGACGTAATGTGAAGAAGAAAACCTTTTGTCCCCGGCGGGACAAAGGGTGAGGGGATGTGGTGTTTTTCTACCGATATAATGTCCCCGGCGGGACAAAAGAGACGAATATTTTTGAAGCATTGACACATTTTTTACATCTCCCTGCAGGGAGAGCCGGGCATAACATCCGATCATCATTTTAATTTGTAACCTAAAATGAATATTATACAACAAAAAGAAAACAATAAGAAGGATAAAAATTCTGTATTAAAAAACACTTTCGCTGATTATGGCAGTGAAATCGATGAGATTATATCGCATCGTCCGCCATGGGTGATCCGTCGGGGAACGCTCTGTTTTTTCTTCTTTCTGTTGGTCATGGGAGTTCTCTGTTGGTTTATCAACTATCCCGATATTGTCACGGCGCAGGCTGTTTTGACTTCCGTTAATGCGCCCAAGCCGGTCATCACCGGCATCGCCGGCAAGCTGATAAAAATCAATGTACAAGAGAATGACGAGGTCAAACAAAATCAAGTATTGGGATATTTGGAGTCGACAGCCGATCACCAAGAAGTGTTGCGACTGGCAGAGCACCTCGATTCCATGCAACAGTTACTCGACCGGAACCATCCGGAACAAATTGAACGATTCTTCAATCTGTCGGAAAATCAATTGGGAGAGCTTCAAATTCCCTATCAAACTTTTTCACAAGCATTTTTGAATTTTACAAATTATTACTCCACCGGATTTTATTTGCGGAAAAAAAGTATGTTGCTGACCGATAAGAATAATTTGGAAAGGCTTCATGCCAATCTGTTGAGTCAAAAAGAGTTGGAAAAACAGGATATAGAAGTGTCGCAAAAATCATTTAATGCCAACCGGATGTTGAGAGATAAGAACGTGTTGGCGGAGTTGGACTATAACGACGAGAAAAGCAAATGGATCAATAAGCAGATGGGGTTGCCGCAAATTGAAAATGCCATTATCGGCAACGAGTCGGATCAAAATGCAAAACAACAGGAGATTGCCGAATTGGACAATACGATTATGCAGCAAAAAATCATTTTCCGGCAGGCTCTCGGTACCTTAAAAAGTCAAATTGAAGAATGGAAAAAGCAATACCTGTTGATAGCGCCTATAGACGGCAAAGTGACTTTTGTTGCTCTTATTCAGGAAAATCAACAATTGCAAAGCAATCAAACGATATGCTATATTAATCCCGAAAACACTCACTATTTTGTTCAATTGGTTATACCTCAAACCAATTTAGGGAAAGTGGATATCGGGCAGAAGGTGTTATTAAAATTTCCTTCCTATCCTTTTCAGGAATACGGAGCTGTTTACGGAAAAATAGAGTTTATTTCCCATATTGCAGCCGATGCCGGATATTTTGCCAAGGTGGATCTGCAAGACGGATTGAGAACCAATTACGGGAAACAGATCATGTATCGCGACGGGCTGCAGGGCGATGCAGAGATTATCACCAAAGACTTGCGTTTGTTGGAACGGTTTTATTACGATATAATGAAACAGATAAAACGATGAAAAGGAATCACGGAAAAGCAGAGGGTTGCGAAACTTTAAAGCAAATCAGGAATACATGTTGTTAAAAAACGGATTTTTTAACAACGTTATTTTTTACAGATTACGAACGTTATTTTTGAAAATTCCCTCAATAACAGGGATAACCATCACCATCCTTTATCCTTTTAAATGATTATCGGATGTTGTACCCGGCTATCCCCGCAGGTGAGATGTGAAAAATGTTGTTTTCCGTCCCGCCGGGGACAACATATCGGTAGAAAGGAGAATCTCTCCGGCGGCCAAAGTCCCGTCAGGGACGTAATGTGAAGAAGAAAACATTTTGTCCCTGACGGGACAAGGGGTGAAGAGGTGTGGTGTTTTTCTACCGATATAATGTCCCCGGCGGGACAAAAAAAACGAATATTTTTGAAACATTGATACATTTTTGCATTTCCCTGCAGGGAGAGCCGGGCATAACATCCGATAATCATTTTCCTTTATTAATCGGCCGGAAATAAAAGAATAAGGGAGAATGCCGGGAGGACTTTCAAGGCTGCTGAGGGGATTTTCAACAATAAGGAGCAGCCAAACGGAATGCTGTTTCAAAAACTCAATCCGTTACAAGTTATTTATTTTTCATTTCTTAACCGATTTTTATCAATTGATTGTTTTGCAGTTGATATTTGACATTGCTTTCGGGGCAGACGGCTGTTCCCGAATCGTCGAATTGTAATTTGTGTCCGTACTCGCTGACCCAACCGGTTTGTTTTGCCGGATTTCCCGTCCAAAGCGAGTAGGGAGGAACATTTTTGGTGACAACGGCGCCGGCTCCGATCAACGCATATTCTCCGATGTCGTTTCCGCAGATAATGGTGGCATTGGCTCCGATGCTTGCCCCTTTGCCGATTCGTGTTTTTTTAAATTCGCTTTTCCGGTTGATGAAACTTCTCGGATTGACAACGTTCGTAAAAACGCAGGAGGGACCGAGAAATACATCGTCTTCACACGTTACGCCCGTGTAAATCGATACATTGTTTTGCACTTTTACGTTGTTGCCCAAAACGACATCGGGCGAAACCACCACGTTTTGCCCGATGTTACAGTTTTTTCCGATCGTACAACCCGACATGATATGAGAAAAATGCCAGATGTGCGAGCCTTCGCCGATTCGACAGCCTTCGTCGATTATGGCTGTGGGGTGTGCAACATATTCATTCATTTTAACGCCCTGCGTACATCTGTTCGTAATAGTTGATATAATCTCCGCCGGTGATTTCTTCCACCCATTGCTGATGATTCAAATACCATTCGATGGTTTTCACGATTCCGTTTTCGAATTTTGTTTCAGGCGTCCAGCCCAATTCGCGGGTTATTTTGGCCGGATCGATGGCATATCGTTGATCATGTCCGAGACGATCTTTTACGAAAGTGATGAGGTCATTGTTGATCCATTCGATGTCGATTTCCCCGTTCGGCAACAGTTCTTTTTTCTTGAGGACTTTCCGGTATCCGGGGTTTTCTTTCATTAAACGGTAAATAGTCGCAATCGTGAGTTTAACGATGTCGATGTTTTTCTTTTCGTTGTGTCCGCCGACATTGTAAACTTCGCCGTTTCTCCCGCCGCTGATCACGTTATCAATCGCTTTGCAATGATCTTCCACATACAACCAGTCGCGAATGTTGCTGCCGTCTCCGTAAACCGGAAGCGGTTTTCCTTCCAAAATATTTTTAATGATCAACGGAATGAGCTTTTCCGGGAAATGGTAAGGCCCGTAATTGTTGGAACAACGAGTGATGGTTACCGGCATTTTATAGGTTTCGGCATAAGCGGCGACAATCATGTCGGCGGCAGCTTTTGACGCGCTGTAAGGACTTCGGGGATCGAGAGGCGTTTTTTCGGTGAAATACCCCGATTCGCCCAAACTTCCGTAAACTTCGTCCGTCGATACCTGATGAAACCGGACGCCTTCTTTCCAAATCGGATATCCGTTTTCGTTTTTACCGGTGGTCCAGTATTTTTTGGCGGTGTCCAACAAATTTTGAGTTCCCAGAATATTGGTTTGCAAAAAGAGTTGCGGATTTTCGATGCTCCGATCGACATGACTTTCCGCGGCAAAATTGACGACGTAATCAAACCGGTGTTTTTTAAATAATCGGTCGGTTAATCCGGCATCGCAAATGTCTCCCTTTACAAATTCGCAACGGGAATTATCCAAATCTTCGGCAATGGTGCCTAAATTTCCGGCATAAGTGAGGGCATCCAATATCACGATGTTAACCTCGTCATGTTTGGTCAGCATGTATTTTACGAAATTCGCTCCGATAAATCCGGCCCCGCCGGTCACTAAATATACTTTCATGGGTTATGTTGTAAGTAAATGAAATGTGATTGATAAAATATAAATGATCAAATCCGGGTTCAGTCTTTCGCAAGCAAATCCAAAAGATATTTGCCGTAAGCCGTTTTTTCCGATGCCTTTCCGAGACGCCGCATTTGCTCGTCGGATATCCATCGATTACGCCACGCAATTTCTTCGATGCACGAAATATAAAATCCCTGACGTTTTTGAATGGTTCCGACAAAATTTGACGCTTCGAGCAAGCTGTCGCAATTGCCGGTGTCGAGCCACGCAAACCCTCGTCCGAAAAGTTCCACCCGCAACGTTTGTTCTTGCAGATACAATTTGTTTAAATCCGTGATTTCGAGTTCGCCCCTTTTCGACGGTTTTAACTGACGAGCTTTTTCAACAACGGTATGATCGTAAAAATACAGCCCCGGTACGGCATAATTGGATTTCGGGTATTCGGGTTTTTCTTCCAGCCCCAACACCTTGCCGTTTTTGTCAAATTCAACCACTCCGTATTCACGGGGATCTTTCACATAATATCCGAAAATACAGGCGCCTTTTCGGATGTCGGCCGCTTTTTTCAACATGTGCGAAAATCCTTGTCCGTAAAACATGTTGTCGCCGAGAATCAGGCATCCGGATTCGCCGTTTAAGAAATCGGCGCCCAAAATAAACGCCTCGGCCAATCCGTTCGGTTTTTCCTGTACCACATATTCAAATTGCATTCCGAGTTCTTCTCCCGAGCCGAGCAATTGTTTGAACACCGGCAAATCTCCGGGGGTGGAAATAATTAAAATTTCCCGTATTCCCGACAACATCAGGGTCGAGAGCGGATAATAAATCATCGGTTTGTCATATACCGGCATGATTTGTTTGGAAATTGCTTTTGACAGCGGATAAAGGCGTGTAGCTCTTCCTCCGGCAAGAATGATTCCTTTCATTTTAATTTAACCTTAAAATATTTTGACGCAAAGATAATAAATTCTTCAGATTATAAATGTTCACGCTCCGGTTCTGATTTTATTCGGCCGGACAAGGAGAGAAGGCTTTTTGAAAAAAAGAGCGAAAGACGGGGTTCGAACCCGCGACCCCGACCTTGGGAAGGTCGTGCTCTACCGACTGAGCTACTTTCGCAAAATACGGTTACAAATGTACAAAATATAATTTATAATCGGATGATTTATGTTCTGCAATTTTCGGATATTGATGAAGTTTGTCCGAAGAGGGACTTGCATTATGAGAATAAATAACCGGATGACCGGGTAACCGAATAACAGAATAATGTGAAAAGGAGTGAAGTAAAAAGTGTGATACGCTGCTTCTTGGTTATTTTTTGTTAATAAATGATTCCCGGTAACCCGATAAATAAACAATTAGTTTTAGATTTGCCATATAATTCTAAATAGAATGGTGTCCTGATATTATTAAGATATTTTTATTTCAATTATTAATTATTAACATACTAAAACAAGTAAAAAATGAAGAAAATTTTCAATGTGTTGTTAGTTTCAGGATTATTGTTTGCTTTTGCCTCTTGTGGAAATAAATCCGGTCAATCCGAGAGTGACATGGAAAAAGCGAAAGAAACCATAGAAAATGCTGCGGATAAAACATCCGATGAAATGGAAGAAGTAGCAAATAAGGTGGAAGAAGGAGCGAATAAAGTTGAAGAGGGTGTGAAGAAAACGGTGGAAACAAATAAAACGGTGGACGCGAATAAGACGGAAGAAGCGAAAGAAACGGTGAATAAAACGGATGAAGGAACAAATAAAGCGAAAAATGTATTGAGTGATGCGAAAGATTCGGTCAGTAAAAAAGTTGAACAAGTCAGCAAAAGTGCCGGACAGGTTGGTAAACAAATCGGCGGAGATGTCAAAAAAGGCGCTCAAGCCATAAAGACGGAAGCGAAAAAAGCCGTAGATAACGTGAAATGAAAAAGAATTAAAAATAAAAAAATGAAGCTATTTGCTTTTTAAGTATGATGGAAAAAATAGTTTATATTTTGAACGCCAAGTCGCAAAGGCGAAAAGACGCGAAGTTTAAAATCTTTGTGTCTTTGCGTCTTTGCGTCTTCGCGTTTAAAATAATTTAAATTAAATTTTGCCGGGTACTTACTATTTTAAAATTAAACTTAATTAAATTAGAACTATTATGGGATTTATTTGGTCGATTATCATAGGAATCTTAGCCGGATTTATGGCTGGAAAGATTATGAAAGGAAGCGGATTCGGGTTGATCGTTAATCTTATCGTCGGTATTATCGGCGGACTATTAGGCGGGTGGATTTATACAATTCTGGGATTACACGTAAACAGTATTATCGGGAATTTGATCATGTCGATAATCGGTGCCGTTGTTTTGCTTTGGATTATATCTTTCTTCAAAAAAAAGAAGTAGTGTTTTGTAAGATTAAAGAAGAAGTCATTCCGAAAAGTCGATATAAGTAAAAATAACACAGTTTACATAGAAGATTATTTGGAGTATAAAGTTGGAAAAATAAATAAAAAGAATGAAGGAAAAATAAGATAAATGATTCGTTCTTTCGAATTTAAGTGAAAAAAGTGGTTATTTCTTTTTCGAAATAACCACTTTTTTATGGATTTTATAAGATTATCTAAAATTTGGGCATATTCGATTCGGCGTATGTCGATAAGCAATTACGATAGTCGGTTGTATGACAAAAGATAATATATAAGTTAATTTTATCACGTACTTATTTTAAATGATTGGAATATGAGCAAGGCGATTGAAGTTGCCGGATTAAAAAAGAGTTTTCACAATCGGAAAGGAAAACGGATGACGGTTGAAGCGGTGCGCGGAGTTTCGCTTTCGGTTGAAAGCGGAGAGATTTTCGGTTTTTTGGGGCCGAACGGCGCCGGAAAAACCACCACGCTCCGGATGTTGACCACCTTGCTGCCGATTGATGAAGGAAAAGCTGTGGTGGCGGGTTTTGATTTAAAGAAACAACAAAAAGAGGTGCGGCGCAGCATCGGATATGTCGGACAATCGGGCGGGGCGGATCTTGCCGCCACCGGGATGGAAAATCTGATCCTTGCCGGACGGCTTTATGGAATGGGACGCAAAGAGGCGCAAAAACGTGCGGACGAATTGGCCGAACTGTTGGATATTCGCGAATTGTTGCCCCGTTTGACCAAAACATATTCCGGCGGACAAAAACGCCGGTTGGAAGTGGCACTCGGAATGGTGCAAACACCGAAAGTGCTGTTTTTGGATGAACCCACGACCGGACTTGATCCGCAAAATCGTGCCAATTTGTGGGAACAAATCCGGAGGTTGAGGAATGCCGGCACCACCATTTTTTTGACGACTCATTATCTGGATGAAGCGGATATGTTGGCGGATCGTTTGGCCATCATGGATTATGGATTGATTGTCGCGCAGGGGACTCCGAATGAATTGAAGCAGCAGATTTCGAACGATGTGATCCGGATCAAATTAAAAACAGAACAGTTGACCGACGGCGATGCAATCAAAAAGTTGTTGAAAAGTGAACCGTATATTCATGAGATTCGCATGGAAGGCGATTCTATTCATTTGTATGTGGATGACAGCGCAAAAGCCGGGCCGCATGTTTTTGCTCTTTTGGAACGTGGAAACATGGAAATCGACACCATTTCGTTTTCGAGACCTTCGTTGGATGATGTTTTCCTGAAACAAACCGGACGATTGTTGCGGGATACCGGAAAGGGGGGTGTGGCATGAACATGATGTTGGAAACACGGCTGCTTTTTAAGCGTAAAATGTTGGAAACGCTTCGGGAACCGGTATGGATTGTCGCCGGGTTATCGACGCCGTTGCTTTATCTGATTTTGTTCGCTCCTTTGTTGAAAGGACTGAATGCTCAAGCGTTGAACGCCGATCGTGTGATCGACGTTTTTGTTCCCGGCATGCTTGCCTTGTTTGCTTTCGGTACAGGCACCGGCGAAGGTTGGACGGTGGTTTGGGAAGTGCAGAATGGAGTAATCGAACGGCTCCGGGTAACGCCCGCAAGCCGCCTTTCGTTTTTGTTGGGACCTGTTTTGCGCGATATTGTCATGTTTATCGTTCCTTCTTTGATTGTGATTGCGGTATCCACGCTATTCGGGTTTCACGTCCATTTTTCTGGCTTGTTTGTCCTCATGATTTTATTGTCGCTTTTGACGGCGGTCGTCTCCGCCACTTCCATCAGTTTGGGGTTGATCTTGAAAGACAGCGGTTCTTTGGCGGCAGTGGTGACCGGCTTGCAACTTCCGGTCACTTTATTGGCGGGAGTGCTTCTTCCGCTGGATTTGGGACCTGAATGGTTGCAAATCATTGCACATTTCAATCCGCTTTATTATGTCGTAAATGCAACGCGCGTACTTTCCGAAGGAATTATTTTCGACGGAGAAGTATATTTGGCTTTTGCGGTGATGATCGGACTGTGTATCATCGTTTTTTCTTGGGCGACAAGAGTTTATCGAAAAGTCGTGGCATAAAATCCGGGATGTGATAAAGTATTGAAAAGCCTGCCTTTGCCGGCGATTACTAATCGACTGATGTTTTGCGCCTTTTAAAATATTGTAGAGAATGTGGAAAAGAGATAATAGGATTAGAATTTATTTTAATTCTTTTTTATGATTATCGGATGTTATGCCCGGCTCTCCCTGCAGGGAGATGCAAAAAATGTGTCAATGTTTCAAAAATATTCGTCTTTTTTTGTCCCGCCGGGGACATTATATCGGTAGAAAAACACCACCCCTTCATCCCCTGTCCCGCCGGGGACAAAATGTTTTTTTCTTCACATTACGTCCCTGACAGGACGTTGGTCTCCGGCGGAATTCTCCTTTCTACCAATATGTTGTCCCCGGCGGGACAAAAAAACGAATAGTACATTTTTATACCCCATTTGAGGGATAGGTAGGTACAACATCCGATAATCATTTTCTTTTTTTATGCAATTTTGCTGAAAAATAGAAGTAACCGGAATGAACTTTTGGCAATTAAAAAGGAACTTTAAAAAAATAAGGGGTTCTCGATTAAGATTTTTTATGCATAAAAAAAGAATTATTTTTGCTTTTTTTGTAAAAAATGTATATTTTTACCGCGAATAATGACAAAAACAGATTCCCTGATTTTAAAAAAGGGAATCATTGTGTCATCAACAGACCGATTTGAAAAGCAGATAACTTGGCAAATGAAAAAAATGCATCGTAAGGGTATCCCTTGTGGACGTTCGATTCTTCCCTGCCTCAACCGGCACATTCACGTTTGGTTAGCGGCATGTTGCATTTCCCGCATAGTGGGGGGGGGGTAAATCACTTATTCTCAATGAATTAGTAGGTTTCAAGAATAGATATATTTCATACAGCTGTATCGGATTGAGTTCCGATGCGGCTTTTTTTGTGTGTTGAATAACCGGATAACTAACTCCCGCAAGTTGAATGATACCCGGACAAGACGTAAAAACATCTTCCACCGGATGTTTAATTTGATATGGAGTATATTTATGAGTTAGGCGCAAGCGGCGGACAGCGCAGTGGGAAACGGACGGGGAAGCCGAAAACCGAACAGAGTAGGCAGAAAATTTAAAAAATAAAAAAAATGTTACGACAAATTGAAGCGTTAAAACTGCAAAATTTACTTGCAATCTATCAATTACAAACAGCGGACGGAATGGTATTGCAATATCACGATGAATGGGAACAAGACCCAGTTACTGGAAGAATTCGTAAAGTTTCTGTTTCTGATGACAATGATTGCTGTGATTGTTGCTGTCTGGGGACGGGTGCTACTTGCTGTTGTGCTGATTGTATATGTTCTTGTTTATAATGTTCGGATATTTTCAGCCACATATAAACATTAAATTTAGCAATTTCCGCATTAGTTACAAATATTACTATTGCGGTTTGTGCCACTCGTTGAAATATAACTATGGTCAGAAGGCACGATTGCTATTAAGTTATGATGTTGCTTTGCTTGATATGTTATTAAATCAATACGATAGCGGTTGCAACTCTTGCAAAAATGGTCAGCATATCAAGGACACAAGTGAGCGGAAGATTATGGCGGCTCTTAACTTGCTTTTGTTTGAATTAAAGTTAAAAGACGATGTTTATGACGAAAATTCATTTACAGCAAAGGTAATTTTAAAATTTTATCACAAACAGACTACAAAAGCAAAAAACGATTTTCCACAATTAGCAAATGTCATAGAGCGAGGTAACAACAAAATACTTGAAAACGAAAAAGCAAAAGCCGACGCATTAACGATGGCAGAAAGTTTTGCGGAAATGATGTTTGACATTACAGACATAATAAATCCGTCGGCGGAACACAAATCTATTATTAAAGGGGTTTCTATGTGGCTTTATATAATAGACGCTATTGACGATTACGATAAGGATTGGAAAAGCGGAAATTTTAATCCATTTCTAAACTGTGGTAAAAAATATAAATCGTTTTCTGATTATATGTTTGTGAATTTTGAAAAAGTGTCAAATATGTTCAGAATGATATATGCTTGTTTTAACCCTGTGCGTGGTCGAAATGATTTAAACACTCTGCAATACGAATACATACCTGCCACTACAATGCACATACTCAAAGGTAACAAAATGAAAGTAATCTACCCATTTAACAAGTTAAAGAGATACAGCCAAATAGAAGCATTAACACGAGAGTACTTTAATATCTTTGTTGATTGGAATGATGATTTGACAGTTATCAATAATGTAATTAATTCAGCAAAACAGAGTGGAATATCAAATATAAAATTCATAGCAAATACGCAAGCGGATAATTTAAAACCGCTAAAAAAACAACTTGACAAACTCTCGAAAAAAACAATTACTGATATTGAATATGAAATACAGAATTGCAATAAAAATATTCTGCCATTGAAACTAACGGTAGAACAGGCTTGTTTGCAGTTTGACGACTGGCTGATTAATGGCAAAACTGACATATTCCTATTCAGTGATATTGTGAAACTAATATACAGAGGAATACCTCACAACTGCGAATATAGTTCTTGTCTTGGCAAATGCGTACACATAACAGCAAACAAACACATAACATTTTGCCCAAACACTCAAAACGGAATTGCTTACGAAGGACAACTTTTGACAGAAATTTTTGAAAGTGCTGAATTCATAAATTTGCTTGAACAGACAATTACTTGTAGAGAGGAATGTAAATCTCAATGTGTGGCTTTTAATGTATGTGGCGGAGGTTGTCCTTTAAAATCAAAATCAGATTGTGATTTTAGAATAAATCTCTATTTACACATTAAAGACAAAATCAGTAAAGGAAACTTTTATATGTTTAACGAGTTTGTAAAGAACTCTATTTATCGGTCAGTCGCTGTGGGAGGAAGTGCGTTATGAGTATTGAAGAACAAGAATTACATTTGCTGAAACGGCAAACAAACATATTCAATGCAGAAAGACTTCGTAAAAAGTTTTCTGAAAAGTCGCAAGTTCGTTTGCGAAATAGTATAGGTTATGCAATAGAATATGTTAAAAAATATTCGGGTATAATTATAAATTTCAGACAAAATAGCAATAACACAGAAAAGAACTTATTCCAAAATTCGCTCAAATTAGAAAACAAGATAATACTGGGATTTTTTTTGATAATGGAAATGTTATTGGGATTTTTTGGTTTAGGAATACCTAATTTGTATTTTTTTGTAGCATTTCTATATAGGTGTTGTAATAACAATGCAATGTTATACGGCTGCGACCCATATTGCGGACAAACACATTATTTACTCAATTATTCGCTTGTTGTGTATTGTTCTGTCAATAGAGAATTGAAAAATGCAGAGTACAATTCACTGTTAAAGAATATGGACAAATTAGAACTTAACAGTCACATATTAAAAGAAATTGACAAATCCGCACATAATGGAATAGTTGATGTACTGTTTGCAATAAAATTGCTACAAGGCATACCTATTATCGGTGCTATTGCTGGTATCTTGTGTTGGAATGAATTTAGGAAAATGGTAAAATTTGAAAGGTTGAAATTTGAGAGAATTTATGAACAAAGTAAGAATGACACATAAAAAACGCCAGCAGGTAACGAGCGGTTTGGCGTCAGTCGGGGTGTCTGCTCGCGGACACTTTAGTGGTAATTTGGAAGCTCACCGCCCGTCGCAGCCTTAGTGAGCCCCCGCCCGAA
>WRGA01000085.1 GCA_009787405.1 Candidatus Azobacteroides sp.
GTTACCTTCGCGCACCTCAATCTGTGTAATCCGTGCAATTTGTGCGGTAATTCCCCGCAAATTTCGTTACCTTCGCGCACCTCAATCTGTGTAATCCGTGCAATCTGTGCGGTGATTCCCCGCAAATTCCGTAACATTCGCGCACCATTTATACCGATGTATCCATAAATTAACTTTCCTGATTTTGCACAACTCATTCTCCCTCTGTATCTTTGCAAATTGTTTCTCCATTTACCATATCTAATAAAAACAATTGAAAATCAAACAGATAACAAATCATCAACCTTTAACTCTTAATTCTTAACTTTTAACTCTTAACTCTTAACATTCATCTGTGTCCGAAAATAAAAACATTCTTATAAAAGGAGCCCGCGTCAATAATCTCAAAAATATTGATGTGGAAATTCCGAGAGAAAAATTTGTAGTTGTCACCGGGCTTTCCGGATCAGGAAAATCGTCATTGGCATTCGACACCTTGTATGCCGAAGGACAACGACGATACGTCGAAAGTTTGTCGTCGTATGCCCGTCAGTTTTTGGGCAAAATGAGCAAGCCCGAATGCGATTACATCAAAGGCATTCCGCCCGCCATCGCCATCGAGCAGAAAGTAAACACGCGCAATCCGCGTTCGACCGTCGGAACCTCCACCGAAATATACGATTATTTGAGATTGTTGTTTGCCCGCATCGGAAAAACCTATTCCCCGGTATCGGGACAATTAGTCAAAAAACATCAAATCAGCGATGTTGTCGACTGCATGGCAACTTATCCCGAAGGAACCCGGTTTACGGTACTGACAAAACCTTACCGGTCGGAAGGGCGGGATTTGCATGTCCGGTTCGAAATGTTGGCGAAAGAAGGTTTTTCGCGTGTGGACGTAAACGGGGAAATTTTGCGGATCGAGGAGGCGTTTTCACAACCGGACATTAACCTGAACGATATTTATCTTTTGATCGACCGGTTAACCTGCAGTCCTGAAAAAGACACCGCCACCCGTCTGGCCGACTCCGTACAAACCGCTTTTTACGAAGGACACGGAGAATGCGTCTTGAAATTCTATACCGGATCGGACGTTGAAGAAAAACATTTTTCCAATCAATTCGAGGCCGACGGAATAACCTTTGAAGAGCCGAATGAATTGATGTTCAGCTTCAACAGTCCGGCAGGCGCTTGTCCGACATGCGAAGGATTCGGCAAAGTGATCGGCATCGACGAAGATCTGGTGATTCCCAACAAAGGCCTGTCGGTTTATGAAGATGCCGTTGTGTGTTGGAAAGGCGAAAAAATGAGCGAATGGAAACGGGAATTGATCCTGAATGCAGGCAAAGCCGAATTTCCCGTTCATACGCCGTATTACAAGCTGACGGACGAGCAACGCAATATGTTATGGAAAGGAACTCCCTATTTCAGCGGAATTTATGCGTTTTTCAAGTTTGTGGAAGAAAATCTGTACAAAATACAATACCGTGTGATGTCAGCCCGTTACCGCGGAAAAACCATCTGTCCCGAATGTAACGGCACCCGGTTGAAAGCACAGGCACAATATGTGAAAGTCGGCGGGTTCTCCATTTCGGATTTGGTACTTTTGCCGATCACCGAATTGAAAGATTTTTTTCATCATCTGACATTAGACGAGCAAGATGCCCTAATCGCCAAACGACTGTTGATCGAAATCAACAACCGGATACAATTTCTGTTGGACGTAGGGTTGGGCTATCTGACCTTGAATCGTTTGTCGTCTTCTCTATCGGGCGGAGAAAGCCAACGGATTAATTTGGCCACGTCGTTGGGAAGCAGTCTGGTCGGTTCGTTATATATCTTGGATGAGCCGAGTATCGGACTTCATTCGCGCGACACCGATTTATTGATCAAAGTTTTATATCAATTGCGGGATTTGGGCAATACCGTCGTGGTGGTCGAACATGACGAAGAAATTATCCGGGCGGCCGATTATATCATCGACATCGGCCCGGGCGCCGGGCGTTTGGGCGGACAAGTGGTGTATGAAGGAGAAATCACGCCTTTGCTGAACGGAACATTTTCCGCACAACCTGAAACCGGCGGAAAGAAATCGTACACCGTCGATTATCTGACGGGAAGAGAACAGATCGAAGTTCCGCGGCACCGCAGGAAATGGAACAATTACATCGAAATAACCGGAGCGCGGGAAAATAATCTGAAAAATGTATCGGTTAAATTTCCGCTGAATACCATGACCGTCGTTACCGGCGTCAGCGGCTCGGGAAAATCGTCGTTGGTCAGACAAATTCTGTATATCGCGTTAAAAAAACATTACGACGAAACATCCGAACGAAACGGCCAGTTCGACGAATTGAAAGGCGATTTGCATTTGCTGAAAGGAGTCGAATTTGTCGATCAAAATCCCATCGGACGTTCCTCCCGTTCCAATCCGGTCACTTACATCAAAGCATACGATGAAATCCGGAAACTGTATGCTGCGCAGGCATTATCCAAACAGATGGGATTTACACCCGCTTATTTTTCGTTCAATGTCGAAGGCGGACGTTGTGAAGAATGCAAGGGCGAAGGCTGCATTACCGTGGAAATGCAATTTATGGCCGATATTACGCTGGAATGCGAATCGTGTCACGGACGCCGGTTTAAACAAGAGGTGTTGGACGTGGAATACCGGGGCAAAAATATTTATGACTTGTTGGAAATGACGGTGAATCAGGCCATTGAATTTTTCGAAGCAGGGAAAGGCACAACCGAAAAAGTCATCGTCAAACGATTACGTCCGCTGCAAGATGTCGGATTGGGATACATCAAACCGGGACAATCTTCTTCTACTTTGTCGGGCGGTGAAAATCAGCGTGTTAAGTTGGCTTCTTTCTTGGGTATGGAAAGGCAGGATCCGACCTTATTCATTTTTGATGAACCGACCACCGGATTGCATTTCCATGACATTAAAACGTTATTGAAAGCGTTCGACGCTTTAATTGCCCGAGGCCACACCTTATTGATTGTCGAACACAACCTGGACGTCATCAAATGTGCCGACCATGTCATCGACATGGGGCCCGAAGGCGGAAAAGAAGGAGGAGAAGTGGTATGTGTCGGCACGCCCGAAGATATCAGCCGCTGTGACCGTTCGTATACCGGAAATTTTTTAAAAGAAAAATTAAAGGGGTAGGTCTGTCCCGCCGGGGACAACTTGTTTTCCTTCCCGCATTACGTCCCTGACGGGACTTTGGTCACCGGAGGGACTCTCCTTTCTACCAATATGTTGTCCCCGGAGGGACGGAAAACAACATTTTTTACCCCCCACAGGTGAGGATAGGGGTACAACATCCGATAATCATTTAAATATTTTATCGTATGCCCGAATAATTCAAACGGCCTTAAAATATTCCGACTTCAGCAGGCTGTATACCGCCAAGTCGATGAATCCGCCGTTTAAATATTCGCCTTCCCGTTCGATTCCTTCGAAAGAAAAGCCTAATCTTTCGGGAACGCGGCGGCTTTTTATATTTTCCGTTCCGGCTTTTATCTGTACTCTGTTTAAATCCAACTCCTCGAAAGCATATTTTAATAATGACTTAACCGATTGAGTGACAATTCCTTTTTTACGGAATTTTTCCACTAACCAATATCCGATTTCGGTACGCCGGTTTAAAACGTCGGTATCTTTAAATCCGATCAGTCCGGCAACTTCCTGTCGATAACGGATTAAAAATGTTTTTTCTCCGATGTCGTTGATGTAATTGATGAGATCTTCGGTATCTTCCCGGTCGAGCGTATCATCAATAAAAGAAAGCCATTCACGCAAATCTGTTCTGTTTGCATCAATGGCTTGAAAAATTTCCGGAGCATCGGACAACTTTATTTTCATCAATTGTATATCCGAAGATACTTGCATGGAAGAGTTAAGGGTTTAGAGTTATGAGTTAAGAATTAAGAGTTAAGAGTTAAGGGGTGTGGGTAGAGGGATGCGGGGATTGTGTCATCATAAAATCATTTTCTCGATGGGGATAACTAAAATGCCTTCGGCGCCCAAAGTTTTCAACTTTCCGATGATTTCCCAAAATTGTTTTTCGCTGATGACCGAATGAACGGAACTCCACCCTTTTTCGGCCAACGGCACGACGGTGGGGCTTTTCATTCCCGGCAGCAAAGTAAATATTTCATTCAACTTATCGTTGGGGGCATTCAGCAAAATGTATTTCTTTCCTTCCGCGGTTTGTACGGCATTCATCCTGAAAATCAATTCATTCAGAATTTCCCGTTTGATGTCGGCAAGTTCTTTATACCCGATTAATAAAGCTTCCGATTGCATGACCGTTTCCACCTCTTTCAAATGATTGCCGGTCAATGTGCTGCCGGAGCTGACAATATCAAAAATGGCATCGGACAAACCGATTCCGGGTGCGATTTCGACCGAACCGGTTATTTCGTGTATCTCGGCCTGAATGTTGTTTTGTTGTAAAAATCCGCGGAGAATATTCGGATAAGAAGTGGCTATTTTTCGTCCTGAAAACCATTCCAATCCGGGATACACCTCTTCCTTCGGAATGGCCAGCGACAATCTGCATTTGCTGAAACCCAATCGTTTGACGATTTCCGCATTTTCTTTTTTTTCTTCAAATTCGTTTTCTCCGACAATTCCTACATCTGCGATTCCCGTCGCCACCGATTGAGGAATATCGTCGTCGCGTAAGAACAGCACTTCGACGGGAAATGTTTTGGAAGGAATCAATAATGTTCTTTTACCCGAAGAAAGCCTGATTCCCGCTTCCTCCAACAATTTCATGGATTCTTCATGCAGGCGCCCTTTGGCCTGAATTGCGATTCGTAGTAACATAAAAAGTATTATTCTTGTTTTTTGGTCATCCAGTGATACCTCTTATGAGGGCGAAAAGCAAAATATCCTTCGGGCAAATCGGCAATCTCCAACACAGAATCATCGAGACTGATAATCTCTTTCAGACTTGCCAGCCGGGCGATTTCCGCAAAATCTTCATACCGGTCTTCGCTGAAAAACTGCCAGGCGCCGTCGTCTGCATCATGACAAACATACGTGATGTCGGCTTTGTCTTCGGTCACGAATTTTGTGGTGAATACAGCGGTATCCGGAGAATCTTTAAACTCCTTTTTATGTTTATGCGCCTGTCTTTTTGATTTTCCGAATCCTAAGAATCCCATGTTTGCGAACACTTTAAATTACAACACATTGATATTGTGTTTAATACATTAAAAATCATACGGCAAAGATAAAAAAAGAATTTTATATAAGCATTCCGGAAACGGCTGATTTCGGTATTTTATACTACTTTTTTAATTTTTAAATTAGCGGCAATCGTTTTTTGTTAAATAATACCAAAAAACAATTAAATTCATCAAATAATTCGGATGAATCATTGAAGGATAACTAACAAGATGTCAAATAATTTTCATTTTTTAACGTTAAAGCTTTAACTTTCTTTGTACAAATGTCAAAAAAAAGCCCTAAACTTGCAGGAATTTCTAAGTTGTTTGATGTAAGGTGAAAAATATTATAAGGGTTTATATATGAAACATTTAATTGTTTATGCCAATCCCGAAGCAAAAAGTTTTTGCAAGTCGATTGCCGACACCCTTGTCGAGACACTCGCCGCTGCGGGGAAAGAATACGTTTTCCGGGATTTGTATGAAGAAAAATTTGATCCTATTCTTGATGTCGCTGATTTTGTGGCGATTGCAAAAAATGACTATCTGATAGATATTAAGATAGAGCAAGAAATAATTCAAGATTCATCTGTACTCACTTTTATATATCCGATTTGGTGGATGGGGGCGCCGGCCATCTTGAAAGGATATTTCGATCGCGTATTTGCCGAAAAATTTGCTTATTCGTCCGGAGTAAACGGGTTGGAAAGAGGATTTATCGGGAAAAAAGCGGTCGTGATCAATACAATGGGCGGAAAAAAAGAAATATACGAGCAGAACGGAATGCTGGAAGCCATGCGGAAACTGACCGATGTCGGAATTTTGGAATATACCGGATTGGAAGTCGTGGAGCATAAATTTTTCGGCGGAATAACGACCAGCACGGAAGAAGACCGGTTAAAAATGTTGCAGGAAGTCCGGGAACTCGGAGCAAAAATGATCACCATCGGTGTTGAAACTCAACGGGCCAGCTGGTAACTTTTGAATAAGGACCCGTATAATTAATAGAAAATTCCCGGTTTTTGTTACCTTTGCGTCTTTTTAACATCAGTATATTTTGCAGAATTTTAAATCATTGTTGTTGTGAACAATACAAAATATATATTCGTTACCGGAGGCGTAATTTCTTCACTCGGAAAAGGCATTATATCCGCTTCGATCGGAAAATTACTGCAAGCCAGAGGATATGATGTGACCATTCAAAAATTTGATCCGTACATCAATATCGATCCGGGCACACTCAATCCTTACGAACACGGAGAGTGTTATGTGACGATCGACGGGCATGAAGCGGATTTGGATCTCGGGCATTATGAGCGTTTTTTGAATGTACCCACCACCCGGGCCAATAATGTGACCACCGGCCGCATTTATCAAAATGTAATCAATAAAGAACGTAAAGGTGATTATCTGGGAAAAACCGTTCAGGTGGTACCCCACATTACCGACGAAATCAAGCGCAATATCAAATTTCTCGGATCCAAAAACAAATTTGATTTTGTCATCACCGAAATCGGCGGAACGGTAGGCGACATCGAATCGCTGCCTTTTATCGAAAGTGTACGTCAATTGCGTTGGGAATTGGGACGGAATTGTATTTGCGTGCATCTTACTTATGTGCCGTATATTGCCGCGGCCAAAGAAATGAAAACGAAACCCACCCAACATTCTGTGAAACAATTGCAGGAACTGGGTATTCAACCCGATATTTTGGTACTGCGAACCGAACGGCCTCTTTCGGAAGAAGTGTTGCGCAAGGTGGCATTGTTCTGTAATGTGATGGAATCGGCGGTGGTTCAATCGGTTGACGTACCGACCATTTACGAAGTGCCGATCAGGATGCAGCAACAAAAAATGGACGAGACGATTCTCCGGAAAATGAAACTTCCGATCGGGGAAACACCCGAACTGAAGCCTTGGAAAGAATTTCTTTTCAGGATGAAAGATGCCAAAGAATCGGTTAAAATTGCATTGATCGGCAAATACGTGGAGTTGCCGGATGCCTATAAATCCATCAACGAATCGCTTTTCCAAGCCGCGACATACAACGACCGCAAATTGGAGTTGTCATTTATTCATTCCGAAAAAGTGGACGAAACCAATGTGTCAGAATTGCTGTCCGAATTTGACGGACTGGTGATCGCTCCGGGTTTCGGACAACGGGGAACGGAAGGAAAAATCAGCGCCATCAAGTATGCACGCATAAACAACGTGCCGGTGTTCGGAATATGTTTCGGAATGCAATGCATGGTGGTCGAATATGCCCGTCATGTATTGGGGTATGCCGACGCCAATTCCACGGAAATAGACGAAAAAACGCCGTACAATGTGATCGACTTGATGGAAGATCAAAAAGGAGTTTCGAACCTCGGAGGCACCATGCGCTTGGGATTGTATGATTGCGAGCTTGAAAAAGATTCGCGAGTTTATAAGGCCTATCACAAACAGGTGATTCAGGAGCGTCATCGTCATCGTTTTGAATTTAACAACAAATATAGGGCCGAATTTGAAGCTGCGGGGTTGAAATGTACGGGACACAACCCCGAGACCGATCTGGTGGAAGTGATCGAAATACCCGGTCACAAATGGTTTATCGGCGTACAATTTCATCCCGAATACAACAGTACCGTCCTCAATCCTCATCCGCTTTTCATCTCTTTTGTAAAAGCGGTGATAGAAAATAAAAAAAATAACAACGAAAAATCACCAAAATAATAATGGATAAACAGTCGATTATCGGATTTATATTAATTGCCGTTTTACTGGGTGTTTTTGTTTGGATTTCCCGTCCTTCCGAAGAACAAATCGCAGCACAAAAAAAATATCAGGATTCGATCGCGCGGGTCGAATTTGCCCGGCAACTTGCCGAAAAACAGGCCGGAAGTGCATTAATGCAAGCGAAAGACTCTGCCGGTGTGTTGCAAACGACTCAAAATGATTCCGTATTTCATGTACAATATGGCGCATTTACCCCTGTGATGGAAGGTTCGGACGAATTTACCACACTTGAGAATGACGTGATGGAATTGTCGTTATCCAATAAAGGCGGACGCATTTATAAGGCGCGGTTAAAAAACTACCGGACGTCCGATTCTTTGCCGTTGATTTTATTTGACAATGACGAGGCCGATTACGGATTCAATTTCATTACGACCAACAACCGGATATTGAATACGTCCGACATGTATTTTAAACCGATAGCCGGCGCCGACGGAAAATCGGTGACCATGCGCTTGAGTTTGAATGACGATCAATATCTGGATTTTATTTATACGTTGGCTCCCGGTGATTATATGCTCCGGTTCGATGTTTCGGCAAAAAATATGGATACTGTTTTGTCTCCCGGCACCAATTCGTTGGATATGCATTGGGTCGGAAAAATTCGTCAACAGGAAACCGGACGCAAATTTGAAGAACGTTATACGCAGATTTATTACAAATTCACGGCCGATGATGTCGAAAAATTGAGCGAATCGAAAGATGATTCGAAGTCGTTGAGCGGAAGAGTACAATGGATTGCGTTTAAAGATCAGTTTTTTTCTTCCGTATTGATTGCAAATGAAGGATTTACATCCGTCAAATTGGATTCCAAAATGGTTTCGGACGGGATGTACCTGAAAATTTTCGACAGTCAGATGGCTGTGGCTTTTGACCCGACGGGAAAGGAAGTTACGGGATTCCGTTTTTATTTGGGCCCGAATCATTATTCCATATTAAAAAAATACGATAAAGGGGTGGCATCCGACGACCGGCAGGAACTTGACAAATTGGTGCCGTTGGGTTCTTCCATTTTCCGTTGGGTAAACAAATGGTTGATTTTGCCGATGTTTAACTTTTTCGGAAGTTTTATCGGCAGCTACGGATTAATCATATTCTTAATGACCTTAGTGGTGAAATTGGTGCTTTTCCCGCTGACTTACAAATCATACATGTCTTCGGCCAAAATGCGTGTACTTCGTCCGCAAGTGGAAGAAATCAGTAAAAAATATCCGGGACAGGACAAAGCCATGGATCGTCAAAAAGCAACCATGGCGCTATATAGTCGGGCAGGAGCCAGCCCTATGAGCGGATGCATACCGATGCTGCTTCAAATGCCGTTCTTGATCGCCCTGTTCATGTTTTTCCCGTCCGCCATCGAATTGCGTCAGGAAAGTTTCCTCTGGGCAAAAGACTTATCCACTTACGATGCGGTTTACACTTGGAACCAATATATACCGTTTATTACGCCGTATTTCGGAAATCACATCAGCCTGTTTTGCATACTGATGACGATTGTGAATCTGATTTACACCAAATTCAACGCCGATGCAACCAATACGGGACAACAACAGATGCCGGGAATGAAATACATCATGTACCTGATGCCGCTGATGTTTTTGGTGTTTTTTAACCAATATGCTTCGGGATTGACGTATTATTATCTGGTATCGACGTTGCTGACGATTATTCAGACTTTAATTTTCCGTCAATTCGTCAATGAAGAAAAGCTGTTGGCCAAATTGGAGGAAAATAAAAAGAAACCGCGCAAAAGATCAGGATTCATGGCTCGTTTGGAAGAAGCCCAAAAGAAACAGCAGGAACAGGCCAGACAACGGGCAAAAACAAATGCAAAAAGACGGTAATTATATAATATTTTGTATTCTGTCTAAAGTTTATTATTTTTGCACAAATTGAAAATCATATTTACAATATGCATGAATTAATAGCGCGGAAGACAGAAGCTTTTGTGAAAGAAAATCTTCGAATATTTCCCGGTGTTGTGATATTGGGCCCCCGACAATGCGGTAAATCCACATTAATTAAAATGTTGTACCGAAACTCGGACTCCTATCTTTATCTTGATCTTCAAAATATAGATGATCTGAACAAACTGCACGAGCCGACCCTTTTTTTCAAAGCAAATCAAGACAAAACAATTTGTTTGGACGAAATACAGCTCGTGCCGGAATTATTCTCTGTGCTTCGCAGTGTCATTGATGCCGATCGGCAACCGGGACGGTTTATATTATTGGGTTCTGCTTCCCGGGATTTGATTCAAAAGGCCTCCGAATCGCTTGCCGGAAGAATCGGATTCATTGAACTCACACCATTTACGATCGAAGAATTGATGTCCGAAGAAAAGTTTGATTTGAACACATTTTGGCTGCGGGGAGGGTATCCGGAAAGCTATCTCGCCGAAACAGAAGAAGGGAGTGTATTATGGAGAGAAAATTTTATCCGCACCTATATTGAAAGAGATATTCCGCAGTTGGGATTTCAAATACCCGCATTGCAATTACGACGGATGCTTTCCATGTGCGCTCATATTCAAGGACAATTGTTGAATGCGACCAAACTCGGAGAGTCGTTAGGCGTTACGCACCCTACCATACGTCGATACACAGATTTGTTGGAACAGACCTTTATTCTTCGTTCTTTATCGCCTTGGGAAAGAAATGTCAAAAAAAGACTTTTAAAATCTCCGAAAATTTATGTGAGAGACTCCGGGCTTCTTCATCGATTATTACAAATCAATCATTTCAATTCCTTAATGGGTAACCCTGTTTTCGGTTCATCATGGGAAGGATTTGTGATTGAAAATGTCATCGCTTCTTTAAACGATTGTCATTTTTCTTTTTACCGCGATTCAGCAGGGGATGAGATAGATCTGATTATCGAACGGAACGGCCGGACGATTGCCGTTGAATGCAAAGCGTCTACTGCTCCCCAATTGACGAAAGGCTTTTGGAACGCCCTTGAGATCATCCAACCCGATAATACGTTCGTCGCTGCTCCCGTTCAATCCGGATATCCGTTGAAAAACGGGGTTGAAGTCTGTAATTTACACGAATTAACCGGTAAATTAAAGCAATATTTCCCGTAAGAAACCGGATATTTTATTCTTCAAACAACGATCCTTGCACCACATTTTCATCATCCTCGTTATTTCCTCCGTCGTCTTCCGAAGAAACATTGTCGGATGATGCTTCGACCGGTTCTTCCGGAAAGCGCGTCGGCTCCAATTCGATGACGGATTTTACTTCGAATGTTGAAAGGCGTTTGCCTTTTGCTTTGAAACTTTTTATGCCGATAAATTCTTCCGCATCCACAATCATCGGATCCCGGAAGCTGTCGTGGCCTCCGAATGTCACTTCCAGACGCGGAAACATCGTATCGGTAACCAAAATCAACTTATTGCCGGGATTCTCGCCCACAAAATTGAGCTTGCGTTGAGAAGTTTCAAACGTAAACCGCTTCAAATAAGCATATCCGTTTTGACTGACATCGTAAAGTGCGGCGGTCCAGACCTTATCCGGGTCGAATTTTTCGATGAAAATAATATCGTCGCCGTAATGATTGCTGACATCAAAATTAGTGGTATAAAAATCGCCGTTCCGGCTGACGACCAGAATTTGGTCTTCTCCTTGAAATTCACCGAGAAAATCGCCCCTGCCGTCATAATTCAACCGGAGAACATCCCGGTCGAACCAGACTTTCCGTCCGCCCAATGTGGAGGCGCCTTTTTCTTTGAGCGTTATTTTGTATACATCGTTTTTCGTTACCACATTTCCGATTGATTGACGCCCTTTGATGGCGATGTCTCCGAAATTTTTTTCGATGATAAGCAGCTTCAGGCGGGGTTTCGGTTTCAACAATATCCGTATAATTTCGGCCTCTCCGTTGGGATTTGCCGAAAAATAAACCACCCTTGAATTTGGATTTCCTTGCGTCAGGTCGTATTCCCGATCTCGCGTAACGCCCGTCACGGCAAAACGTTTGATGTAATACGCGCCGTCTTTTCCGTCTTTGTAAACAACATTGTAAATGGTTCGTTTATCATTCTTTTTGAATACATTGACTAAAAGTATGTTTTTGCCGATAAACATTTTTTCGCTGACCTTGACGATCTTATATTTTCCGTCTTTGTAAAAAATAATGATGTCGTCGAGGTCGGAACAATTACAAACAAACTCGTCTTTTTTGAGTCCTGTTCCGATAAAACCTTCTTCCCGGTTGATGTACAATTTTTCGTTGGCTTCGACGACTTTGGCGGCTTCGATGGTGTCGAAACTGCGGATTTCGGTCATCCGCGGAAAATTTTTACCGTATTTTTCTTTCAGGTTCGTAAACCATTGAATGGTATAATCAACAATGTGCGCCAGATTATAATCGATTTCTTCAATCTGTTTTTTGATGTTTGCGATCAGTTCGTCCGCTTTGTCGGAATTAAATTTGAGAATGCGTCCCATCTTTATTTCCATCAGCTTGAGAATGTCTTCGCGCGTGACTTCCCGTATAAACGAAGGTTTAAACGGAGTCAGCCGTTTGTCGATATGATTGACCGCTTCATCCATCGACCGGCTTTGTTCAAATTCTTTATCTTTATAAATACGTTCTTCGATAAATATTTTTTCAAGTGAAGCGAAATGAAGGCTTTCCAGCAATTCATTTTTTTGAATTTCGAGTTCCGATCTCAACAAGGCCAATGTATTATCGGTCGCATGTTTCAATACATCCGAAACCCTCAAAAAGTGCGGTTTGTTCTCGGAAATAATGCAACAGTTGGGAGAAACATTGATTTCACAATCGGTAAAAGCATACAACGCATCGATTGTTTTGTCGGAAGAAGTACCCGGAGCCAGATACACCAGAATTTCCACATTTTGGGCCGTGTTGTCGTCGACTTTCCGAATCTTTATTTTGCCTTTGTCATTGGCTTTTAAAATACTTTCGATGATTGAGGAAGTTGTTTTTCCGAAAGGAATTTCGGTAATGGACAATATTTTATTGTCGACCTTGCCGATTTTGGCGCGTATTTTCACCGATCCGCCCCGTTGTCCGTCATTATAGCGGGCAACATCAATATATCCCCCTGTCGGAAAATCGGGAAAAATTTCGAAATGTTCACCTTTTAAATACGCTACTGAAGCACCCAGCAATTCATTGAAATTATGCGGAAGTATTTTCGACGAAAGTCCCACGGCAATACCTTCCACTCCTTGTGCCAACAACAACGGAAACTTCACGGGAAGCGTAACCGGTTCTTTGTTTCGGCCGTCATAAGACAATTTCCATAGAGTCGTTTTCGGATTAAAAACAACTTCGAGCGCAAATTTCGACAAACGAGCTTCGATGTAACGGGGAGCCGCGGCGCCGTCGCCGGTGAGAATGTTACCCCAGTTCCCCTGACAGTCGATCAACAGATCTTTTTGACCCAATTGCACCAACGCATCGCCGATGGACGCATCACCGTGCGGGTGAAACTGCATGGTATGTCCGATGATATTCGCTACTTTGTTGTAACGTCCGTCATCCATTCTTTTCATGGAATGAAGAATCCGGCGTTGCACCGGTTTCAACCCGTCGTTGATATGAGGCACGGCCCGCTCCAAAATAACATACGAAGCATAATCCAAAAACCAGTTTTGGAACATGCCCGACAAATGATGTTTGACAACATCCTGCCCCGAATCGGGAACTTTGTACTCCGAATGATCTTCCTCCGACAAAAGGGAACTATTCTCATTATTTTCGTCTTCTTGTTCTTGCTTTTGAGGCAGGTCGTTTTCCAAGTCTTCGTTTTCGATGTTTTCGGAAGAATCTTTCGGTATCATAATTAATCTGTGATCTAATCGTTTTTTGAGCGCCTGCAAAAATACGCAAAAAAAATGAAGGATTATACGTGCCTTGTTTTTCCGGAAAATCCTTTATATACCGGTCTTCATTTATGAGATTTTTTTTTTAGCTTTGCACTCTTTAAGTATATCGCAAAAACGGTATCTGTTTTTATTAAAAAAATAAAAAATGGCACAACAAGAAGACGTTTTCAAAAAACTGATTTCACATTGCAAAGAATACGGATTTGTATTTCCGTCCAGCGAAATTTACGACGGTCTGGGAGCCGTTTACGATTATGGGCAAAACGGAGTGGAATTGAAAAACAACATCAAAAAATATTGGTGGGACAGCATGGTATTGTTGAATGAAAACGTCGTGGGAATCGATTCCGCCATTTTTATGCATCCTACCATTTGGAAAGCGTCGGGGCATGTTGATGCATTCAATGACCCGCTGATCGACAACAAAGACAGCAAAAAACGGTACCGCGCCGATGTGCTGATCGAAGAATTGCTGGCCAAGTACGACGAAAAAATCGAAAAAGAAATCGAAAAAGCCGCAAAAAAATTCGGAGAAACCTTTGATGAGACAAAATTCAGAGGAACCAATCCGCGAGTGCTTGAAAATCAGGAAAAAAGGGACGAAATCCACAACCGTTTCGTAAAAGCTTTGAATGACGGGGATTTGGAAGAATTGCGTCAAATCATCATCGACTACGAAGTGGTATGCCCCGTCAGCGGAACACGGAACTGGACGGAGGTACGCCAATTCAACCTGATGTTCTCCACCGAAATGGGTTCTACCGCCGACGGATCGATGAAAGTTTATCTTCGTCCCGAAACGGCACAAGGAATTTTCGTCAACTTTTTGAATGTACAAAAAACAGGACGGATGAAAATACCGTTCGGAATTGCACAAATCGGAAAAGCATTCCGGAACGAAATCGTTGCCCGTCAGTTTATTTTCCGCATGCGGGAATTTGAACAAATGGAGATGCAGTTTTTCGTCCGTCCGGGAGAAGAACTCGAATGGTTTGCCCGGTGGAAGGAAATCCGGATGAAATGGCATCAAGCTTTGGGATTCGGAAAAAATAAATACCGCTTTCACGATCACGACAAATTGGCTCATTATGCCAATGCAGCCACCGACATCGAGTTCGAAATGCCCTTCGGATTTAAAGAGGTGGAAGGAATCCATTCGCGTACCGATTTTGACTTGGGCAGTCACGAAAAATATTCGGGCAAAAAGATTCAGTATTTCGATCCCGAATTAAATAAATCGTATATTCCTTATGTGATCGAAACTTCGATCGGGGTAGACCGTATGTTTTTGTCGATCATGTCGGCATCTTACTGCGAGGAGCAGCTGGAAGACGGAGAAAGCCGGGTTGTGCTGAAATTGCCTCCTGCGTTGGCTCCCGTGAAATTGGCGGTATTGCCTTTGGTGAAAAAAGACGGACTTCCCGAGAAAGCGCGTGAAATCATCGATGCTTTAAAATTCGATTTCAAATGCATGTATGACGAAAAAGACAGCATCGGAAAACGCTACCGTCGTCAGGATGCCATCGGTACGCCTTATTGCGTAACCGTCGATCATCAAACACGGGAAGACAGAACCGTAACCATCCGTCATCGCGACAGTATGGCGCAAGAGCGCGTTTCGATCGACGATTTAAGCAAAATCATTATCGGCCGGGTCAGTATGAAAAATCTTTTTAAAGAATCATAATTTCAGTAAGATATTATCTGAGAGATACTTAACCAATTATTTTGTCATGCTTTGATTTGCCGGATCGAATTATTCTATACATTTTAACATAATCCTTATTTTTTTAATAAAAATATGTCATAGAAACGAATACTTTTGTAAAAAATTTGAAATGGGTGAATGGGTAATTTTCCGGGGAAAAAATCCGGAAAATTCCTTTCTGTCAAAATATGAACTGATTAATTTATTACAATAATAAAATAAAAGGAGGCACCACATTTCTCAATGCTTGACCAAGATGAATCAAAAAATATATTTTATATCGTTTTTATTTCTTTTTTTGACCGGATTATTTTTTTCGGGGTGCAAGGACGATAACGACTCCGGTGATTCTGAATGGAAAACGGAGAATGAAGTATTCTTTAATAATTTAGCAAGTCGTTCCGATCTTTATCGTGTGGATGCAGGAAGCGGAAGCGGTTATTTGTACTACAAGGTGTTGAAATCGGGATCGGCAGATCAAAAAAGGCCGGTATACACCGACAGCATAAATGTATATTATACCGGAGCGACGCTTGCGGGATTTGACATATCGGGCGATACCATTGTTGCGGGGAAGTGGTTTGATACTTCATATATTGACGGAAAATATGTCGAAGACGGAATATACAAGCCGGCAGGGTTCAGAATGAATAAATTGATTGAAGGATGGTGGGTTGCACTGCAAGAAATGAGGCCGGGCGATAAATGGCAGTTGTATATCCCTTGGCAATTGGGGTATAAAGAAGCCGGTTCGGGAACAACCATTCCCGGTTATTCTGTTTTGATCTTCGATGTGGAGCTGGTTTCAGTGATTCAATAAATTGCCGGACAGTCGTTGATAAATAAATACGGGTATTCCTTTCTGTTTCGATAATTTTCCGGTTTTTTGTCTGAATTTTGAATGATAAACCAATTTAATAATAGGATAATTATGCTTAAATCTTATGTATTTCCCAGTGTTTATGAAGCAATAAACAGAGAACTTCCAAATGTTGCGGATAATATCCTGAACGGGATAAGAGTAAAAGTCAATGACGAAGACTACATGGTGGGAAACCTTGCACTGACGGAAGGATACAGCCCCCACAAAAATTTTAACGGCGCACCTACCGAAAACGAATACAATTTGCTGAGTAAGGCAAGCTTATTGTTGACTCAACCGAAGAGAGACGAAGAATTATTTTTGACGACCGGATTTCCGTTTTCGACCTATCTACTTTACAGAGAGCAAGTTAAAGATCAATTGTTAGGTACGCACAACATTTTGTATGATGCATCCACCTTTGGCGGAACGGTCAATGCAAAGAAAGAAATAATCGTCAGTAAAGTTGAGATATTGCCTGAAATATTGGGTTGTATCACAGCCATCAGAGAAGGCGGGATACAAGAAAAAGACAATTTTTTCATTGTAAGCTTGGGTTACGGAACCTGCGAAGTAGTTGTAAGCACCCGTTCGGGAATCATCAATCGTTCGGCGGTGAGTACGCAAGGAATCCGTCATGCCGTGAATATCTTGTCGAATGAATTGCAAAAGAATCTGTACCTCAATTTAAAAACGGAACATCAAATCGATGTGGCTTTTCAACGCGGAAACATAATTGTAAACAGAACCAACCGCAATTTGTCCGAAATCAGAGAAAAAGCGCTGAAAACGTATTATCACGATATTATCTCCCCGGCGATGAGAAAAGCATTTTTGGATGATGATTTCAATAAATGTTCCAAAATGTATGTGGTGGGCGGAGGAGCCTTATATCCCGAATTAGTGGATTGTTTCCGTCAGGAATTTAACGGCATCGTGTCCATCGAAACTTATCCCGAACCCGAAAAGTGTGCTTCTCACGGGTATTGTTTAAATTCAAGACAAAAGATAGCGGGATCGTTCAAATCCAACGTGAAAAATGCCGACGAAGGGGTTGTTTCCCGTAATCCCCAATTAGCCGTAGGATTGGATATCGGCAATGCCAATACATGCGTTACCGTTTACAGAAACGAAGATTAAAAAACATAAGAATTAAACCTGAAAAAGTGACGATTTTATCAAATATTGATAAAAAGCGTCACTTTTTGGCTTTGACAGCGGCTCTCCCGCAAAAGTTGCGGGGTTAAAACATATAGCACTTATGTGTTTATAGCCATTATGCGTAAGCTTATGGTTTGGAAATGTTCTCTTTTGAAAATTAAACATAAAAATTAAAAAATTTATTTGATTATTAATCAAATGTTTTTTGATTATCGTTCTCGATGAAATATTCTAAAGTCTATCCAGCTCATTCGTAGACCTATTCCCTTTATATCTGTTTTGTACGGCATTAAAACGATAACGAATTTCCAAAACGATACTTCTTCTGTACATATAATCATCCCATATACTGTTTAGACCATTGTAACTAAAGATATTTTTATCTTTAGACGTTTTAAAAATATCATTTCCTCGCGGTTATTGATATAAGATATGGGAGTCCCCTTACCCAATACGGTGTATGCATCGTCATCTTTTACTACAAAAGGCATTTGACCGAGAACTTCCGATAAGTTTCCCATATTTTTTAGCGGGGTGTTTTGTATATCCGCAGAAATCCCGTTATTCTCCATTTTGAACAGATCAGCCGCTCCTGTGACAACGACTTCTTTCAGCATTTCTTTTTGGGGTAAAAGGGTAATGGTTCCTGTATGTTCATCCACAATTTTCAAAGAATCCGGCTTGTATCCCAACATCGAAATCTTAAGCAGGTATTCGTTCTTCGCGACATTTAACAAAAAATATCCTTTATCGTCTGTTACCGTTCCTGAAACAAATACGGTATCGGGCAAACGATATAAAACAACATTTTCGCGTTTGAAATGAATCCTGTTTAAGTTACTTGTTGCCCTTCGAAGTTAGCTTTTTCCAGTTTCATTTTGGCATAATCGAGCGTGATGTGAAGTTCTTGTTCGCCGGCGGAAGGAATGTCGAACATGGCATCCATCATGATGGTTTCGGCGATGGAACGCAATCCGCGGGCGCCCAATTTAAATTCAACCGCCTTATCCACGATAAATTCCAATACCTTATCATCAATTTTCAAGACCACGTCATCCATTTCAAATAATTTGACGTATTGCTTGATGATCGAATTTTTGGGTTCGGTGAGAATCGCCCGCAAAGCATCCCGATCCAACGGATTTAAATAGGTGAGAATGGGCAGACGTCCGATAATTTCCGGAATCAATCCGAAAGCCTTTAAATCCTGCGGAGCAATATATTGCAATAAATTTTCCCGATCGATGTTCGCGGTCATTTTGCCGGCTGTATATCCGACCACCTTGGTATTCAACCGCATGGCGATTTTCTTTTCGATACCGTCGAAAGCCCCGCCGCAAATAAACAAGATATTTTTGGTGTCCACCGGAATCATTTTCTGGTCCGGATGTTTTCGTCCTCCTTGCGGAGGCACATTCACCACCGAACCTTCCAACAATTTCAACAATCCTTGTTGTACGCCTTCACCGCTTACATCGCGCGTGATGGACGGATTATCCCCTTTCCGGGCGATTTTATCGATTTCGTCGATGAAAACAATACCACGTTCGGCGGCATCCACTTTATAATCAGCCACTTGCAACAATCGGGTCAAAATACTTTCGATATCTTCGCCCACATACCCCGCCTCGGTCAACACGGTTGCATCCACAATGGTGAACGGTACATGAAGCATTTTGGCAATCGTTCGGGCCAACAACGTTTTACCGGTGCCCGTGGATCCCACCATGATGATATTCGACTTTTCAATCTCGACATCATCACCAGACGGCATTTGCAACAATCGTTTGTAATGATTGTAAACGGCAACCGATAAATATTTTTTGGCATTATCCTGCCCGATAACGTATTGATCCAAAAATGTTTTGATCTCCGCCGGCTTCGGCAATTCATTTTTTGTCAACCTGAAATAAGAAGGTTTATTTCCCTTTTCGGGATCCGATTCCTTTAAAATATCATACGCCATTAACGTACAACTGTCGCAAATATTGGCATTCAGTCCCGTAATCATAAAACCGGCGTCTTTGCTGCTTTTGCCGCAAAAACTGCACTTTTCATTATTCGTTTTGCTCATATCTGAATGAATGGTGAGATCAGTCGTTGATGTTTATTTTTTGATTTGTTTTACAAGCACATCATCAATCATTCCATATTCTTTGGCTTCCGAAGAAGTCATCCAGTAATCGCGATCCGAATCTTTTTCTATTTTTTCGAACGGATTTCCCGAATGTTCGGCAATGATCGTGTACAGTTCTTTTTTCATTTTTTGAATTTCACGAGCCGTAATTTCGATATCGGATGCTTGTCCTTGCGCTCCTCCCATCGGTTGATGAATCATGATGCGGGAGTGATTCAACGCAAAACGTTTGCCTTTTGTTCCGGCAACAAGTAATACAGCCGCCATAGATGCCGCCATGCCGGTGCAAATCGTCGAAACATCGCTGCTGATAAACTGCATGGTGTCGTAAATACCTAATCCGTCATACACCGATCCGCCGGGAGAATTCATATAAACCGCGATGTCTTTGCCCGGATCCGCCGAATCCAAATACAACAATTGAGCCTGAATGACATTGGCGGTGGTATCGTCGATCGCCGTTCCCAAAAAGATGATGCGGTCCATCATCAAACGAGAAAAAACATCCAATTGAGTTACATTCAGTTGTCTTTCTTCCAAAATGTACGGATTCAAATAGCCTTGAGGTTTGATATTTTGGGTATTCATATATTGATCCAATGCCAAACTGTTTATTCTCAAATGCTTGGTTGCATATTTTCTGAAATCGTTCATAATGCTTGTATTTATTAATTTTTTTTGAATAGAACAAAGATGCTGATTTTCGGCGGTTTAAACCTGTTGCCCGAAAATTTATTCTTCGTCCGGTTGAATATCTTTATTTTCGGCGAAGAGTTGATTGAACTGATTCAATGTTACTTCTTTTTCATTCAATGTAACATTTTTCTTGATTTCTTGAGTCAACTTTTCTTCAATCACCCGGTTGGCCAGATCCTGAACTTTGTCTTTTTTACCCAACATTTCTTTGGCATAATTTTCAAGCATATCGACAGGAACATTGGTAATGCCGTAATTGGCAAATTGCGCCCCGGTCACCTTTTTGGCCATCCGGGTCAAATCAGATTCCTCGACTTTGATTTCGTAATCGCCGGCCAATTTCTCTTTGATCAATTGCCAAGTCAGTCCCTCAATGGTTCGGGGATAATCTTTTTCGATATTTTCGGGCGTATTTTTTTCGTTCGAGGCAAGCACCCAACGTTTGATAAATGCATCGGGAAAATTCAGCGGGCCGATTTTGCCGACAATATAGCGATGTATATCCAGCATAAATTTATAATCGCTGTCATCAACAAATTGATGTTCAAGGTCTTCTTTTACTTTTGCCCTAAATTCGTCTTCCGATTTCACCACTCCTTCTCCGAAGGCTTTATCAAACAGTTCCTGATTCACTTCAGCTTCTTTATAGCGGGTGATATCGGTAATTTCAAAACTGAAGTCGGATGTGGCGTCTTTTACGTTCTCTTTGGGGATATGCAAAAAGGAAGAAAGTTCAGCTTCATGACCGTTATACGCTTTATGCGGGTTCATAATGATCGTATTGCCTTTTTCCGCACCGATGAATTTGTTCTTTTCCTCTTCATCTTTCATATACGCCGGCATCAAAACCGCATCTTCAACAACGATTCCGCCTTCTTGAATTTTTCCGTCGGCATCCAGTTCCGTCAAAACTCCTTTCACCAAATCTGCTTCCGAAACTTGATCATCGACGGATTGGTGCGAGCCGTAACGACCGGCATACGATTTGATTTGTTTGTCGAGCAGTTCATTATCCACTTTAATGGTATAATATTCGATTTCATCGTCCTTTTTCGACAAGGCCACCGATATTTCGGGAGCTAAACCGATATCGAATACAAATTCAAAATCTTCTTGCGTGTCGAAATCAATTTCTTGTTGTTCGATTTCGTCGGGCAACGGTTCGCCCAGAATGCCTAATTTATTTTCGCGGATGTATCCGAACAAATTATCCGAAACTACTTTGTTGATTTCCTCCACCAAAACCGATTTTCCGTACATTTTTTTGATTAATCCTGCCGGCACCTTTCCGGGACGAAATCCGGGAATATTCGCTTTTTGACGGAAATTCTGCAATGATTTATCGACTTGCGTTTGGTAATCGTCCTTTTCGACTTGTACCCTGATGATTGAATTTACTTCGTCAATTTTTTGTTCTGAAACCTTCATCTACTTAAATGTTATGTGTTTAATCGCGTTTATTTAAAATTTTGGAAACCTGCAAAGGTACTTCTAATCTTCTGAATTATCAAAGAAAATTTGAAAAATGATTCCCGAACCTTCAGATACGGATGGTGATGTAAAAAACAGGCTATCCTGATTTGCCGGAGAACAATGATTTAACTTGCCTTATCTTCCCTCTTTTTACATTACTGCCCGGGTACGATTCTCCGGACTGAATGAAAATCCGGAATCATTTGGACAAATTTTTCAATGCTTGAAGGTTCTTGATCGTAAGCGTTCTTTTAGAAACGGAAATCAATCCTTCCTGCTCCATTTCGCTTAATATACGGGCTAACGACGGGCGGGCCACGCCGAAATAATCGGCCATTTCCTGCTGTGTTTCCGTCAGTTCGATCGAATGCAAAGCGCCTTGTTTCGATTTCTTCAAAATGTAATTGGACAATTTGCTTTTGATGTTTTTGAAGGTAAGAAACCGGATTTTTTCGCTCAGAAATTTACTCTGATCGGAAATAACCATCAGAAAATTAAGCAAAATCGTTCTGTTTTCAAGCAACATGTCGGTAAACGAATTTTTCGGAAAAACAATAAACGAAACCTCTGTCAATGCCGTGACGGTTACAGGCATTTCGTTTTGACGAGCGTAAATAAAAGCCGGAGCAATCGGCAACGACGCCGATAATTCTGATATGGTGACCGCTTTCCCCGAATAATCGATCATTTGCGCCTGTACTTTTCCCGAAAGAATAATCATCAGATATTCAAGCTTTTCCTCCGAAAGCTTCACAATCGAATGTTTATCGTAATGTTTGATTTTATATTGACTTGTTGCCACAATGCTGTCAATCTCCTTCAAGCTCAATCCCTTGAATATAGGACATCCGGCTAATTCTTCCAACATAAGCTTTTTAATTATGAATTAATGTTTCTCATTTCTTTCTGATACACCGGCAAATAATATGCAATAAGAATTATTGGAATTGAGTCTATTTGTAATAGAATTAATATATCCGTCTATTCCAAATGTACCCGTAGGGGCAAAATATTATTCCGGATTTTTTAAAATATATTTCTTGTCAAATTCAATATCAAATCATTTTAATATTTCTATTCATATTGCGTCCCTACGGGACTTTAGACAGAGGAGACGATCATTCCTTTCTACCGATATTTTGTCCCTGACGGGACATGGTACAATCCTCCATTCCTTTATATTATCCCTGAGGGACAAAATATTATTCCGGATTCTTTAGAATATATCCTTCATCAAATTCAATATCAAATCATTTTAATATTTCTATTCATATTGTGTTCCTACGGAACTTTAGGCAGAGGAGACGATCTTTTCTTTTTACCGATATTTTGTCCCTGACGGGACATGGTGGTACAATTCTCCATTCCTTTATCTTATCCCTGAGGGACAAAATATTATTCCGGATTCTTTAAAATATATCCTTCATCAAATTCAATATCAAATCATTTTAATATTTTTATTCATATTGCGTCCCTACGGGACTTTAGGTAGAGGAGACGATCATTCCTTTCTACCGATATTTTGTCCCTGACGGGACAGTTTCATTTGAAAATTCATCGCTAAATGAATCATTTTCAATGATATTGGCAAAAAAATATTGTTTCTTTACCTCTTTTCCCACATTCCACAATATTTTAAAAAGCGCAAGACATTAGCTATGGATTAAAAATTCTACCGATCATGCTGCTTTTTATCTTTTATCATTTTTACCTTATTTGTAACAATTGTGACATTTTGTTTGCAAAAGTAATACTTCTTTTGCATTGAAAGACAATGGCATGGATATTATTCTCCTCTGTGCCGGATTTGTAAATTGTGAAATCGTGAAATTGGTAAATTATTATGAAGCGGACAGTAATTAAAATAGACGAAGACCTTTGCAACGGATGCGGATTATGCGTAAAAGGTTGTCATGAAGGCGCTTTGCAACTTATCGACGGAAAAGCGGTCATGGTCAGTGATTTGTATTGTGACGGATTGGGAGCCTGTATCGGAGAATGTCCCGTCGGTGCCATCGAATTTGAAGAGCGCGAAGCCGAACCGTATAACGAAACATTGGTCATGGAACGGTTGGTACCGAAGGGTGAGCATGTCGTTACGGCACATTTGAAACACTTGGCCGATCACCGCCAAACCGATTTTTTGAACGAAGGAATAACGTATTTGAAAAAAAACAATATCAATATTAATTTAGATTCAATCATGCAAACAAAAGAAAACTATCCCGACGAACACGAAGGAGGCTGTCCCGGTTCACGAGCCATGAGCTTCACCCGTGTACAAAACAACCGGGCGAACGGCGAAGATGTCGCGTCCGAACTGCAACAATGGCCGGTACAATTGCATTTGCTGTCGCCTCGGGCGCCATATCTGTCACAAGCCGATTTACTGTTGGCAGCCGACTGTACGGCATTTTCAATCGGAAATTTTCACGGAAAATATTTGAGAGGAAAACGATTGGCGATCGCCTGTCCCAAATTAGATGCCGATAAAGAAGAGTATATCGAAAAATTAACGTCGATGATCGACGATTCTAAAATCAATACGCTGACGGTCATGATCATGGAAGTACCTTGTTGCGGCGGGTTGTTGCAAATCGCACAAACAGCTTTGCAAAAAGCATCGAGAAAAATTCCGATAAAACTGATCGTCGTCAGTTTACAAGGTGAAATACTGAAGGAAGACCGGGTGTGACCCGGAAAAATAAGTCGCTGATTATAAGCGATAAACATCCGGTCTGATAAAAAAACGAAAAAAAATTCCTGTTTCCGTAAAATATTTTCCCTTCTTGTTTGTCTGCATAAACAGAGAGCGATCTCAAAAACAAATACGAAGTGAAATAATCAATTTAAACATTAAATGTTATGGAAACAAGAGATTTTAGAACTGCATTTTTCGGAAGAAGAGGAGGTTTTGGTTTTGGCGGTGATTTTCGTGGACGGATCAACGATTTTCGCGAAAAATGGTCGAAAATGACTCCCGAAGAAAAAATCGAATTCATGGACAAACGGATGGAGTCGATGAATGAAGGCCGTTTCGGACACGGACATTTTTTCGGAGGAAG
>WRGA01000086.1 GCA_009787405.1 Candidatus Azobacteroides sp.
GGACGTTATATCGGTAGAAAAACACCATTCCTTCACTCCCCGTCCCGTCAGGGACAACATGTTTTCCTTTTCACATTACGTCCCTGACGGGACTTTGATCACCGGAGGATTTTTTCTCTCTACCAATATGTTGTCCCTGACGGGACAAGGTGAATGATGCCGGATTTTTCTACCAACATTCTGCCTCTGTGGGACGGAAAACAACATTTTTCAGGACGGATTTTTCAAAAAAATGAATATTACATTTTTTACACCCCATCTACATAGGTAGGTACAACATTCGATAATCATTAAAAATTATTCATATAATATCGCAAAATGCGCTGGAATATCGCCTGTTTGTACCGGTTTCCATTTTTGTTTGCCGTTTTTGTCGAAACAATAAAGTTCGCCGGGATAGACATAATTTGTCGCATCGGTTACATAAATATCTTTTGTAACGGGATTAACCATAATGCCGTAAGGGATTTGTATTTGAGCATCGGTGCCGTCGGTAATGAAATTACGACTTACAATTTGTTTTTTTGCCACATCGACAATGCCGTAAGTTACTTCGTCGTTCATACTGATATAACTCCATTCGGCGCTACAGATATAGAGCGAATCGCCGGAAATGCAAAAGTCAGATACCGCGATGTCAAGTTTTCCTTCCACTTGATCAGTATGCGTATTCACCCAAAAAAGTCCGGAAGGAGTATCGTAATAGTCTCCGCGGGAAGTCACCCACAGATTCCCGTATTTATCGGCACGCACACGATGAAGATTGATGGCGACTTCAATGCGTTTTATTTCGGTAAATGTGGCAAGGTCGATGACGGAAAGTGTATTTTCATAGTTCGGAAACATATATCCGCCCGAATTGGCCACATAGATTTTATTGCCGACAATTTCCAACTCATCCGGCTGAAAACCGACCAAACAGCGACCGACAATTTCCAAAGTTGCTGTATCCACTTTGGCGACATAGCCTGACTGTTCGTAGTTTGGATTTAGTTGAACAGGTCCCGCGTATGAAGTAATGTATGCGTAACCCTCGTGAAATTTAATGTACCGGCAGTTGGGAATGTTGATTTGCCCCAATCGTTTAACCGTAAATTTATCCATCACTTCCACCTTGTTCGAGCAATTAATAACGGCATAGAGTTTTGAGCCGTAAATAGCCAAATCGTTGCCTACATCGCCCAATTCTTTGGGAACGGTGGGGTTAGCATCGGCATAAATGTTACGACGGTACTCGCCTGTGGCAAAGTCGAAATAGTCGAGCGTGGACTTGTTATTGCCCATATTTCCCTCGTTGAGGAGGTAGAAACCGAGCATAACCCTCTCGCCTTCCGCAGGGGGAATTACGCTGTCGGGTGGCGCGACGGGAATGACTACGGTATGAATGATTTCTTCCTCTCTGTTACAAGAAGCAAAAAGCGAAATGATGCCTGCCATTAACCATAAAAAATTCTTTTTTCTCATATTGTCCTTTTTTTATTTCCAAAAACAAAAAGCGTGTAAACCTTCTTATATTGGTTTACACGCTTTTTAATGTGCTTTTTTAGAAAAAATCAAGAAACTATTTCTCTGCCATAAGTAATAATTTCATGTACAAACGGATTGGAGATTTCAAATTCTTTTTCACGAAAAGGGTGCGGTTCTATGCGGGTATCAACTTTTCGTGTCAGTTTCATCAATTCCACTTGCCTGTCCAAACGGTTGTCATAATCAGAGAAAACGATGGCAATGTCAATGTCGCTGTCTTCGTCAGGAGTCCCCTTTGCATACGAGCCGAAAAGGATAAGTTTCTGAAAATCAAAACTATCTTTTACTATTTCGGCATATTTTTGTGCAATATTTAAAGCATCTTTTTTATCCATTGCTGCAAAATTTTTATTTTTTCAATCCAATGCTTAACGATATTGTCTGTATCCAATTGCAGATTATCCATTTTTTTGAATTTGCATGAATTTAACATTACAAAAGTACAATTTTTTTCCGAAAAATAATTACATCAAAAAATCGTGTAAACCAATATGTCAAAGAGCGTTTATAATTTTTATTTTCTATATTTCCATTTTTAAAATAAGTTTATAATTCCGTCCCGGCATCGGATAACAAGTTATCACTTCGTATACTTGATTGAGCATATTGTTGATTTCTGCCGAGATTTTAAGTCTCCCCGGATCCTCCCCAAAGGGAGACTTTTTGAATTTGAATGTTTTTCCAAGCGTCATATCGTGCGTGTACCAAGGCGGTGAATAGTTTTCGCGAGTGTTTGCCGGGTTGTGATACCGCTCGCCGACATAAATAAAGCTGTAATTCAAATCCCAAGTCCGCCATTGGGCATAAGCAATCGCCGAGCCGCTGTGCCAAGGAATATAGTTGATTTGACCGCCGTACCATTTGCTGTTTTTGTCTGTGAAATCCTGTGCTTTTTGGAAAGTATAATTCAGGCTTGTATTTATCTGAATATCAGCGGGAAAATTCCAAGCAATTTGTGCCGAAACATCAATGCCCCGAATTTCTACATAGCCCAAATTCATCATTTCCCATCGATACAAACTGCCGCCGCCACTACCGCCTTTCGGCGTGGCGACAATCTTATCAATCACCTCATTGTAGTAAGCATCGGCGCGAAAGTTCAAATAATTGATAATTCCTTTTTTTAACTGTTTATCATATTGAAAACCAAGATTATACTGCGTGGTAAATTCGGGGCGGAGGTTGATGTTTCCAATATGGGTGTAGTATAAATCGTTGAAAGTCGGCATTCGGAAAATGCGTTTGTAGAAGGCGCGGAAATTCAAGTTTTGTCGTTTCAACGGTTTGTACGACAAAAAAACGGCGGGCGTAAATTCCTGCTTATCATCAGGTTGATATGCATCTTGTTTTTTGACATTGTCAAAAATGAATGTTCCCGAAAAACTTGCCTGTCCTTTCAGTTGCCGCCATTCAAAAGCCGTTGCCAATACTGCAAGCAGGGTATTTCGTGTGGGGTAAACAAAATCTTCTAAATTTGCATCAAGCGTATTCCAAATATAATCAACGGATAAATTCATGTCCCAAGCGGGAAGAATAGAGTATTTATTGGATGTAGAAATATAAAATTCCTGTTGAGAAAAACGATTGTCAACCCAAAGCGTCTTGTCGGCACGACATCCGGCATCGTCCCACGCAATTGTATCTAAATTGAAATAGCGCATCCAATCATTTGAATATTTGGCGTTTACCAAAAAGTCGTAATTTTTAAACAGTTGTTTCTGAAAATTGCCCTGCACAAAGGCGTTTCTGTCCCATTGCCGCTGCGGATTATACCACACATTGCCTACGATTGCCCCCGGAAGTCCTTTTTCCGAATTGTAGAAATAGCCTTTGATATTCCAACTTCCCTGTTCGAGATAGCCGTTGAAACCGCCTTCGAGACGCAGGGAATGAATATCGCCGTTCTCGCGAATGGCGGTCGTATCGTTGGCAATGCTGCCGTCGGAATTGTACCGCGTATGGCGGTATTTGTATTTTCCCGACGAGTAAACATATTCGGCATTGAGATTCGACGAAATATTTTTGTTGATTTTTTGTTCCCACAAAACAGAGGGATTGACAAGGTCGAAAGAGCCGGTGCGGAAATAGGAAACGAAGTTGGTCTTCTTGTTTCCCGCAAATTTCGGGCGGCGAGTGCGCAGATAAACCGTTCCTGCCGAGCCGAAATCTTTGGCGGATTGGAAAATCTCGCTTTTCTGACCGTTGTAGAGGCTTATTTCTTCAATGAAATCCAGCGAAAATCTCCCCAAATCGACCGTGCCGTTTTGTGCGTTGCCGATCTCGATGCCGTCATAGAAAACGCCCAAATGGTTCGTCCCCATACTGCGAATATCAACGGTTTTCAGCCCGCCGATACCGCCGTAATCCTTGATTTGCACCCCCGAAAAATAGCGGATCGCATCGGCAACGGAAAAACTGCTCAACGCCTCCAATTTCTCGCCCGAAAGTTGCTGTGCGGGAATTACTTCTTTGTAAGACCGTGCAGTTACGACAACTTCGTCCAAGACATTCTTGCGGATGCTGTCTTTACGCTCTTGCGCAAAAGCAAAAGAAGTGATGAATAAAAAAACCGGGAGGATAAAAAACGTTATCCCAGACTTGCCCGGAAAAACAAAAAACATACTGCTGCATTGATTTAATGATCAATCAGCTTTCGATGTTGAAAAATATGTTTGGAAAAACCGGCATTGAAAGTATAAGAAAGCGATATAACCGCTGCCAAATTTATTCACAAGCTTTATTCCTCGAAAGCTTTAAAATATTATGATTCGGCAGGTCTTCTGACTTACTCCCGTTTTTACACGCCTTCCCGAGACTGAACTAAAAATTAAGAATGAAGAGTTAAGAATGCAAAACTTAACTTTTAATTTTTAATCTTTAACTCAAATTCAGTGGCTTGAGCTTCGTGTAAAACGTTATAAAGAGCTTACAGCAGCGGGTCTGTTCAGGATTTTCACCTGATTCCCTTTTAATTTCGCACACCGGAATGATGTACAAAAACCAAATGCGAGGCAAAGGTAGAATTTATTTTCGGGTAGTATTCCTTTTTTTGGAAGAAAAAATTTTGGATTTTATCTTCCCCAAAAAAAATCCTCATAACTACTGCTGATTATCAGCGAGTTATGAGGATTAATACGAGGTACCTGGCGGATTTGAACCGCCGTAAACGGTTTTGCAGACCGGCGCCTAACCCCTCGGCCAAGGTACCGTTTTATTTTGCGTCGGCAAAGGTAAAACTTTTCCCGAACAATCAAAAATCATTCGAAAAGTTTTTCTTCTTGGTGTTTGTATAATTCTTTCAATATCAAAGTATTCATAAAATAATGTTAAAAATATCTAATGAAATCGCTGATTAAAAACAAAAGGTAAAAAAATTAATGTATTTTTGCGTGTTATAATTCAATTATTTATCCCTTTAAACATATGAAAAAGATTACTAAAGTTGTTCTTACGTCATTCTTGTTCATTGCTTCATTTACGGTTATGCGTGCTGAAAATGCAGGGAACGCGCCAAGTAACATCATTGATATAGATAAAAATGCTTTTTTGGAAAAGGTGTTTAATTACGAAAAAAATACCGAATCATGGGTATATGAAGGATCAACCCCTTGCATCATCAGTTTTTACGCGAATTTTTGTGGTCCCTGCCGGCGCCTGTATCCGACATTAACGGAAATCGCCCGGGAATACGGCGATAAGCTCATTATTTACAGGGTGAATGTCGAGACGGAAAAAGAACTTGCCGCAGCATTCGGAATCCAAGGTATTCCCTTACTTATTTTTGTTCCGGTAAAAGGCAAACCTCAAGCGGTAACCGGTATTTTACCCAAAGAAAACATCGAAAACATCGTTAATTCTTTCTTATTCGGAATAGAATGAAAAGTTTTATTTTCCTGTTCCTGTTCATTTGTTCTTTCGTGTTTTCTATAAACGTTCATTCTCAAGGGAAGGGAATTATCGAACCCGATTATGAAGTAATAAAGGCATCCGTTTCCGATCCTTCGGCTTCCTCTTATTATCCCAAATTAATGAAGCGCTATTTGAATTATGATGAAACATTGACGGAAGATGAATTCAGGTTGCTGTATTACGGCTTCATTTATCAGAATAATTATGATCCTTACAGTCCGTCGATGGAACATAACGCATTAGCGCTTTATCTGGAAAAAGAAACGTTGGATACGAAAGATTGCGATGCCATCATTAATTATGTCAACATATCGATGATTGATTATCCGTTCAATTTTCATCTTTTAAGAATGTCGGCTTATGCGTTGCATCTCAAAGGAACCCATGTCGAAGCCGATAAACGGATAAAGATATTGGACGGAGTGATCCAAGCCATTCTTTCGTCGGGCGACGGAAAAAGCATGCGGACGGCCTTTCATGTGATATACACGCAGCATGAATACGAAATTGTAAATTATCTCGGATATAATGCCGAATATCAGACACTTAATAATATCTGGGACATTATATCCATTTCCAAAAACGACGACAAAATTCCGGCTCTTTATTTTAATGTCGGAGAAATGTTGGATGCATATAAAAGAAAAACCGAGAAAATAAATTCGGGAAGAAAAAATTCGAAAACGGACGAATAAATTAAATACATGAGTCTGTTTTATCGGGTTTTTCGGATGTTAAAAACAGGTTTTTCAGATAAAAAATAAGTAATTTGCAAAAAATTAACGATTTAATGAATAACCATTTAAAATTTTACTTATTTTTGACGTTCCAAATGATTGTTTTATGGGTGTAACCCCATGGAAACATGAAACTTGGGAGCAGAATTTATTGGGTTACTTATTGACTGCTCAATTGTTTACTTTATTATAAAATTAACCATTTTAGTTATGATGAACAATAGTATGAAACTCTACTTAATGTCGGTAATATGTTTGTTATGTATTTTTCCGACAATGACGTATGCGATATTTCCTTCACAAGAGGAAGAGAAGGAAAGCGTTACCACAATCCTGAATGACAGGATGAACGAACAGCTGGCCGAATTAAGGCAAGTTCCGAAGCTTTATGTCGAATCTTTCACGGACGAAAGAGGGTATATGGGGATAAGGGTTACGTTTGACCAAAGTTATTTGATCGGAGGCGGCTTTTTGGTTTTTAACCGCACAGCCAAAACTCCGATGAGAAATCTGGCTTCTTCCCTCGGGGGATTCGCGGGAACGGATGTCATCATCCGCGGATATGCAAAAAACAGCGAATTGTCGCAAGGTTGGGCAAGATCACTCAAGAATTACTTCATCAGCGACGCTAACGTCAATGCTCAACGAATAGCGACCGAAAGCTATGTCGGCGTTCCCGGTCGGCTTGAAGTAACGATCAGGGTCGGACGAAGAATGATTCAAGACGCTCAGAACGGAGTCATCGATTAAAAATAAATACTGAGTAACAGAAAAAACTGAATAACCGGGTACCGCTCTGTTATTCAGTTTTTCTGTTTATATTCAGTCATTCAAACTTCAGTTATTCAATTATTTCGTATGAAACGGGCATTATTTATCGATCGGGACGGAACGCTGGTTACCGAACCTCCTTTCGATTATCAATTGGACAGTTTGGATAAATTGGAATTTTATCCGAAGGTTATTCGCAATCTTTATTTTATCCGAAAAAAATTGGATTTCGAATTTGTCATGGTGACCAACCAAGACGGTTTGGGTTCGGATTCCTTCCCGGAAGATACGTTTTGGCCGGCTCATATCTTCATGTTACGGACATTTGAAAATGAAGGAATTATTTTCGACGATATTTTAATCGATCGTTCTTTTCCCGAAGATAACGCTCCCACCCGTAAACCTCGTACCGGTATGTTGGAAAAATACAGGTCGGGCGAATATGATTTGGCCGGTTCGTTTGTCATCGGCGATCGGACAACAGATGTGGAACTGGCGAAAAATCTGGGTTGCAAAGCGATTTTTATGAACGATTCCGTTGTTTTGCCCGAAAATCTACAGGTTGTATGCGCCCTTCAAACAACCGACTGGGACAAAATAACCGAATTTTTGTTTGCCGGTGAACGCATTGCCGAAATCCGGCGCGTCACCAAAGAAACCGATATTTTTATCCGGTTGAATTTAGACGGAAACGGGAAATGCGATATCCGGACGGGATTACACTTTTTTGATCACATGCTGGAACAAATCGGAAAACATTCGGGAACAGATCTGACCATTTATGTAAACGGCGATCTGGATGTCGACGAACATCATACCATCGAAGATACAGGGCTTGCGTTGGGCGAAGCGTTGTATAAGGCGTTGGGAAGCAAGCGCGGCATCGAACGTTACGGATATTGCCTGCCGATGGACGATTGTTTGTGTCAAGTCGCATTAGATTTCGGCGGCAGGCCTTGGTTGGTATGGAACGCCGAATTTAAACGGGAGAAAATCGGCGATGTTCCCACGGAAATGTTCCCACATTTTTTCAAATCATTGTGCGATACGGCAAAAATGAATCTGAACATCAAAGCCGAAGGCGAAAATGAACATCACAAAATCGAAGGAATTTTCAAAGCGTTGGCCCGCGCCATCAAAATGGCGGTCAAACAGGATATTTTCAATTACGAACTGCCCAGTACCAAAGGTGTTTTATGAAAATCGGCTTCTTAAAAAAGTTTTTGGCGGTTTTACTTGTAATTTTTATTTTGATGAATATTGCGGCATTTTTTCATGCCTATAAATTTACTCATTTTACCGGAGATTCTGTCGCCAAAACAAAAATCGAAAGTCAATTGTCTCCGGGTGAAAAACTTCGGATTTTGTTTTTCGGCGTAAATAATCCGAAACCTGTCAATCGATCATTTCCAAAGCAACAATATGAAACGGTTCGATTGCAGAGCGGCAAACAAATCGAATGTTGGTATATCAAAGCAGACAGTGCCAAAGGAACGGTTGTTTTGTTTCACGGATACAGCAGCAGTAAATCGTCCATGCTCGAACAATCGGATGAATTTCTGCGACTCGGCTATAATACGTTTTTGGTCGATTTCCGGGGATGCGGCGGATCGGAAGGAACACAAACCACCATCGGGTTTAAAGAAGCCGAAGACGTTAAGACCTGTTTCGATTATCTGTCGAAAAAAGAAAAGAATATTTATTTATTCGGCACGTCCATGGGGGCCGTAGCTATACTGAAAGCCATCCGCGATTACCGGATAAATCCGTCCGGCATCATTATCGAATGTCCTTTCGGAAGCATGTATCAAACCGTTTGTTCCAGATTTCGACTTATGAATGTCCCGTCGTTTCCGGAAGCAGGATTGTTATTGTTTTAGGGAAGTATCCAAAACGGATTCAACGGATTTTCTCATCATCCGGCAGAATATGCTGAATCCGTCAAATGCCCCGTTCTTTTGTTGTACGGCAAACAAGATAAGTATGTGAGCCGGTCGGAGATCAATGACATTTATGTAAATTTAAATTGTCCGAAAAGATTGGTTGTTTATCCGGATGCCGGGCATGAATGTTATTTGAAAAAATATAAGGAAGAATGGATCTCGGAAGTTTCTTCATTTTTGTCGGAGGGGACTAAAACTATCCCGCCAACCATTTTTTAAATTCACCGACTTTTGCTTTGCTGACAACGATTTTTTCGGGAACGGGAACGGTCAGATTCACCGAAAGTTTCCCGGCAAACCAGAAAGATGCGTCTTTCACGGCTTTATGCGCAATGATGTATTGCCGGTTTGCCCGGAAAAAACATTCCGGATTCAGTTGTTCGGACAGAAGATCCAAGGTTTGATCCAAATAATACGGTTTATCGGAAAAAGTAACCGCTTTCACCGATCCCGAGTCAATGTAAATATAAGCGATTTCGTTAACGGGCAGAGGAATCAGCTTATCCTTGTACGACACCAAAAAATGGGTTTTATGAGCGCTTTTCACTTGCCGGATATTTTGCAACAAATTATTTATCAACTCTCCGGAAATTTCCTTTCCCGACAAATGCCTGAATTTGTAAATGGCTTGTTCCAACTCTTTTTTATCGATCGGCTTCAACAAATAATCGATGCTGTTTACTTTAAATGCTTTCAGTGCATATTCGTCATAAGCTGTGGTAAAAATGATCGGACAAGTAATTTTCACTTCTTCGAAAATGGAAAAAGAAGAACCGTCGGCCAGATGAATGTCCATAAACACAAGATCCGGCATCATATTTTGATGAAACCATTCCACGCTTTCATCAATACTTTGCAATACCGTCAGGATTTTCACGTCCGGTGCCGTTTCTTCAATCAGCGACTGCAATGCTTGTGCCGCAATCGTTTCGTCTTCGATGATAATTGAGTTCACAAATTACAGGGTTACTTTCGATTTATAATATTCATACCGTACCAATACCTCTCTGACGTAGGCATACGTTTCTTTTCCCCTGAAATAACCGAAACGGCAAACGCTGTCGGTATAATATTCGGGATTGCTTTTCAATAAAACATATTCGTCTACGTTATCGGCCCATATATTCGGATTTTTTCCGTATTTTTTCGCCAAAGCCTGAGCGTCAAGAATATGTCCGATTCCCGAATTATAGCCGGCCAAAACAAATTTAATCCGCTCTTCTTTGTTCTCGATATTCGAGAAACTCCGTATCAGCGACCGGATGTATTTCGATGCCGCCCGAACACTTGCTTCGGGATTATTGATATTTTCAATATTCTCACCCATTCCGGTAAATGTTTTCGGCATAACTTGCATCAATCCTCCGGCGCCGGCCCACGAAGTAAGCGTTGTGTCAAAACGAGATTCCTGATAAGCGATGGAGGCCATCAAACGCCAATCGAAATCCATTCCGGCAGAATATTTCTTAAATAAATGATCGTACACGGATATGTGTCCCCGTTCTACAGACAATATGGGTGAATAGGCCGGTTTTTTACTGATTTCGAAGTAACGTTTGATGATGGATTGATAACGAGGCGTTTGCTGATCAGCTTCAAACCATTTATCCAAAGCATCGGCCAATTTCGGGGAAGTTTTCCGCACCGCCCAAGACGATCGTTGCGGGAAACTGATTTCCAAACTGACGTCAATGTTATTGTAATAGGTTTTGTTTAAACGGGCGACATCCGCGTCCGAAACGGTATACGGGATTTTCCCCTGCGATACCATTTCGATCATATCTTCCGAAGTAATGCTGTCTTGTTTGATGTCGTGAATGAGAATTCCACCGCCTAATTCACTGTCGAGATTCAACAGCCGTTGTTCATATTTGGTATTTTGCTTGACATATATTTCTTTGCCGATCATCTCCGTAACATCTTTCAACAACGGATTTTTACCGTCGGTGCGCTGTACCAATACTTGCGAAGATACGCTGTTTTTGCCGCAATAAATGATTTCTTTTTTCATTTCATTGGTTACCGGCAGATTGTACACGATCATATCTCCCTCCCCTCTTTGCAGCATTTCAACCAATTGAGTGACATTCTTGGCCACCACGACATTCAAGTCCATTCCCATCGATTCGGCAAAATCCTTGCACAAATCGTATTCGTATCCCATCGGCTCGCCCCGGTAAATAAAGTACGAAACGGAACTGTAAAGGGTAATGACTGTCAGCTTTTTCTTCTCGAGTAATTTCGGCAAGTCGATTTTTGCCAAGGAATCTTTCGGTGTCAACTTATTTTCGGAACCACTATCCTTTGGTCTACACGACAGCACCATGATCATGGATAAGGCTGTTAACAAAATAAACAAACGTGTTTTCATAATTTTAATTATAAACGCCAAAAAATCAATACCCCGGCTTATTGATATAATACCTGTTATCCGACACCATCGATATGTTTAGACATTCTCCCCAAGTTTCATCCGAATATTTTTTATGATTGCATCGAATGAATCCAGTTCCGCTATTTCATTCATCAAAAAAGAAATACCAAATTCTTGCTCTATCGCCATCATCAGTCGAAGTTGCCCCAAACTGTCCCACTCCGGCAATTCATGTTGTCGAGTTCGGGCTGTAATTCGGTCTTGCGGCACGTCAAATGTCCCGGAAAATACATTTTTCAATTTTTGCTCTATATCCATCTATGGTCAACATTTTCTAATTTAACGTCATTGCAAATTTACAATGATCTTCAGTCTTAAATCCGGCTTCCGAATAAAAATATTTTGCCGGATGATTCCGCGGGGTTTCCACATAATGTGCCTCCACCATTTTTATTCCGTTTTGTTTCAAGACATTCAAAACATATTCCAAAAAAGAAAATTCAACTTTTCGTCCCAAGACTCTGCAACTCAACAAAAACGAATCAATTATTGCTTTCGTTCCTTCTGTTTTAACAATGCAACATCCGATCAATCCTTCATTTCCGAATTTATCATGGTATTCGCATGCCCAAATTTCCGTATTCTCATCCTCCAGAAACAATCTGATTTCCGGTTCAGTATATTTTTTGCCGGTCAGGTTAAATTGACCGGTTTTTTGCGTCAATTGAGCCATTCGATGGCAGCCTTCAACCGAAGGTTCAAAAATATTCAATTTGATGTTCAATTGTTCTATAAACAGATTATAATCTAATCGTTTTCTTATTGCTTCCCGATCGATATTTCGTTTATACTGAAGCGTTTTTTGAGCATCCTCGCCGGTTATTTTTTGTTTCGGGAAAAACGGATATACCACTTCCATGACAAACCATTGATTTAAAACGGTAATATCTTTCGGAAAATCAGGCACGATCAATTCCGGAATCGCCATCGAAACCTGCTCGCGTTCAACCGGATTATCATCGATAAAAACCATCGAATCCAATCCCAGACTGAGAGAATCTGCTATTTGAATTATATTTTCGGATTTTCGCTCCCAATTGATTTGATGTACAATAAAATCATCCCACGATAAAATCATGGAGCGATTGTTCTCAAAAACCTCCCGAACATCCTTCTCGTTGTTTTTGGAGCAAACAGCCAATAAGACTCCTGTTTGTTGCAATTGTTTGATTTTTCGCTGAAAATCAACAAATATTCGTCCGACTCCGGTTACCGAAAGATTCACGTTCTGCCATCCTTCTTCTCCGACAACGCCTCCCCATAAGGTGTTATCCAAATCCAAAATAAGAACTTTTTTGGATTTATTTTGAAGCGAAGCCATCACATTTTTCAGTTCTCGAGATAATACGACAAATCCTTGATTTGAATACTTTATGTCTCCCAAGTACCAATATTTATCGTCAAAAAGAGATTTATAACCATAAAATCTAATCAACCGATTGAAATCCAAGATAAAAACATTCTCATGTGTTGAAGCAAAATCATTTAACCGATTGTTCAGTCCGGTTTCATCAAGGGCATTCCGGTCTGTATATGTTAACACCGAATACGGAGGATACGAGAAATTCGAAAGAATGACATGCACTCCTTTGTGTCGCTCCAAATAAAATTCGACACACTCAAACAATTCAGAAATATCCGCCTGAAATTCTTCTGCGTTGATAGATATAAAAATATATTCCGGCAAAAACAAATGCAATCCGGATTCGGGATTCAACAACTCCGACTGCCATTGATTATATCCGGCAAAATACAGCTCCGAATCATTTTCTTTTTGCAGAACATGCTTCAGCGGATCCATATTTACATTGCTCAATACCGCTAATTTATTCATCTTATGTCAAGTAAAAACAGCATCCCCGTCTCCTTCCTGAAAATACAGATCGGAAGTATTCATTCCTTTTGTAATGATATACGGGCGACGAATGGTTTTTGAAAATAAATATCTTTTTTTGTGTCGGACGAATGAGTCTTTCAGGTTATCGTCAAATACGGTTATCATGTTCAATTTTTCTGTACGTGCTTTATTCAACAGATAAGACGAAATATCAGACATCGCGTTGTCATCTGCATATACATAAGAAACCCACATCGCGTTGTCCCGTATTTTCAATAAACAATATCCCGAAAGTCTTTCTTCTTTATAAAATTTTAAAGAACAATAGTGAAATTGAAGCGATTTCGAAGAAAAATAATATTTGCGACTTTCTTCATCCGGTATTCCTTGTATCACCCATGGATAAGAAATAATCCAAGAAAATTGCCCGGCATCGCGTTTAATGCATTCCTGTTGATTGTGCTTTTCAATAAACGACTGAAATCGATCATCGAAACAAGTATCCTCCATCACCGAAAGATCACACGCCGGCGGTTTAAAAAAAGATGTCACTCCGGATAAAAAAACATTGCCGACAGCATCAAACAGTTTCAGAACAGGACTGAAAATCGCTGTTTTCGGAAAATGTTTTCCGATTAAATCCTTCAAACAAAATCGTACATAAACTCTATATCCGCTTTTATAAACCGTCGGATGAAAAATACGCAAGCTTTGATATGTTTTTTCCAGATCGGGTACAATATTGGAGACAAACAACCGGTCTTTATACCGACTCATCAATAAAAAAAAGAGGGAAGCCGCCGTATTCTTAAGCCGGAATGCCTCATCCACCCAAAAGCAACTTAACCAATAAATCTTTTCCGGTGTTTCATTGATACGACATAAATCGGGTAATGCACCGATATAACCGATCATCCGATTTTCTTCATAGGCAACCCACAAAAGGATGTCATCGTCACCACAAACCGGATTGTGAATATGAGACAATGCCCGATGATTACTGATCGGTATTTTCTCCAAATTTTTGTAAAAGTCGGAATGGATAAATTCAAGTAATTGACTGCGATTATACGATTGTATGTGCATCAGTGTCTACTGATTTTATGTTTTCCTATCAATCTTTTTAAAATAAAATACAAATATTCTGTTTTGATGATCTTTTTCGCACAGCAATCACCCATTTCCATGGGAATTCTTTGAAAATGAAAATCTACCGGATCAATTTTTAATCCCGCGGTACCAAAACTTAAATCCACCTCTGTTTTTATTCTTTCAAAAAACGACTGTTGAACACCTGTATCCGTATACGGAAAGGCAAACAATCGATCTTTGACATCCAAATTCTTCGATAAAAAATGAAGGCAATCCACGGTTTGAGTGATTTGATCATCTTCCGATAAATTCGGATAAAAAGGGTGTGACACCGAGTGAGATCCGATCGAAAAACCTTTTTCTGCCAACTCTTTCAACTGACCGGTTGTTAAATACGGTTTCTTTTCGGATAAATAAGCCGAGAAATCAACATCAAGTATCGGAGCGATATCATCCGGAAGATCTTTGTTTTTATCCGTTATTTTTAATACATCGAGAGCCGACGTATAATTCAGGTTGTTCTTTGCAAAAACTTCTGTCATTGCTTTTTTTTGTCCGGGCGAAAGACCTTTTTGCTCTATCCGTTCCATCAAAATGCTTACTTTTAATCTGAAGAACATGTCTTTATTGTCAACAAAAGCGGAATTCACAAAAATCGTTGCCGGGATACCTCTTTTCAATAAAATGGGAGCCGCAACATCATAGAATTCCCGTAACCCGTCGTCAAAAGAAAGAAAAAAAGCATTTTTGTTAACAGCTTGTTTATCCCGCACAGTATTCAATATTTCCGTATGCGACAACGCTGAATAATGTTTTTGATAAAAATCAAGCCCTTCTTCAAATTGACGGACACAAACAATCGGATAAAGGTGTTTTATATGGACCGGATTTTCATCTGAAACCGTGTGATAAAAAGGAAGTATTAAACGACAACCGCTTATGTTGATCAACGAATCGATATTCGAAAAGCGAACGAATACGGATAGTGTGTTTTTTACGGCTGAGCGGATGAACTTCATATCAAATTTATCAATCAATTACAGCGAAGGTTATTGATCATCTCTTTGCGTAACATATTTCAGGAACTGACTCCGTTCATATTGCACCGGATTGTCGATATGGGCATAATTGAGTTTTCCCTTGAACTCGGCAACGGATGCAAAACCGTTTTTTTCCATCCATTCATCCAATACGGTATTCATTTGTGAGATAATTCCGAGATCGTTTTTGTAGATTGCGCTGCATACTTGCACCGCACAAGCGCCGGCTAATATCGCTTTTATCGGGGCATCAAGCGCATGGATTCCGGTGGATGCGATGACATCAATTTCGGGAATTTTTCCGGAAACAATTCCGACCCAGCGCAAAACAGTATACATTTCCGAAGGATCGCTGAATACATCCGTCAGATTCACTTTCATTTCCTGAATATCAATGTCCGGCTGATAAAAACGATTGAACAAAACCACCGCCGAAGCGCCCGCCAATCTCAATTGCTCGATCAACCACACGATGTTGCTGTGATTTTGCCCGATTTTTACGATAATCGGAACGGATACGACGGCCTTTACTTTTCGCACGATGTCGATGTACAGTTTAATGTATTCTTCAACGTTAAATTGTTTCGAAGTGTTTAACGAGAAAATGTTCAATTCCAATGCATCTACACCCGCCGATTCTATTTTGTGTGCAAAATCGATCCATCCTTCGCTCGAATAACAATTGATGCTTCCGATAATAGGAATCGAACAAACCTGTTTCGTGTCCCGGATCAAATTCAAATAATCGATTAAATGACCTGCCCGCAGATAATTCTTGAGGTAATCTTCCGCTTTGGGATATTCATGCGTATTGAAAGATCCTGTATCCATCAATATTTGTTCTTCAAACAACGATTTCAAAACAATGGCGCCTGCCCCGGCCTTTTCCGCCGCCGAATTTTTCTTTGCGCTGTTGGTCAAACCCGAACTTCCCGCAACAATCGGGGTTCGGAGTTTTAATCCGGCATAAATGGCTTCAGTTCTCATAATCACTGTAATACTGCAATTTCAGGGGTTCAAATGTAAGGAAATATTTTGAAAAACCTGCTGATGTATTCATTTTTCTCATTCGTTTAGAATTACATCCTTTACATTCAATCTTTTTGAACAGGGCATTTTTTCTCCATAACCTATCCGCAATAATTATATTCGGATATTCATTCGGTATATTTAACGTTATAGCCATCTCTGCCGATTATTCACGGATTTCATCGGGCTGATTCATATAGGCATGTACTATTCCTGCCTCAACAATATAGTCGGAACAGGAGGTATTCCTTATGATGAGTTTTTGAAAATTAATCCGAAGGAATTATTTTGAAACAGGGACGATTTTCATTATCTTTATATTTGTATATTAATCAGCATATTAATGCATTGGAATTAAATCCGGAAAAATCTCTGTAATAATTTGTTTAATCCCTCTTAATCTTCTAATTTTGCAGCTTCAAAGAAAAAAAGATGCGTCCCGAATATTTCTTCTCGAACAATTCTAAACAAATAAATACAAATTAAACTCAATTAATCTATGTGGTTACTTCAATCGTCGATCGGGAAAAAGCTGATTATGAGCATATCAGGTCTTTTCCTTCTGGTGTTTTTGTTGCTGCACATGTCGGTCAACTTCGTATCGATCATCTCCGGCGAAGCGTATAATGAGGCATGTCATTTTATGGGGACAAATATTTTTGTACAGATCATGGTTCCGGTTTTGGCGGCAGGCTTTGTGATTCATATCATTTATGCCTGTGTCCTGACTTTGCAAAACCAAAAAGCCCGCGGATCGGATAAATATGCGTCTTCCTCCAAAACGAAAGTGCCTTGGGCTTCTAAAAACATGTTTGTTTTGGGTATAATCGTATTGGGATTTTTGGGAATGCACCTGATGCACTTTTGGACAAAAATGCAATTGTCGGAATGGCTCGGAGAGGAACAGGCTTTGGGATATACCTTGGTGTCGGCATTATTTAAAAACCCGCTGTATGCGGTTCTTTACCTTGTATGGATATGGGCCTTGTGGTTTCATCTGACGCACGGATTCTGGAGCGCTTTTCAAACCATCGGGTTGAACAACGGGAAATGGATTCCCCGTCTCAAAGTGATTGCGTATATTTATGCCACCGTAATAGCCGTCGGTTTTACGATCATTCCGATTTTCTTTTGGCTGGTGCCCGGTAAATGATCAGGTTTATCGGTCGATTTTCAAAACTCTAAAATACATAACGTTATGACAACAATAAATTCAAAAATCCCTGAAGGCAAATTGTCTGAAAAGTGGAGTGAATATAAATCTCACCAAAAACTGGTGAATCCGGCAAATAAACGTCGTTTAGACGTTATCGTGGTAGGAACCGGATTGGCCGGAGGAGCTGCCGCGGCGTCACTCGGCGAACTCGGATTCAATGTATTGAATTTCTGCATTCAGGATTCTCCGCGTCGTGCGCACTCGATTGCGGCGCAGGGAGGCATCAATGCGGCAAAGAATTACCAAAATGACGGCGATTCTATCTACCGCTTGTTTTACGACACCATCAAAGGAGGCGACTATCGCGCTCGTGAAGCGAATGTTTACCGCTTGGCCGAAGTTTCCGGGAATATCATCGACCAATGCGTGGCGCAGGGAGTTCCGTTTGCCCGTGAATACGGAGGGTTGCTCGACAACCGTTCGTTCGGCGGAGCGCAAGTGTCCCGTACATTTTACGCGAAAGGACAAACCGGCCAACAATTGCTGCTCGGCGCTTATTCGGCATTGAGTCGTCAAGTGCAAAATGGAACGGTGAAATTATATACCCGTTACGAAATGTTGGATATTGTTCTTATCGACGGAAGAGCACGCGGAATCATCGTCCGCAATCTGACGACGGGAAAATTAGAACGTTTTGCGGCACATGCGGTTGTTATTGCCACCGGCGGATACGGAAATACTTTTTTCCTGTCCACCAACGCCATGGGATCCAACGGATCGGCGGCATGGCAATGTTACAAAAAAGGTGCTTATTTTGCCAATCCGTGTTTTGCGCAAATTCATCCGACCTGTATTCCCGTTCACGGAGAATTTCAATCCAAACTGACTCTGATGTCGGAATCGCTCCGTAACGACGGCCGTATTTGGGTTCCCAAAAATAAAGAAGATGCGGAAGCGATCCGTGCCGGAAAATTGAAACCCACTCAAATCAAAGAAGAAAACCGGGATTATTATTTAGAACGTCGTTATCCGGCATTCGGGAATTTAGTGCCGCGCGATGTGGCTTCCCGTGCCGCAAAAGAACGTTGCGATGCCGGATACGGCGTCGGTTCGACAGGATTGGCCGTGTATCTCGATTTCTCGGATGCGATCAAGCGTCTCGGCGTAAAAACGGTGGAAGCCCGTTACGGAAACTTGTTTCAAATGTATGAAAAGATTGTGGATGAAAATCCGTACGAAACGCCCATGATGATTTATCCGGCCATTCACTACACGATGGGAGGAATTTGGGTGGATTATGAATTACAAACTTCCATTCCCGGATTGTTTGCCGCCGGTGAAGCCAATTTCTCCGATCACGGAGCAAACCGTCTCGGCGCTTCGGCGTTGATGCAAGGGCTGGCCGACGGATATTTTGTGCTTCCGTACACCATTCAGAATTATTTGGCCGATCAAATTCAAGTGCCGAGATTCAGCACGTCGCTTCCCGAATTTGAAGCTGCCGAAAAAGCAATCAACGACAAGATTCATAAATTGATGAATATCAAAGGAAAACGTTCGGTTGATAACATCCATAAACAACTCGGACTGATCATGTGGGAATTTGTCGGCATGGGCCGGAACAAGGAAGGACTTCAAACCGCATTGAAAGAAATCAAAGAAGTAAAACGGGAGTTTTGGTCGAATGTGCGGATTCCGGGATCGGGCAGCGATTTGAATACCGAAATGGAAAAAGCATTGCGTCTGGCCGACTTTATCGAAATCGGGGAGTTGATGGCCTATGATGCTTTGCATCGCGAAGAATCGTGCGGCGGACACTTTCGTGAAGAATATCAGACGGAAGACGGCGAAGCGCTCCGCGACGACAGAAAATTTTCTTATGTGGCTTGCTGGAAGTATACCGGTGACGATAAAGAACCGGAATTATTGAAAGAAGATTTGAACTACGAATATATTAAGGTTCAACAACGTAACTATAAGTCATAACCCGTATCGTACTCAAAATTTAAAAATTATGGACAAAACGATAAATATAACATTAAAAATATGGCGACAAAAGAACCCGAAAACCAAGGGGAACTTTGAAACCTATCCGTTGAAAAATATTTCGATCGAGAGTTCCTTTTTGGAAATGTTGGATATTTTGAACGAACAATTGATCCATGAAGGCAAAGAACCGGTGGTTTTCGATCATGACTGCCGTGAAGGAATTTGCGGAATGTGCAGTTTGTATGTGAACGGACATCCGCACGGGCCTGATGAAGACGTGACCACCTGCCAGTTGCACATGCGCAAGTTTAAAGACGGAGCAACCATTACGGTTGAACCATGGAGATCGGCGGGATTTCCCGTTATTCGTGATTTGATGGTGGATCGGACGGCATTCGATAAAATCATACAGGCCGGGGGATATGTTTCGGTCAACACCGGAGGTGTGCCCGATGCAAACTCCATACCGATTTCAAAGATCAATGCCGATGAAGCCATGGATTCTGCGTCCTGTATCGGATGCGGCGCTTGCGTGGCCGCTTGCAAGAATGCTTCGGCTATGTTGTTTGTTTCGGCGAAAGTCAGTCAATTGGCATTATTGCCGCAAGGCAGAATCGAGGCTGCACATCGGGCAAAAGCCATGGTGGCCAAAATGGACGAATTAGGATTCGGAAATTGCACCAATACCGGCGCATGCGAAGCCGAATGTCCGAAAAACATATCCATCAGCAATATTGCACGGTTGAATCGTGAATTTTTGACAGCCAAAATCAAGGATTAAGCAATAAACGCAGATCATCATGAAACGAGGATATTCGAAAAACAAGAATATCCTCGTTTTTTATGAAATCAGCCTTGAACTTGTCAGAACACTACTTTAAAAGTTTGCGTTCCGACCTTCAAAATTACGAATCGCCGATTGCCGTCCGGAACAATCGGATGAATTCCTTTTTCCACGGAAACGGTTTTTAATTTTTGTCCGGTGACATCAAACAATTCGATGACACCGGCGGATGCTGTCGTTACATAAATAACGCCTTCTTTGACAAAGACTTGAGGTTGATCTTGATCCGCATCCGGGAATGTAATTGAGGTCTCCTGTTTTGTTACGACCACGTTGTTCAGCGAGATATTTCCTTTGGCTGCGTTTAAATACCTCCATCTGACATAACGGCTTTCCTTTTTCAACCCATAATCCGAATACGTTTTGTATTTTGTGCCGGCGGAAATCTCGTCCGATAAATCGATCAATTGAGAATAATTGTCCCCGTCGGCGGATTCCTCGACCACAAATTGAATTCCTTCGAAACCCAACGGAGATCCGGCATTGTTGCCTTTGATATCGAACGAAATTTTATCGGCGGGAGAATCGTATGCAAGGATAAGCGACGGTTTGTTGTCCGTCGATGCTTTACTGCCTTCGAATTTCGTTCCGCCGTCGGAAGAAGGAGTCCCCAAATTACTGCCGGAGAATCCGACAAGATTTTGAAGCGGGTCATCGGCGCTTGTAGCCGACGCATAAAGCGGCAAAACGGCAACGTGAAAAAGTTCGGACACAACCGAAAAATTGATTTGATACGTTTTGGAGATGGTATGATCCGGCGCATTCACCAAAACAGTTGCCGTTCCCGGTAAAGACGTGACCGGAGAAACCGTCGCGACGGCATCGTTTTGCGCCGGAACAGCCGACACAACAGGAAATACAGTTGTACCCGAAGGAAGCTGAATATCATAAGACATTTTGTCCGGAGAAAAATCCGGTACGAAAACGGCTCCGTTTCCGATGTCATACGATAACGAGGCTAAAGAGGCATCGCTATTCGGGTTAACCGGTGTTTGATTTTGATAGACCCTGATGTCGGTAATGTAAATCGGGCCGCCCGTGACATTGGAAATAACAAGGGTGGTACTGCCTGTTGATCCGATAGATACGGTGTAAGTACTTCCCGTTTTGTTTAATCCCGACAACGTTGTTTTGAACGAAGCGTTTTCTTCGATTAAGACATCGACGGTTCTTGCCGCGGAGGAAGAAGTGACGATGCTTAATTCGATTTTGCTGACGCCGCCCGGGATGGTCGGCAATTTGACCGAGGAGGAAGGCGTCCGGTTGGTGGTCATTTGAATATAGCCGGCAGAACAAACACCGGCGTTGTCGATATTATCCGGCAATTTCGATTTGATCACTATTACCTGATTCAACACAACGGCGCCTTCGCCGTTTCCGACGGAAATAACCTGCTCACCGTCGCCGTAAGACGCAATCGCCTTCCATGACTGAATGTTTTCGTCGATGATTTTTACTTCTCCGGCATTCATCCGGCTGAAAACACAACATAAAATCGTCAAGGCGCACAAATTCCTGAAAATGGTAAGATTCTTCATACTTTTTACTTTTTAAATGAATGACTACAATTATCGACGTCAAAAGTATGGAAGAACCCTTTACGGCCGTTTTCCCGTAAGTTCCGGAATATAAACCTTAACCTTATGTTTTTAAACCGGGAACAAATAAAAGGGAAAATCCTTGAGTGTCAAGTCACCGGCAAAATGTCGGAAACGGCTTGTATCACGGACATTTCATAAACCCTTGTTTTTTGATTGCATCCAGAAACGATTCGGAAAAGGTTTCGTTGTTTTTGCGGGTGTAGCGGATGTCGGTGAATACTTGGGCCAAGGTTTCTTTGTTGTTTTCCTCGACATAATTCCGGTTGGCCTCCCGGTTTTCTTTTTCAAGATACAGCCGGTCGATGTCTTCGGGCCGGTAATCGTGATATGTTTCTTGATGAACGATCGCTTCCGACGGCAGACGTTCGGGCTGATCGGGATGGTGATCGGGATAACCGACCGTGAGCGTGACCACCGGCACGACATATTCCGGCAATTTCAACACATCGATGATCGGTTGCGTGAGGTAAGTGACCGTACCGAGATAACAAATTCCCAATCCGACGCTTTCGGCTGCCGTGCAAAAAGTTTGTGCGGCAATGACGGCGTCGATGCTTGCCGTAAAAAACGATTGAAAGTTGTCGAATCCCGGATCGGCATTTCGTTGGTTGCACCATTTGACAAACCGGTTGCAGTCGGCGCAAAAAGTCAGTACAACAGGCGCCTGCGTCACCATCGGCTGGTTAAAATGAAACGGCGCCATTTTTTTCTTCATTTCGGCGTCACGGGTGACCACCACGCTGTAAAGTTGCATATTTCCTGTATTTGAAGAGCGGAAACTTGCTTCCAGCAATTCATTCAACAACTCATCGGAAATGTCCCGATCGGTATACTTCCGAATAGTTCTCCTGTTTTTAAAAAAATCCTGCATATTCATTATTATTAAAGTACCCGGCAAAATTTAATATCTACTGTTTAAAACGCGAAGATGCAAAGACACAAAAAATTTAAACTTCGCGTCTTTCCGTCTTTGCGACTTGGCGTTTAAAATATAAATTGTTTTTTGCGACATACTTACAAGTTGTTTATATCTTTGTAAATCTGAAGTCAACCGCAAAGATAATATTTTTGCATTTACGGAAAAGAGAAAACGTGGTGCGGAACAGTAACAAAACACCGGCGATTCGCGCATCAAATTGTAAATCATCAATTATCAAATCATTAATAATCATGGCTTTAATAAAATCAGTTCGCGGATTTACCCCGAAATTCGGAAAAAATTGCTATTTGGCCGATAATGCGACCATTATCGGAGACGTTGAAACCGGAGACGGATGCAGTATTTGGTTCAATGCCGTATTGAGAGGCGATGTCAATTCCATTCGTATCGGCAATAATGTCAATATTCAGGACGGCAGCGTTTTGCATACCCTGTATGAAAAATCCGTCATTGAAATCGGAGATAATGTTTCGGTCGGACATCATGCCACCATTCACGGAGCAACGATAAAGGACGGGGCTTTGATCGGAATCGGTTCGATTATTCTGGATCATGCGGTAGTGGGCGAAGGAGCGATTATAGCGGCAGGTTCGGTAGTTTTGAGCCATACCGTGGTGGAGCCGGGAAGCATTTACGCCGGAGTTCCCGCCAAATTCGTAAAAAAAGCGGATCCTGCGCAAACCGAAGAAATGAACCGTCGCATTGCCGATCATTACGGCATGTATGCAAGTTGGTACCGGACACCGGAAGAATAAAAACGGCGGATATTTAGGGGTTAGCAGCAATGCGGGCGACAGCGCAGTGGGACAGCGAAAAAAGAAACACAAAAATGAAAAAGAAAAGAGGATTACGAAGATATTATAAAAATCTTGCTCTTCAAAATGACTTTGAACGAATGAGTTTTTTAGATTTTCAGAACGACCCTAATGCGTGGTTTGACCGTTGGCATTGGCATTTTGATTGGAGTGGATTTGGAAATCATAGTTTCAAGAAAAGGAAACCGCACCTTGATAAACTTTTTCGTCATTTTGAAATGCTTATCGAAAAGACAAAGCATTTAAAAATTGAATTTCAACTTTTTGCCCTTCTTTTGGACAACGATAGTTCAAGTGATGCAGTGTTTTTGCACACCTCAAGTCCAAATGACAGCGATTTTCCATTGACTTGGGAAAATCTTTCGGAAAATTGTACGTTGAAAAATCAAAATTTAGTTGAATATGTAAATCAACTGAACGAATACGAAAAACTTTATGGCATTACAGATGAGCCTTTTTGTATTTTAGTTAAAAAAAATATTGGAATACAAATAACGTTATATCAAACAGAATTTAATGGAAGTAATTATTTGCATACACAAAATGAAACAGAAATAAAAAATACACTGCTGATAACGAGCGGCTTGGCGTCAGTCGGGGTGTCTGCTTGCGGACAGTTCAGTGGTAATTTGGAAGCTCACCGCCCGTTGCATCCTTAATAAACCCCGTCCGAACGCCAAGCCGCAAGATGTTAGAGGCAATGCAGAGACAACACAGCGTTTTGACAGCGAAGAAGAAAAAACATTACTATGTTGGAAAAAATAGTAACTTTGTAAAAATTAAATTAAGCATGAATAGTATAGCAAGAGCATACGATTATTTCGATAAAAATTCAATGGTAAAATTTGAAATAGAACAAGTTATTTCAAATGAGTGTAATTGTGCTTTTATTGCACAAGATTCGTTGGAAATATTAAAAATCATTCCAGATAATACCATTGATTGCATTATGACAAGCCCACCTTATTGGGGACAGCGTTGTTACGAAAATGGCGGTATCGGATTGGAAAGCAAACCTGAACAATTTGTTGATAATTTACTAAAAATCACAAAAGAATTATATCGCGTGTTAAAAAACACAGGCTCTTTTTGGCTGAATATCGGAGATACTTATAAAAATAAATCTTTACAAGGTATTCCTTGGCGAATTGCAATTAGAATGGTGGACGAACAAGGTTGGATTTTACGCAATGATGTGGTTTGGAATAAACACAAGGGTGCAATGGATAGTTCGTCAGACAAATTACGCAACATTCACGAGATGATTTTTCACTTTGTCAAAAACAATTCCTATTACTATAATGATGAAGCAATTAGATTAAACCCACGAAC
>WRGA01000087.1 GCA_009787405.1 Candidatus Azobacteroides sp.
GGAACGGAACGAAAGACGGTTCGTCGTGGAATAATGCCTCTGACGATATTCAGGCGATGATCAACATATCCGACCGTTGTGATGAAGTTTGGGTGGCCGCAGGTACTTATCTGCCCACTTACAGCGCTGACGGCTGGACGGAGAGTTCGCCTACGGGCGTAAACAGTAATCCGAAAGACCAAAACAATGCTTTTGTGATGAAAACCGGCGTAAAAGTATTCGGAGGGTTTGCAGGTAATGAAACCGATTTGGAACAACAAAATTGGATTAAAAACAGAACCATCCTCAGCGGCGATTTCAACGGTGATGACGGTGATACAAGAGCAGACGATGCCTCACATGCCGAAAATGCGTACCATGTGGTAATCTCCGCCGGAGCCGGGTCAGATACCGAATTGAACGGGTTCACCGTTCAGGGAGGCGGTTACTTTACCAATTTTGATGATCTCGAGCAAGATACACGTGCCATTACGGTGAATGGAGAAGCGGTGGGTCTGAGAAACGGCGGCGGAATTCATGTCATTAATTCGTCTGTATCGCTTCAAAATCTGGATATACAAGGGAACGGCGGCGGCGACGGAGGAGGAATATATTGTGTCAACTCTTCCGAAGCAAGGGGATATAATTTAAATATACACAAAAACTCGGGTCGTTCGGGTGGAGGTATAAACGTCACCAACTGCAATGCCAAATTTAAAAATCTCGTGGTTTCTCAAAATTCCGGATTGTATGGCGGCGGAATATCCAATGTAGCAGGATTATGCAGACCGGAATATCTCAATATGATGGTGGTCGATAATCAAGCCGATTTTTACGGAGGTTTTGGAGCCGGCATGCACAATAATACATCCGCACCCATCATCACCAATGCCACGATTGTTTATAATTATGGCGGGCAATGTGCGGGAATGATTAACAGCGTTTCCGCTTACCCTGTCATCAATAATTCGATTATTTGGGATAACCACGCTTTACAGGCTTCGAATTGGTACCCTTATGTCGATAATGTTTGCACTTGGTCCGGGAGTGTCACTTATAATAACAGTCTTTTGCAAGATACCGATTTAAGCTCTGTCGGCGGATTGGATGCCACACAGCCCGGATTTGATTTGATGATTGATCCTTCCACTGCCAAATTGTATGAAAACAGCCCCTGTATTGATGCGGGCAGTGATGCACTCTATGAAGCGGCTTGTGGAAGCGATTTCCTCGGTCGGGAAAATGAATATACGATTACCTTGGGCCCCGATGCTTTTTATCCCGGAAAGGAAACGCCTCGTTTTGTCGGAGCGGGAATAGATATCGGCGCGTGTGAATATTATGTAGTTCCGCCGCCGCCGTCATGCGACGGTCCCGGTGTCATCCGTTACGTGACGCAGACGGGAAACGGGACGAAAGACGGTTCGTCGTGGAATAATGCCTCTGACGATATTCAGGCGATGATCAACATATCCGACCGTTGTGATGAAGTTTGGGCGGCGGAAGGCATTTATACGCCCACTCACAATGCTGAAGGTTGGACGGAGAATATACCGACCGGAATAAACAGCAATTCTAACGACCGGAACAATGCTTTTGTCATGAAAGCCGGCGTAAGAGTATATGGTGGTTTTACGGGTAATGAAACCGATACGGATCAACGTAATTGGTTTGACGACAGAACGATTCTCAGCGGCGATTTCAATAACGATGATGATGAAAATGATTATTATAATACGTACAAAGAAAACGCTTATCATGTCGTAATTGCAGCCAATATCGGCGACGAAACAGTATTGGACGGATTTACCGTTCGGGGAGGAAATATATATGACTCTTATCCCGGCACGGTAATTAATGTAAACGGTGCAAGTGTCGCCAGTGACAAAGGCGGCGGTATTTATGCCGATAATGCAAATATAAAGCTGAAGAATATCGAGATTCGCAACAATGCGGCACCAAATATCGGCGGCGGACTTTATTGTGTTAAATCTTCCGGCTTGAGAGGTGAAAATCTGTATTTTTACAAGAATTTTGCAAGCAATGGCGGCGGAATATTTGTGAGTGATTGCAGTCCGAATTTCAAGAATATTATTCTTGCGGAAAATCAAGCAGGGGTAGGAGCCGGTGTATCTAATTCCGGTGGGCTGAGAAATGAAAACGGTAATTGGATTTCGGATATCAGCAGTCCTCATTATACGAATGTATTTATTCACAGCAATATCGGTTCTCCGGTTAACGGATATGGTGCAGGAATGCAAAACGAACGGTCTTCGCCTGTAATCACGAACTCAACCATTGCAGGTAACTATGGCGGAATAGAAGCAGCCGGCATTTACAACTATTACAATTGTAACCCGATCGTCAACAACTCCATCATTTGGAACAACAGCATTGCTTCCGGTATTTACAATGTGAAAGATGATAATGATTGTGTGACTACTTACAATTACAGTGTTTTGCAAGGAGTTGATTTAAGTTTGAGTGGCGGATTAAATGCTGCTGCACCCGGATTCGATCCGATGTTTATTTCTCCTCCCGGAAATGTATTGCTTGCACCGACAGGATCTTTTACGTTGCAAACAGGCAGTCCCTGTATAGGTGCAGGCAATCCCGGTTTGTATATGGATGCTCTCGGCGATGAATTTCGTGGTTGGGATGATGAATATGCACTGACACCGCCTCCTTATACTACTTGGAAAGAGAATTTTACAAGTACTTTTTTCGGGACTTGGTATCCGATAGATGATTATTCGGGTAAACCGGCATTGCGGTTGTACGACAATCAAATATCCATTGGCGCTTTCGAAACATCAGATATTGTGGCATTCCGCAGTGCACCACAAGCTTATGTTCAAGAACGCATCGAATTACCGGATAAAAATGCCGGCGGTAAATGCTTGCAAATGTATCCCAATCCTGTATTTTCAAATTCTTTTATACAAATTCTTTTGCCTGAGCCTTCCGGAACAGACCGGCAAAATGAATGTGTAAGAGTTTACAACATTACGGGCTCGTTGGTATTACAGTCGGCTGTTCCGGCAGAGACAACTACCTTGGATCTGTATTTGCCGATAGTTCCGGGTTATTATACTGTTAAATATAAAAATATGGAGGCCGGATTGTTAGTAAAATAAGACTGCATCAATATTTTATAATTACTATTATTTGTTAAAAAAATTGAGTAAGAAGAACGGACAAATTCCTTCTTTCTTACTCAATTTTTTTAATATTGTAAATAACTGAAAATAAAACAATTAATAATTCTTTTCGATAAAAAATGCAAAATACTAATATTCTGATGCTTGCGGACGAATTTGAAATTCCGAAAGTACAAAAGAATCAAAAAATTGAATATCTAGATGCTTTAAAAGGTTTTGCTATGTTTTGTGTATTATGGGGACATTCGTTCTATTTGAAAAATAATTATGTTTTTTTTCATAATCCGATATTTGAATTTAAGGTGGTGTTTTCAAAAGTACGCTATAGCTATAATCCATAATTGATATAGAAAAAAGCCGGATCAAATGCTTTAAAATGGTTAAAAAAGTTTCTTAGAAAACAACAAGTTTTTCTAAATGCACATCTGATGCGATGCCTTAAACGACAATTATTTCCTTCAATTCCTTTCGTATGTTCTTTATCAACAATATGATTATCTTCTTGAAAAACAGCAATAAAACTATCCCGATTGTCTGTGTAAACGACTTCATAACCGATGCCTGTTGATTTCAATTTATTTCGTAATTTCTTGGCAGTCTTGAAGCTACGCTTCCCCAAACATAAGTAACAATCTCCCCTGTAGCACGATGACGAGCCTAAATGAGTCGAATTTTATTATTCTTCTTGCCTACATAAGTCCAAAATTCATCAATTTCTAAACTGTCGTAATGTTGTTGTTTTGGGGTGATTATATGGTTAGAGTTAACCCAAACGGACAATGCCTTATTTATAATAACTTATTCTATATCAGCAATACCACTATTCCAACCCCATGAACAAGCATCTTTAAAATCTTCTGTGTAAGGCCGGAATGGCAACCTTTGTAACTTAATGCATGATCGCTGATAAATTGACGACAACAAATTTTACATATATAATTTTACTTTTTATTGTATTTTTTGCCATTTTTTTTATCTTTGTGCTTTGGCAATCGGGACAATGGAGAGCTATTTTTATTTTCACACATAAAAATAATACTTTTTATCTGATTGCCAATTTTTTATGGCTGCATACTTTTTAATACAGTACCAAATTTAAAATAATAAGAATGTATAATTTCCTTCTTTATTACTCAATTTTTTCTTATCGATTTAAATAACATATGACATTTAACTCTATCGATTTTGCTGTTTTTATGCCCGTTGTTTTCTTTATTTATTGGGCATTATCCAAAAACCTGAAAATGCAGAATATTTTTCTGCTTGTCGCAAGCTATTTCTTTTATGTATGGTGGGATTGGCGATATTTGTCATTGATTTTGCTTTGCACGGCAGTCAATTACATCGCCGGATTGCTATTGATGAAAACAGAAGTGCAGAAATGGAGGAAAACCATTCTTGTGATTTGTTGCTTTATTTGTTTTGGAGTATTAGGTGTTTTTAAGTATTATAACTTTTTTGTGCATACTTTTGTAGATGCTTTTTCCCTTTTTGGAGTTAAACTACAAGCACATACACTAAATCTTATCCTTCCCGTAGGCATCAGTTTTTATACATTCCATACCTTAAGTTATACGATCGATGTTTACCGTCGACATTTTAGTTCAACGAAAGATATTATTTCTTTTGCTCTTTTTGTCAGCATATTTCCCTTAGCTATGGCCGGTCCGATTGAAAGAGCGACGAATCTTCTTCCCCAAATTTATGTAAAACGAAAATTCGACTATTCTCAAACCGTGGACGGTATGCGCCAAATATTGTGGGGATTATTTAAGAAAATAGTCATTGCAGATAGTTGTGCTGAAATTGTAAATTATGTTTTTGCAAATTATAATATTTTACCCGGAAGTTCGCTATTAATCGGAGCTTTATTTTTCACATTTCAAATATACGGAGACTTTTCCGGTTATTCCGATATGGCGATCGGCATCGGAAAATTATTGGGATTTAAATTTTTACGAAACTTTAACTATCCGTATTTTTCACGTGATATTGCAGAATTTTGGCGCCGGTGGCACATGTCGCTCACTACTTGGTTTCGCGATTATCTATATATTCCCCTGGGAGGGAGCAGAGCGAGTAAAAGGAAAATTGTACGCAACACATTTATCATTTATTTGGTGAGCGGATTTTGGCATGGAGCCAATTGGACATTCATTGTTTGGGGACTTTATCATGCTCTGCTCTTTGTTCCTTTAATCGTAACCGGAAGAAACAGAAAATATACAAACGCTGTGGCGGAAGGCAAATTATTTCCCGGTATAAAAGAAACCGGCCAAATATTTCTCACTTTCTTTTTAGTAATGATCGGTTGGATTTTTTTTCGTGCAAATACGATTTCTGAAGCTACAGAATATTTGAATGGAATGCTTCAATTCGACACGTTGAAAGCCTTTTATCGCATTGCGAGTTATCCTGTTTTTTGGATTTGTTGTGCCATGTTGATTATTGAATGGTTTGGGAGACAAGAACAATGTGCTCTGTTTAAGTTTGGTAAAGAATGGAATAAAGGGGTAAGATGGTCTTTTTATTATATTCTTATAGGCATTATTTTTTATTTTGCACAAATAGGAGGGATTCAAACTTTTATTTATTTTCAATTTTGATATATGAAGAAGTTTTTGTTAAAATTCATAGTGTTTGCTTTTATTGGATTAGTTATGATATTCATCCTGATCTTGTTGCCGCCGACACCAAAGGTCTCAGAATCTTTGCTCTTTATTGACGAAAGAAAGGATTCTTTGTTGATTTATGTAGACTCCCCCAGAATCTTGTTTGTCGGAGGTTCAAATCTTAGTTTTGGATTAAATAGTCAAACAATTAAAGACTCATTGCATTTGAACCCTATTAACACAGCTGTTGATGCAGCTATAGGGTTAAAATACATGATGGAGAACACCGGACAATATATAAAAAAGGGAGATATTGTTGTTTTAATACCTGAATATCATTATTTTTTCACTGATTATAATAATGCTTCCGAAGAATTAACTCGTACAATATTTGATGTAAATATAAATAAAATTAAATTATTAAGCATAGATCAATTATTGTTAAATTTTCCTTATCTATGTAAATTGGCTTCATCGAAATGTATTCCGGCGGAATATACCCATGTCGAAAAAAGTGATGTATATAGCGTTCATTCGTTTAATCAATATGGGGATGTATATCCGGCATACAGAGAGAACAGAATGCATTTTTTACCGTATGAGAAAATAACAGACAGCTTTAAATCTGAAGTAATTCAGGGAATAAGAGATTTTGAACGAAACATATATGCAAAAGAAGGCATTTTATTGATTTCATATCCCGCATTGCAGGATAGTTCGTATATTAATCTTGAGGAATCGATCAAAAGAGTTGAAAATGAATACAGAAAAAACGGATTTACCATTTTAGGAACGCCTCAAAAGTATATGATGCCTGATTCTTTGTTCTTTAATACGCCCTATCATTTGAATAACAAAGGTGTAGCTGTTCGAACAAAATTGCTGATAGAGGATATTTCAAAATTTTTAAACAATAGATGAGTATACTTCAAAAAAACAGCTTATATTTTGAAATTTTTGGCAGTTTAAAAACAATTCGATATTTACATCGCCAAATCATCTGAATCCGGTCACTTACTTATCTTTTAATGTTTGTAAAATCAAAATAATTGACTATCATTGCGTTTTTAAATCTGTATAGACTCTTTAAATGCGTATATTTTGAAAAACAGCTATGATATTCTGATTGCCGGATCCGGATTAAGCGGTTCCGTTTGTGCGCGGGTACTTGCCGAGCAGGGGTATAAAGTGCTTGTCATTGAGAAAAAAAGCATTTGGGCCTTTCCGGTTGATGAAAACCGAACGTTTGATACCCATTTTACAGCTTATTCCTGAGGATTTTTTCCTGTCCAATGTGGCCCTTTGTGCTATTGCTGTCAAGCGGAAAGAAGCGTGCCGGTGGATTCCCATCACGTTCAAACCTCGTCAAGGCGGTGTAAATTCTATCAATATGAAACGAATTTTAAAAATCGGATGGAAGGCTTTGGGAGATTTCAGGAATATCAACAAGCAATTTAAAGAATCGTTATAAGGAAATTTTTAAAATCTGGACAGCCGGTAAACGTTCTTCGATATTTTGAGTTGTAATTTTTATTTCCAGAGAGGTTCGTTTTGCCAATTTGCAGGAAATCCCATAGCACGTTTATCTACATTTGGATATTTTTCAAACAAATTGTTTAGTTTTTGTTTGAAGCTGTGTTTGGGATTTACAATATTGAGCAGGTAAATAATCATGGAAAGAACGTAATATACGCGATTAATTCCGACTTGCCTGTTTGTAAGCCAGCCGTATGTGGCGTTTCGAGGAAATAACGGCTGAATGCTTAAAGGTCTGTTCCATATTCGAGAATGGTGAGCGCACACATTACGGATGTACACAATGCTATGCAGCCAAGAAGCGAATGCCACATCAGGTAAACCGAAAGAACGGGCTATATCCTTTTTTACTTTTCCTGCTTTCAGATTTCCATACAGACGTGACAATGCTCCGAACGAAGTAATTTCCAGGAGAATAAATGAAGGAGGAAAGTGATTAGAATATTTTGATTTAAAAGCAATAATAAATTCTTCATCACTTCGGTCAAATTCTTCCTGTATTTTGTCAAGTGTGGATTGGTGGACTTGCAGATTAGAAAATAATGAGATGTCTTCTATCCAAAAAGCATTATGTGCAATGGAAAGGATATATGCCATTTTTGAACGCACAGCCACCTCTATTTTTTCGAGCTCGGAGATAATCAGCTTACGAAATTCGCGGTCGAATTTATAGAGGCTAAACGCTGTTTCAAAATCGGCATTCGGTTTGAAAATATGATTTTGCTTATCTGCCAGCAGCGGATACCAATAACCGCTAAAACGGTAATAACTGATATTTTCGAGTAAATGCAAGGCTTTATTTTCGTCGAGAAATTTCATTCCTCGCGATTTAAGCAGTTTAATCTGAGCCGGATATGAAAGAAAAGATTTGTTATAAGCGATTTTGGTCACAGTGGTAAAAAAAACACTCACCCTGAGCGCGCTGTTCTAATGGGAAGCGGGGTGAGTATGTTACTGCAAAGATACGACCTTTATTCGAACCGACAAAATGTTTTCTCAAGAAAATTACAAATCAAAACTAAACCGATATTTTACAAACATTTAATAAAATAACAGATAACAATTACAAAAATGAAACAGACAAGCAAAAAAGCCCCGCACAATACGGGCAGACAATTTTCAGGTAAAACGCTTTTGTGAGTTATTGCTGTTTTCGCGGCTTCTTTCACCGCTACAACTACCCAAACGCAAGTTACAACTGTTTCAGGCAGACGTTGGAATTACGACGCTATGCAGGGCCGGCATGCCGTTTTTTATAGCATTTATTTTATCATATTCTTTGTGGGTTCTTACAAAACGAATACAAATGTACCCTATTGTAAATTTACAGACAACATCTCCCTGCGGAAATCCTCAGGTTGTTGGATGGGTTAAAAAAACGGCCTATTTTTGCGGAAAATATGTATTTCGTATGAAAGAGAATCGATGGAGTCGGAACGAGTGATATTGGGAATAGATCCCGGAACTATGGTGATGGGCTACGGCATTATTCGCGTAAAGAATAATGTCATGGATTTGGAAGCTATGGGTATTTTGGAATTGAACAAATTCGAGGATCATTATTTAAAATTGCGGCGTATTTTCGAACGGGTTATCGGATTGATTGATCAATATCATCCGGATGAATTGGCGATCGAATCTCCGTTTTTCGGCAAAAATGTACAGAGTATGCTTAAACTCGGACGGGCGCAAGGGGTTGCCATGGCTGCGGCATTGTATCGCGATATTCCGATTTTCGAATATGCTCCGTTGAAGATTAAGATGTCCATTACCGGCAACGGACGCGGATCAAAAGAACAGGTCGCCGATATGCTGAAGCGGTTGCTGCATATTTCCGATAATCTGATGCTGCCTCATCTGGATGCAACAGACGGATTGGCTGCCGCTGTTTGTCATTTCTTTCAATCAAACAGAGTGAAGGATGAACCGGCCTACAAAAGCTGGAAGGATTTTGCCCGCCAACATCCGGGCAAAGTGAAAGGGCAATGGTGATTGTTATTGATGCGAATCACATGAATTGTTTGAGATTGAGTTCTTCCGGTACAAATTGAGAGACGTTTTTGCCGTAACGCAATAGTTCTCTGACTACCGTTGAACTGATGTGCGTATATTCGGGTTCGGTGAAAAGAACAAGCGTTTCGATGCCCGTGAGCACGCGGTTTGTGTCGGCGATTGTTTTCTCGTATTCGAAATCGTTTACCGTTCTGATGCCTCTCAGAATGAACTCGGCATCGTTTTGTGAGGCGAAGTCGATGGTAAGGCAGTCATAACTTACGGTTTTGATTCGCGGTTCGTTTTTAAACAATGTCCGGATCATCTCCAACCGTTGATCGACCGAAAAGTAAGAACGTTTCGATTCATTGATTCCGATGGCGATGATGATTTCGTCCATGAACGTGAGACCTCTTTTCACTAACGATAAATGTCCGATCGTAAACGGATCGAATGTTCCCGGTAATAATGCTATTCTTTTCACTGCCTATCCTTTTTGCCTTTTATCTTATGCCACATCTTCTTCTACCACCAAATTGTCGATGATGAAATTTTGACGCTCCATGGTGTTTTTCCCCATGTAAAAATCCAGCAGTTCTTTCACCAAATCGTCTTTCCGCATGCTGACGGGGTCGAGGCGGATATCTTTGCCGATGAAATGTTTAAATTCTTCGGGTGATATTTCTCCCAGTCCTTTGAATCGGGTAATTTCGGGATTTACCCCCAATCTTTGAATGGCGGTGATCCGTTCTTCTTCCGAATAACAGTAAATGGTTTCTTTTTTGTTTCTGACACGGAACAAAGGCGTTTGTAAAATATATACATGGCCTTTTTTGACCAGATCCGGGAAAAACTGAAGGAAGAACGTCAGCAACAACAAACGAATGTGCATTCCGTCGACATCGGCATCGGTTGCGATGATGATTTTGTTGTATCGCAGATTGTCCAGATCTTCTTCGATGTTTAATGCCGCCTGTAACAAATTAAATTCTTCATTCTCGTAAACAATTTTTTTCGTCAGACCAAGTGTGTTCAACGGTTTACCCCGCAAACTGAAAACAGCCTGTGTATTCACATCCCGGCTTTTGGTGATCGAGCCGCTTGCCGAATCTCCCTCGGTAATGAAAATACAGCTGTCGTCCAAATCAGCGCCTTTCTGATCATTGTAATGAATGCGGCAGTCTCGTAATTTTTTGTTGTGGAGATTGGCTTTTTTGGCGCGTTCCCGAGCCATTTTAGCCACTCCCGCGATGGCCTTTCGTTCTTTTTCGGATTCCAATATCTTTTTTTGAAGGCTGTCGGCGATTTCCGGATGTTTATATAAATAATTATCCAATTCTTTTTTGACAAAGTCTCCGACGAATTTGGCAATGGACGGTCCGTCGGGGCCGAGGTCTTTCGAACCTAATTTGGTTTTGGTTTGAGATTCGAAAACCGGTTCCTCCACTTTGATGCTGATGGCGGCGATTATTCCGCTGCGAATATCGGCATAGTCGTAGTTTTTGTTGTAAAACTCTTTGATGGTTTTACCGACGGCTTCTCTGAATGCCGATAAATGTGTTCCGCCTTGTGTCGTATGCTGTCCGTTGACAAACGAATAATATTCTTCTCCGTATTGGTTTCCGTGTGTGATCACCACTTCAATATCTTCTCCTTTCAAATGAATGATCGGATATAAATTTTCGGAGGTCATGTATTCATTCAGCAAATCGACCAATCCGTTTTGCGAATGAAATTTTTGGCCGTTGTAAATAATATTTAATCCCGAATTAAGAAATGCATAATTTTTCAATAATCCGGACACATATTCATCTTTATAATTGTAATGGCTGAAAAGTGTTTCGTCGGGAATAAATTCGGTTTCGGTGCCGTTGGGCGCAGTTGTCGTCGTAATCGGAGGAGATTTGACCGTATCGCCTTTACAGTAAATAACTTCTTTTGTTTCTTTATTCCTGAAACTCTGTATTTTGAAATAGGAGGACAAGGCATTTACGGCTTTGATCCCGACGCCGTTCAATCCCACCGATTTTTTAAATGCTTTGGAATCGTATTTTGCGCCCGTATTCATTTTCGAAGACACATCTTCTACTTTATTCAACGGAATGCCGCGTCCGTAATCCCGCACTTTTACCTTTCCGTCTTCGATGGTGACTTCGATGGTTTTTCCGTATCCCATCATGTATTCGTCGATGGAGTTATCCAACACTTCTTTCAAAAGCACGTAAATTCCGTCATCGGCGTACATACCATCCCCCAATTTCCCGATGTACATGCCCGGTCTTCTGCGGATATGCTCGTTCCATGCCAGAGTAATGATATTTTCGTCAATGTATTTTACTTCATCCATAATGCAAAAAAGTTAAGAGTTAAGAATTAAGAGTTAAAAATTGAAAATTAAAAGTTATATGATTAAAAATGACATTGAATTTTGCAACTCTTAATTCTTAACTCTTAACTCTTAACTCCTTAATATATGCTCGTCTGCGTTTGTGTTGCACGTATTCGAAAAGCTCCCATTGGGATTGGACTTTATGGTTTGTTTCCAATTCGACATTGCTTTCGGCATACCGGTATCCGTTGCTTTGGAAAACCGGTATGAGGTCGTTGAACAACAGGGCATTCACGCCTTTCCCCTGATAATCGGGACGAACGGCCACCAAATAAAGGTCGATCGTGTCGTGCCTGCCTTTTCCCTTCAACGCCCTCAATAAATGAATGAATCCGAAAGGAAACAACTTTCCGCCGCTTTTTTGCAAAGCCTTTGATAATGACGGAATCGAGATTCCGAAACAAATCAGGTTGTCGTCGGGATCGGTGATCAATGTTACGAACTTGAGTTGTAACATGGTGATATATATCTTAGTGTAATAATCTATTTGCTTTTGAGTGAGCGGAGTGTAACCATACAAATGGGCAAATGAAGTGTTCAGCAATTCGAATATTCGTTGTCCGTAAGGTAATATATCTTTTACTTTTTTGAATTTAAGTACCTTCAGTCCGTATTTTTTTTGTACGATTTCACTCACCCGTTTGAATCGTTCGGGAATTGCGTCCGGTGTTTTTATTTTGAACTCGATCCAGTCACAATCTTTTTTATATCCAAATTTTTCTAAATGTGTCGGATAATAATCATAATTATAAATGGTGGCCATGGTTCCCAATTGATCGAACCCTTCGATCAACAGGCCTTCGTGATCGAGATCGGTAAATCCCATCGGGCCGTGAATGGCTGAAACGCCTTTTGAGATCGCCCATTCTTCAACGGCTTTTAACAAAGCGGACGAGACTTCGAAATCATCCGTAAATTCGATCCAACCGAAACGGGCATGATTCTGATTCCATGTTTCATTGGCCCGCCTGTTGATCATTCCCGCAATTCGGCCGACGGCTTTTCCGTCTTTGTAAGCCATATAATAAACATGATCACAAAATTCGAATACCGGGTTTTTTTTCGGATTCAAGGTCTCTTTTTCTTCCAATACCAATGTCGGAACATAATAAGGATTGTTTTTGTAGTGCTTGTGTGCAAATTTAACAAATTGCTTGATTTCCGAAAGCGTCGAAATCTCTTTAATGATGACAGACATTTAAATTTGTGAATTTGGAATTTTACCGTGTTTGTGAATAAAAACGACGCAAAGATACACATTATTCCGATATTTTTCCGGAAAATAAAATAGCTCGTGTTTCCTCATTTTATTTCTTAAAACAGGTTAATGACAAAATGGCATCATTTAAAAATCTATTATTTAGTATATTATATTTTCATACAGACAAAATGTCTTTTAATATCAATTGGTTTTATCCGGCATGAAACTTGATTGTTTTGTGATATCCGGATTATTTTACAGCTGTCGATCTTTTAGAATTAATAAAAATTAATTAAATTAATCACTAATTTAAATAAAAGGAGAGTTAAGTTATGACATTTATCAGAAAATACCGACCATGGGCATCGGATGCTTTATTCAATGATTTTTTTCGTGATGAAACGTTTGAACATTTGCCGGATCAACGGCAATCTTTCGGCAGACCGGCATTGAATATTCTTGAAGTTGAAAACGGATTTCGGGTGGAATTGGCCGCTCCCGGTTTTTCAAAAGAAGATTTCAAGCTGGATATCGATAAAGAAAATCATTTGACGATTTTTGTCGAAAAGAAAGTTGAATCGGAGCAAAAGAAAGAAGAAAAATATTTGCGCAAAGAATTTATGTGCACGACTTTCAAACACGTATTGTTGTTACCCGAAGATGCCGATAAAGATTCTATTTCGGCATCGTATGATAAGGGAATTCTTTCTGTCGAAGTACCCCGAAAAGTAAAAGAAGAACCTTCTCAACCCAAAAACATTTTGGTTCATTAACCGTTAACATTGACAGTGGAAAGTGATTTTATTCAAAACCATCACTTTCCACTGTTTTATTTTTAACTGATTACCGTTGCCGCAATTTTTCTTCTTCCCCCCGAATGTCGAAATTCGCAAAGATATATCCCCTGCCAGATTCCCATGTTCAATTGTCCGTTGGTGAAGGGAATCGTAACGGATTGTCCGATGAGGGACGCTTTGATATGAGCCGGCATATCGTCTTTTCCTTCCAAAGTATGTTTAAAACCCGGAAAATCTTCGGGAATCCGGCGGTCGAAAAAAGTCCGGAAATCATCTCTTACCGCAGGATCCGCATTTTCATTGATGGTCAATCCGGCCGAAGTATGTTTGATGAACAAATGCAAGATTCCTTTCTCCGGCAATTTACCGATATTCGATAAAATCAGGGAGGTAACCAAATGAAACCCTTGTTTGAATTCCGGAAGATAAAATTCGGTTTGTTCTACCATGTGATTACTTCAAGTTACGGGTCGCAAAATTAAAATAAAACCGGTATTATTTGCTTTTTACCCGGTATTTATTTCAACGTATTGAACCGTATGCTGGCTTTGATCAACGCCAATGCTTTAATGCCGCTTATCGGAATGTCTTTCGATGCGTGATGTTGATTTTGACTGACCAGCTTGACACAATTCTTTTCTTCCGATTTTTGAATATACTTCACCGTGATGTATTCGTCTCCTTCCAAATCGATCGATAACAAGTACATTTCCCCCCAGAAAATATTGTTGACGATATCATGAATTTCTTTATATAAGATGATATCTCCGCTTTTCAATAACGGGTACATGCTGTCTCCCACCACATAAACGGCTCCGTCGCATTTGGGTGCATCAGGTATGTTGATGTAATCCATCGGTTTCAATGAATTTTTCGTCTCGAACAACGGAACCAGACCCGCCACAGCTTCCAGATTGTACAGCGGTATGGATTGCATTTCTTCTTTTCTGTCTGTTTTCATAGGATATAGATGTGTTTTTTTCGGATTGTTTGCCGATGACATTTCTCCTTTGCCCGAAACTATCCATGTTAGATGATATCTTTCAGAAAATTCTGAATTTTCGAACCGGTTGAAGAAATCAAAACTGGGGGCTGATTTGCCGTTTAAAATATCATAAATAGTTTGTGCGCGTTCGTATCCGAGTTTTTGCGCGAAGGCATTCGGGCTAATTCCTTCATTTTCTACTATTTGCGAAATTCTTGCAGAAATATCTGTATTTTTTTGTTTTTTTTCTTGCATATTCAGAATATTCTGTATTACTTTGCATTGTCAATTGGAACAAAGGTATATAATTTTTTTGGATGCGCGCATGTAATTTGTTCCGGACCGCTCTTTATTTATCATCATTTAATAATAGTGCTAAAATATGAAAACAAAGCTGATACAGATTAATTGGGCTGTGAGTTTCTTGGGGTTGATGCTGGTGAACGATTATAATTCTTTACGGATTTGTCTTTTGGGATTCGGATGGTTTTTTGTCGCATCCGTTTTGATGATTGTAACAGGATTAAGGGAAAAAGAACGTAAATAATACAAATATGACTGTAATTCATAATGATTTGACCTTTGTGGTCGAAAAAGATCGTGTCCGCCGGAATGCATTGAAATTGCTTCAGGAAGCCAAGGAAACGGAAGCGGGGCGTGAACATATTTCCCTGAGAGTCGACCATAAAACTTTGTTGTTGGTGGATAAAGTGAAATACGATTGTTTGGGTAAAGAAGAAATCGTACGACAATATCAGCTTTCCCGGCGTCGAATGTATTGAGATTTTTTTTACAATAATTCTTGATATTAGTACAGAAAAATAATAATTATTTAATTCATAAAATTTGAAGTCATGAGTGTAAGAATGAAGAAACAAGTACTGACGGGTGTTACGAGCGAGCAAATGGAACTGGCGTTCTCCGAGTATGCGACGGCTGATGCCCGGATTACTAAAATGCGGGCGGACATGGAGATGCAGATTGCCGAAATTCGGGAAAAATATGCCGACAATATCGTGAAATACACCGAAATGAAAGATAAGTCTTTTTACGTCATGCAGGTGTATGCTACAGAAAACAAAGCGAAACTTTTCAAAAACAAAAAAAGTGTCAATTCGGTGTACGGTATTTTCGGGTTTCGTACGGGAACTCCTAAATTGAAAACATTGAAAGGCTTTACATGGCCTGCGGTAACCAATCTGTTGAAGGAGTTTTTACCGGGTTATGTGCGTGTTTTCGAAGAACCTGCCAAAGATATGTTGTTGGCCGAAAGGAACAATCCCGATGTAGCCGCATGGTTTGACAAAGTCGGGGTGTTTGTCGATCAAGATGAATGTTTTTATGTGGAACGCAAAGGAGAGTGAATGCCATGATCAAACCCTATCATTATTGTCCTCGCGGTCGTTTATGGGCCGTATATCGTTGGAACAACGAAAAAAGAACCTCTGCGGTGAAAGTTGCTGTCTTTGTCACAAAAGAAGAAGCGCGGGAGGAAGCATGGAGGCTGAATCAATGTTTATCCATAAAAAGTTAAGAGTTAAAAGTTAAGAGTTAAGAGTTGATTTTTAATACTTAACGCTTAACTCTTAACTTCTGACATTAATTTTTTAACTTTTAACAACTTTGTTGTAACAAGTAATATATTAAATTTCAAGTAATTATAAATGACGATTTTTTATTGATTTGGAATGTCATTTTTTACAATCGTTTATAAATAAATAAATAAGCAAAAACGGTTATTTTTAGAACTTTTTGTATATTGCCAAGAATCAATACTCAATCGTTGCAACAAAGTCACTTTTAACTTTTAACTTTTAACTCTTAACTATTCAATCGATGTCTATACAAAAAAATACTCTTTTGAAGGCGCAACATATTGGTGAGATAACCTTGCAGTATTATGAACCGGGCAGACAAGACCGTTCATATCGGGCCGTTTGGAGAAAATACATTTTTCCGGTTTATCCGATGTGTTACCGAACGTACTTGAATTATTTGAAAATCAATACAAAAAAAGCATTGAAAGATTTGGAAAAAAGTAAATGATCATTTAACATTTTAAGAATTAAAAAAAGCCTCAACTATTGAGGCTTTTTTAACTCTTAACTCTTAACTCTTAATTCTTAACTCTTGACACCTGACAGGTTCGAATGAATTATCCCCATTGTTGCCGAAGTCATGATTGTTCGGCGTTCGGCACTTGTGTCAACAAGTTGAACTCGAAAAATGATTCGGTATTCGAGCAGATCGTCTTCCCGTTTAATTTGTTCCAGACTTGTTTTATTTAAAAGTCCGTAATGATCGGATCCCGACCACCCGTGCAATGCCCTGTTGATTTCCGTCAGCCTGTCGAATAAATTGTTTTGAGCGTTTTGATCATCGAAATCGGAATGGTCGATCACGGAAATTCCGATTTCGATCGTTCCGATTTGACGAAGCTTTCCTTCATTGGAATATTCAGCTTTGACGATGTCGATCAATGCTGCCGGGAAAGCAACGGTAGCCGGCAGATTGTCCGCTTTGTTTAATTGTCCGCAATTCATCTCCACGTACGCAAGCGCCGGGATTTCTGTTTTCAACCGATTTTGAATGTCTCTGATTAATTGTTTCATCTTTTTGATTTTATATTTATGAGTAAAAAGTAAAAAAATAAAATCTTGGTTAGATTTCTTTGCAAAATTGGCCCCGGAATCGGATATTTTCGAAAAAGAGTGTAAGCTTTTTACACTCTTTTTTTATTTCGACCGGATCGCCCCGAACTTTGCAGTGTAATTAGTTGAAACTAAAAAATACAAGATCGTAAAATGGAAAATATCAGCATGTTTATTTCGTATGCAGAGGCTGTGAAAAGTAATACAGCGGTCAGATATGCCCGGGATAATACGCCGGATGCGGAGCAACTCGAAAATATGAAGTATGTGGCATCGAAAGTATTCGATAAGCTTCGGGCGCATTTCGGGAAACCGATTGCCGTGACGAGTTTTTTCAGAAGCCGCAGTGTCAATGCTTTGGTCGGAGGTAGTTTAACCAGTCAGCATTGTAAAGGAGAAGCCATTGATATCGACGGCGATATTTTGGGAGGGGTGAGTAATGCCGATATTTTTAATTACATCAAAAATAATTTGGTCTTTGATCAATTGATTTGGGAGTTCGGCAATGATAAAAATCCCGATTGGGTGCATGTTTCGCTGAAGCGGATCGGAAACAACCGGAAACAAATACTCAGGTCGGTGAAAAAAGAAACAAAAACAGAATATAAAGTATGGAACTGATCAATGCTGTTTTATTGACGTTCGGAACGTCTTTGGCCACAGGATTTGTAACGTTTATATTCAGTCGCCGGCGAAACAACATCGATAACATCGACGCCGCAACCGAAACGTGGCAGAAAATCGTGGATAAACTGGAAAAGCAAATCGAGAAATTATTGATTAAAGTGGATCATCTGGAAACGGAGAACAATAATTTGAAAGACTTGATCAATTCGTTGAAAGATGAAATCGATTTGTTGAAGAAAATGGCAACGTTAAATGAAACATTGGAATTAAAAATACAACATTATGAAACATTATTGTCCGATAATCATATTGCTTATTAGTTTGATCAGTTGCAAAACGCAAAAGATGATCGAAGTGCCGGTAAAAGAATCCGAACGAATCACAGAACGCTTGGTGCCGGTCGTTCTCTCGCCCGACAGTGCGTTGTTCGATGCCTTTTTGGCTTGCGACAGCCTCAATAATGTGTATATAAGGCAATTAAGCGAAACCAGAACCCAAGGCATCACCGGAAACTGGCAAATGGAAGATAATCGATTGGTATACAAAACCATCGTGAAAAGAGATACGGTTTATCTGCCTCAAACGGAGAAGGAACGATATGTGGAGGTTCCGGTGAAGGTGGAGGTAATTAAAGAAGTGAACGTGTTGACGGGGTGGCAAAATTTCCAGGTTTGGATGGGAAGATTTGCATTGGCGGCGGCGGGAATTTCGGTGGGGTTTATGTTGATACGTTCGAAATTGAAATAAAGATGGATGATCATGTATTGATGATTTGAAATTAAATAATTAATCATTTTTTTTAACTATAAAAAAGTAATATGTTACCAGGAATTAAAATTGAGTACAAAAACGGCAATTTGGGGATTGTAAATCCTTCGGCCGACGGTTTGTTGGGATTGATTTGTACGGGAGTTTCCGTCGATGAAGCGGGAGAGGACTGTAAGTTTGCCTTGAATGAAGTTTATTCTTTGAGAAAACTGAGTGATTTGTTGACTTTGGGAATAACAGGAAAAGAGAAGGACAAGAACGCAAATGTCGTAAAGCTCGTTAAAGAATTTTACACGGAAGCGGAAGAAGGAACCAAAGTTTTTTTGATGGTATTTCCCCAAGATACGACTATTTCTGAAATGTTGGATTGGAATGAGGAAAATTCTGTAAAGAAATTATTGAATTATGCTAACGGAGAAATTCGCGGATTAATAGTTTCAGGTACGGACCCGGATATGAAGAACGCGATGGAAAAAGCTCAGAATCTGGGAGAGAAGGTGACGAAAAGTAAATATGCTCCGATTTTTACGATTCTCGAAGGATGCAATTTTAACGGAATCGCCGGTGATTTACCTAATTTGGCCGAATATACTCACAATCGGGTAGGGGTATTTATCGGTGATTCCGAAGTCGAAATAGACAAGGAAACCGGATCGAAAAAGTCTTCGGCTCTCGGATTGCTTGCCGGACGAATCGCCAAAATTCCCGTTCAACGGAATATCGGTCGGGTGAAAGACGGCGCGGTGGCGACCGTAAAAGCATATATCGGCGATGTTGCCGTGGAATCGGCTGATCCGGAATCCATTCACGATAAAGGATACATTACATTCAGGACGTTTACCGGTCGTTCGGGGTATTTCTTTTCGGATGATGTATTGGCAACCGACTCGGATGATGATTATTGTTTCCTGGCTCGTCGCCGTACAATCGACAAAGCATACCGAATCGTTTATAACACATTGATCGATGAATTGATGGACGAAATTCCCGTGAATGAAGATGGAACGCTCCAAGCGGCTATGGTACGCAGTTGGCAGGGAAAAGTGGAATCGGCGGTTGCCCGTCAGATGACGGCAAACGGCGAGTTGTCTGCCGATCCGACCGATCCGAATGATAAAGGGGTGATATGCGAAATCGACTCTACGCAGAATGTGGTGAGTACTTCCAGAATCGATGTCAATGTGAAAGTTCGTCCGTTCGGATACGCCCGTTATATCGAGGTGCACCTGGGTTTTACCACAGTAACCGCTTAATAAATTATTGAAATCAGTATTAATTTAAAAATTCAACTAAAATGTTTGACAGTAGAGAATATGAATTTTCCGATGTAACCCTTATCTTAGGCGGAAAAGATATTATCGGAATCCAATCGGTTACATATACCGAGACAGTGACAAGAACTCCTTTGTACGGGAAAGGCCGGTATCCTTTGGCCATGCAAACCGGAAATGTAACCATTTCAGGTTCATTTAAAGTGACTCAAAGTGAATTGGAAAAACTTTTGGATGCCGGTAGGGGATCTTTATTGAATCTTAAGTTGAATGCGGAAGTGAATTACGGGAACCCCTCGGCCGGGCAGAAAATGATCACCGATCGTATCGAAGGAATTTATTTTTCGACAACAACAAAGTCCATTAAATCAGGTGATACGGCGATGATCGTTGAGCTGCCGTTTTCTGCGATGCGGATTAATTTTCATGTACGTTAAATCTGATAATCTTAAAAAACTTTATGGAAAAAGCAGGAAAAGAACAAATAGCGGAATGGAAGGCGATGTATGGTGATGTATACCTGATCAGTGTCGACGGTAAAGAAGCTTATTTAAAGCAGCCGAGCCGGAAAATCATCGGTTATGCATCCGTTGCCGGAAAAAACAATCCGATAAAATTCAACGAAGTTATCTTGAATGACTGTTGGTTGGGCGGAGACGAGGAAATAAAAACCAACGATACGTTGTTTTTGAGTGTGTCTTCTCAATTGGCGGAGTTGATTCAAATCAAGGAAGCTGAACTTGTAAAGTTGTAGAGGCTGCCGGAGTCGAAGAAGGGCAATGGCTGAGAATGGCCAATGCCCGGCTTCGATATTACATGCATATTACCGATCCCGACAGCCTGAGTGACGAAGAGTGGTCGGCTCGATATAAAGAATTGGAATGGATTAGAAAGCAGGAGGTGAAAAAATACGAAGATGGCTGACGATATAGAAAAGTCAATGGAAGAGTTGGCGCAGAATACAGAAAAAACCGGAGCAGCGGCAAAAGATGCCGGACTGAAAATCGAAGGGTTTTCCAAAAGTCTGGAAAAAATAAATGCCGTGATGGATGCGGTGAATAAAAGCACGAAAATATTGGTCGAGGATTTGTCGGGTTTTCAAACAACGATTCAAAATCAGGTAATCAAATCTTTTGGCGAATTGGTGGAGCATACAGAGGCTTGGAAGGAGATGTTGGACGGATTTGTCCGGACCGGAGCCGGTTATTGGAATAATATAAAGACAACTTTTCAAGAAAAGTATGATACCGTAACGGAAATGGCAAAAAGTGATTTTGATGCTGTTTCCGATGCTTGGGGGAGTATTAAAAGTGTATTTAAACCGGGTGAAGAAGGTTTTTGGAAAAAGGGTAAAGCGGCGGTTGCTTCCGTACAGGATATTATTTCGAGAGTGAAAAAATGGTCTGAGGTATGGAAAGAGATCACAGAGTTTGGGGAGACAACTTGGGATGCTGTGAAAAAAGATGCGTTGGAGGCTTGGGAAAAAATGTCGGAAGCGTTCGATCAAGACACCGGATGGTTGAAAGAAACTTACGGTAAACTTGCCGGTGCGTTTAAATGGGAAGGTGAAGATAAACCCGGATGGAAAGGGGAGCTTGACAAAATAACGCAAATCGGACAAAATGTTTGGGGCGTCATCAAAGAAACAGGATCCCAAATAGGGGAAGAAGGCGTGAATATCATTGGTGAAGACCTGAAATCTGTCGGTACGGCTTGGGAAAAAATAAAAGAAGTATTTAAACCGGGCGGAAATATCATCAAAGAAGGGAAATCGGCTGTAAGTGCCGTGAAAGATCTTGTCGGGCGCGGTAAATCGTGGGAAAAGCGTGTTGACGGATTCGAGTCGGCAGGATCGGGTGCTTGGGAGATGATTAAAGGCATGGGAGAAGGAGCTTGGACCGGAATATCCGGAATGCCGGAGAAAGCGGGAACGGCATGGGAAGGCATCAAAGAATCTTGGAGTAATTTCAAAAATATATTTTCTCCCGAAAAGAAAACGGATGAGGTGGTTAATAAGGTGATTTCGAAAGATGTTTCGGCGGCTGCCGGTAAAGTGGATGCATTGGTGCCGGCTTCCAATTCGAAATCGTCTTCTTTAGTGGATAAAAACAAGGAAGCAGCGGTTTCTTCGGGAAAAAATTCCGGGATCACTATTAATCTTCAAAAATTGGTGGAGAATATTCACATATCCGGATCGAATTTAAGAGAAAGTGCTTCCCAAATTCAGGATGAAGTGACCGATGCTTTGATCAATGCTTTGAAAATGGCTCAAATACAAATGCAATAATAGGATAATATGGCAATTAACGAAATATCAATCAATAGATTATTAAGCGGTGCAGATGTTCAGAATGCGGTGAAAGACATGGCTGCAATCGTTGAAGAAAAATTGGAGGATGCTGTCAGAACCAATTTTAACGGATTCCCCATGGTATTTCCCTTGTTGATGAAACGTACGGATGAGTCTGTTTACTGGCTGCTTCCCACAGAACCTGAGATTTCGGTGACCGGTCAAAACAACATTGTTACCAGAAGTGTTTCCAAAGGCGATTTGAAAGGCACCATCAAAGAAAATTGGTCTCAAAAAGATTATGATATTGTGATAAAAGGCTTGTTGATGGATCCGGAATCGAAAGCATATCCGAAAAAAGATGTGCAACGGTTGCGTAATTATTGCGAGTCGAAAGTCGGATTGGACGTACAATGCCGGTTCCTGGAAATATTCGGGATCAGTAAAATGGTGGTTACCAAGTGTGAGATGCCTTTTACGGAGGGAGAGAATACTCAAAACTTTACGATCACCGCACAATCGGATGCAAGTTATGATTTGTTTATAAAACTTAACGAGGAGGAGAATAATGTTTAGCATGGATTGGGATATCTCGATAGGGGATAAGTATAAATTGGGAATGCTCGATTCCGTAGAAATATACAAATCCGTTGATCTCTTGTCCGACACCGCGACCATTAGATTGCCCGGAACGGCTTTTAATCATTCGTTGAATGTGGAAGATAAGGTGACGTGCGGTAGTAAGGTGGTGGTGAAGTTGGGTTATAACGATAAATTGGAAGAGGAATTTGTCGGATACGTCCGGGAAATAACCAACGACAACGGTTGTATTCAATTGAACTGTGAGGATCCATTGTTTTTGACGCGGACTTCAATTCCGAATAAAGAATTCAAAAATTGTTTGTTGAGCGACATTATCGCATACATAACGGAAGAAGTGAAAGAAGACATCACGTATGAATGCGATTATAATTTGAAATTCGACAAATTCGTGATCAACAATTCGACCGGCAATGCCGTGCTGAAAAAATTGCAGGATGAAACGCGGGCAAACATTTATTTTAAAGATCGGACGTTACACGTTCATCAGGCATACACGGAAGAGTTCGGGCGTGTGAAATATGATTTTGCCGTGAACATTGAAACGGCGGATTTGAAATACCGGAAAGCAGATCAAAATCCCTATCAGGTGACGGTTGAAGGAACCGGTAAAGACGGGAAAACCATTTCTGTTTCGGTAGGGAAAGTTTCTGACGGGAAAGTTTCTGACGGGAATAGCTCTGACGGGAAAACTTCGAATAGTAAAACTTCGAATAGTAATTCGGATAGTAACGGTTCTGACGGGAAAGCTTCTGACGGGAAAACTTCGGACGGAAAAACTTCGGACGGGAAAGACGACAATTCGAACAAAATTTCGCTGAAAGTGTACGGAATATCGGATGAGGCTTCCTTGAAATTGCGGGCTGAAGAAGAATTGAAACGTTATTCTTATGACGGATATGACGGAGATATCACTACGTTTCTGATTCCGTTTGTTGATGCCGGTTATCTGGCTGAGATTCATGATAAGGATTATGAATATAAAGACGGATGCTATTACATCAATTCTGTGGATACGAAATTTTCATCCGAAGGGGCTGTCAGAAAGGTGCATTTGGGATTTAAAATTCCGGATGAAAAAAAGGAGGAGGGCGCTGAAAATGGATAAATATGCATTATTGGGCGAATTGCTCAGAAGTAACTCGAACCTTTCTGCATTGAACGGAAAGTTGATGGTTGCAACCGTCAAAGAAATTACGGGCGAAAGTTGCACCGTCGATATCAACGGCTTGGAAGTGACTGATGTCCGATTGAAGGCTACCATCAACGAATCGGGAAATTATTTGTTGTTGATCCCCAAAGTCGGTTCTATGGTCTTGTTGGGATCTTTTTCGGGAGATTATCGGGATCTGGCTGTTTTGAAGGTGGATGAGGCGGAGAGAATCGAATACTGTCAGGGCTGTTTGGAGGTTAAAGTGGATAGCGTTGCCGGAAAATTCTCTGTGAATAAAATATCGGGAGAAGGGGAGGATAAACAAGTAGAGGTCGGATTGTATTCCATTTTGATTGATCTGATGGATTTGTTGGAAAATTTGAATGTTAAAACTCCTTCAGGTCCCAGCGCCGGCTTGGTTGGAGCAAGCAGCATACAATTAATGGCGCTTAAAGACAATATTGAAAAAATAATCACCGGTTGAATAAAATGAAAGAATCGACGAAAACTTTATCTGATGATCTTTTAAAGATCTTTAGAGATATGCAGGACATGGATATTTCATCTGAAGATGAAACACAAACGGAAAAAGAAAGAACGGAAGCATTGAAAACATTATCGGATAGATTGGCTGCAGCGATTGCTGGTTATGTTGCAAAAGGCAGGATTGTATATACAAGCGGGCTTGCTGCTCCTAACGGTAGTATTGCTGGTGTTTTTAATAAATCCGGACTTCAATTTGATTAATAAATATAAAATATGAATATGAAAGGAACAGGTATATTAGTCGATGAAACAACATTCGACATGCAAACGGATATCGTTTATGATAAAAACTTGATTGTTCAAGGTCCTTTGATCGGCAATTCAACGCATCAGGACCAGGCGTTTATCTTATATCTTTATCCCGGTGAGTGGAAGGAATTTCCCACGCTGGGAGTAGGTATCGGCGATGCCCGGTTGGATGAAGATTGGTTGGGCTGGAGGCAGCGGATCAGAATTCAACTCGAGAACGAGAACTTTGCGATCAAGGATTTGGAGTTTAATAACATTAATAAATTGACAATCGATGCGGACTATAACAGTTAAAGACCGGCAATCGCTGCTTGACCTGTCGGTGCAATATTGCGGTGATGTGCAAAGTGTATTCGACTTCGCTTTGCTCAACGGCTTGTCGATCACCGAAGAATTGAAAACGGGAATGCAGCTTCAGGCGCCGCCGCCTGCCGTAAAACGGATTGCGG
>WRGA01000088.1 GCA_009787405.1 Candidatus Azobacteroides sp.
TAAACAATATTTTTTAGCATGTAACTTTCAAAAAAACGAATATTATATTTTTATACCCTACCTGTGAGGATAAGTAGGCATAACATCCGATAATCATAAAATTTATTATCTTTGCGACAGATTCAGGAAAAGATTCGATATTATGGAGACAGACAATCAAGTATATCAAAAAATAGACATGCTTCCTTCCGACTTAAAAGAGGAAGTGTTGGATTTTATCGATTTTATTCCTATGAAAAGAAAAAACAAAAAGGCTGTACATCCAAGACCCGTTTTTGGGTGTGCCAAAGGACAATTTTCTATGAGTGAGGATTTTGGCGCTCCTTTAGATGACTTTAAAGAATATAGGTCATGAACTTGTTGTTAGACACTCATTCCGTTATTTGGTTTTTTAACGGAGATGCTCAACTATCGGAAAAGGCAAAAAAGTCGATCATAAACGATCGAAATACAAAATTTGTAAGCATGGCTTCCATTTGGGAAGTGTCCATAAAAATAAACCTGAAAAAATTAATTTTTCACAGGGGGATGAAAGGATTCGTCAAATTAATAGAAAACAACGGCTTTGAAATCCTTCCCATCTCAAAAGATTGTATACTTCAATCAGAAAAGGTGAATTTTGTACATAAAGATCCTTTTGATCGGCTGATAATAGCAACGGCCATCGCAGGAAAAATGAAAGTAATAACAACCGACGAAAGTTTCAAATTTTATAAAATCCCGATTATTCGGTAAACAAATATCGAGAAAAAATTAATGAATACCTTTGCACATACATTCGGTATATTAATTGAAAAGGAATATAAAATTACAACTGCAAAAATACCGCAAATAACGATTATACCTCAAACCGAACATGAATTGGAGTTTTTCCGTGAAATGTTATCTAAAATGAAGGCCAAATTTATCATAACCAAATCAAATGATTCGACCACAATGCTATCACGTATAGCAGCCGGTTTGATCGAAGCAAAAAAGATGAAAGAAGGGAAATTGCCCGAAAGCCTGTTAAGTGATCTTTGTGAATGAAAATAAAATTTATAAAACTTTAAAAATCTAAAAATTAAAACAAATTATTCATAAAATATTTGAATAACATTTTCAAAATCATACATTTAATTCAAGCGTATACCCGATACTTTCAATTATACACCTTTTACCACCCGCAATCCGACTCTTAACTCTTAATTCTTAACTCTTAACTTTATGCCGTCTGTCACCATAAACAATATCTCCAAAGCCTATTCAAGCATTCGTGCATTGGATCACATTTCCTTTGATGTCGGGAAAAGAGAGATATTCGGATTGATCGGACCCGACGGCGCCGGAAAAACCACGTTGTTCCGAATTTTAACCACGTTGCTTTTACCGGATGATGGAACGGCATCGGTCGAAGGATTAGATACCGTAAAACAATACCGCGAAATCCGGAACATTGTCGGATATATGCCCGGACGTTTTTCGCTTTATCAGGATTTGACGGTTGAAGAAAATCTGAATTTCTTTGCGAATGTATTCAACACTTCCATGCAAGAAAATTATGATCTGATCAAAGATATTTACATTCAAATAGAGCCGTTTAAAAAGCGGAAAACCGGAAGACTTTCGGGAGGAATGAAACAAAAACTGGCGCTTTGTTGTGCATTGATACACAAACCGTCTGTTCTTTTTTTGGATGAACCGACTACCGGCGTCGATCCGGTTTCCAGAAAAGAATTTTGGGAAATGCTCAAACGGCTGAAACAACAAAATATATCCATTCTCGTTTCCACTCCGTATATGGATGAAGCGATGTTGTGTGACAAGATCGCGTTGATTCAATCGGGAAAAATTCTGTCGATTGACACACCCGAAAATATCATTGCCGGTTATCCGCAAAAAATATACGCCGTAAAGGGTGAGAATAATTACCGGTTACTGGAATATCTCAGAAAAAACCCGGACGTACAATCGTGTTATATTTTCGGAGAATATTTACATGTTACGTTGAATAACGAATTTGATTTCCGGTTTCCAGATAAAGTCGAAGTCAATCCGACCAAGGCAAGCATCGAAGATTGTTTTATCCGGTTAATGGATCACCGGCCGGAACGGGTATCGGACTAAATATTTTCAATAGATATAACAGTTGATTATCAGCTATTTATAAATAATCTTAAGATAAACATTATATATTCCTCTTAAATATAAAATTTTCGAATATCATTCAATTCGTAACCCTATTCAAATCATTTGACAAATGATTATTTTAACAAACACAATACAATCTTCTTAAATATAATTTTTAAAGCATTGATTATAAGCATATTAATCTTATAAAATGAAATCCTCCGATAACCATATAACCTCTTCTTCCGATTCAACCGGTAATCCGTCCGGATTTATGATCGAAACCGGCAACCTGACTAAAAAATTCGGTGATTTCACGGCTGTCGACCATATCTCCTTTCAGGTATCGAAAGGCGAAATATTCGGATTTCTCGGAGCAAACGGCGCCGGAAAAACCACAGCAATGCGTATGCTATGCGGGCTGCTGTCTCCGACTTCGGGTAAAGGACGTGTGGCAGGATTCGATATTTACAAAGAACAAGACAACATAAAACGAAACATCGGGTACATGAGTCAACGATTTTCTCTGTACGAAGATTTAACCGTGAAAGAAAACATGCGGCTCTTCGGCGGTATCTACGGCATGGACAACAAAGACATCAAAACCAAAACCGCTGATTCTCTGCAAGAATTGGGATTAGGGTCGGAACAAAATTTATTGGTCAAGTACCTCCCGTCAGGTATCAAACAAAAAGTAGCGTTTGCCGTTTCCGTTTTTCATTCGCCCAAAATCGTTTTTTTGGACGAACCCACCGGCGGTGTCGATCCGATTGCGCGAAGAAAATTTTGGGAAATGATTTATCGGGCATCCGAACAAGGCATTACGATATTCGTCACTACTCACTACATGGATGAAGCCGAATATTGCAACCGGGTATCAATGATGGTCGACGGACGAATTGATGCATTGGATTCGCCCGTGAACCTGCGCACACAATTCAATGCCCGAAACATGGACGAAGTCTTCCGGTCCTTAGCCCGAAAAGCGAAACGAATTTTCCCTTAACTGTAAAAATTTAACTCTTAACTCTTAACTCTTAATTCTTAACTTAAAAACGTGGTTCGATTTTCTATATTTGTAAAAAAGGAGTTTTTGCACATTTTCAGGGATGTGCGAACGATGCTGTTGCTATTGGCCATGCCGATGATTCAACTGATCATCTTCGGTTATGCCATTACCAATGAAATCAAAAACACTCCGTTTGCGGTTTGGAATGAATCGAATTGTAATCCGGCCACACAATTGATCCAAAAAATAAACGGCAGTCAATATTTTGATTTGACCGGTTATTACACTTCTGTCGGAGAAATAAACAAAGCATTTCAACAAGGAAAAATCAAAATGGCCGTAATCATTCCGAATCAATTCGGAAACGACCTGTTTCATACCGGAAAAGCCGACCTTCAAATTATAGCCGATGCTTCCGATCCGAATGAGGCATCCGCCGTAACCTCATACGTGCAACAAATCATCATGCAGTTTCAACAAGAATCATCTCCGGAAAAAACAATCCCGTATGCCATCCGGCAAGAAGTGAAAATGCTTTACAATCCGCAGTCGGAAAGCGCTTATAATTTTGTTCCCGGAATTATGGGATTAGTATTGATGCTTATTTGCTCCATGATGACTTCCATCTCGATCGTGCGGGAAAAAGAACAGGGTACAATGGAAATTTTGCTGGTTTCTCCTGTCAAACCTATTTTCATTGTATTGTCAAAAGCCGTTCCTTATTTTTTGATCGCCATGATTGACGTGATCAGTATCTTACTGTTATCAAGATTTTTATTGCACGTTCCGATCGAAGGAAATATTTTCTTGATCTTGCTGCTTTGTATGACGTTCACACTGTCGGCTTTGTCGCTCGGATTGTTGATTTCTTCAATTACCAAGACACAACAGGCCGCCATGCTGATTTCGGGTATCGGATTGATGTTGCCTACCATTTTATTGTCGGGATTGATTTTTCAGATCGAGAACATGCCGTTGATTTTACGGCTTGTTTCCGATATTCTTCCCGCCAAATGGTTTATCACGGCCATTAAGGATGTCATGATCAAAGGTCTCGGATTTACCGCCATTTGGCAGGAATGTGCGATTTTGACCGGAATGACCGTCTTTTTGCTGTTCGTAAGCATCAAACGGTTCAAAAACAGACTTTGAAAGTTAAGAGTTAAGGGTTAAGAGTTAAGGGTATGGTATTTTTTGATTGTATGAAGGTTGTAAAAAATGAACGAAAATAAACGTAAAATCCGGAGTCAATGGTCAACGCTTAAGTTTCTTCTTCAAAAGGAATTTTTGCAGATTTTCAGGGATAAAACGATTTTAAAGATGATTATTGCTCTGCCGGTGGTGCAATTGTTGATTTTGCCGTGGGCGGCGACATTCGAACAACGAAATATTTCGTTGAGTGTGGTGGATAACGATCACAGCACGTTTTCCCGTAAACTGACCGAAAAAATTACGTCTTCGGGATATTTCCGGTTGGCGGATTATTCCGTTTCTTATTCTCAGGCTCTTACGGCTGTCGAACGAAACGATGCCGACTTGATTTTGGAAATTCCTTACCGTTTCGAAGATGATCTGATTCGGGAACAATCTGCCGGCATTATGATTTCCGTCAATGCGGTGAACGGGCAAAAAGCAGGATTGGGTTCGGCTTACCTCTCCCAAATCATCAATGACTTCAATCAAGAAATTATACCGCCGGACGTTCAATCCGGCCGGCAAAATAGGATTAATGTTGTTCCGTATTACCGCTACAATACGCAAATGAATTATCGCAATTACATGGTGCCGGGTATTTTGGTCATGCTGGTGACCTTGATCGGCGGCGTGCCGGCGGCATTAAACATCGTGAAAGAAAAAGAAACCGGCACGATCGAACAAATCAACGTGACTCCCATTCCCAAAGCCATATTTATTTTGGGGAAATTAATTCCGTTTTGGATGATGGGATTGTTGATTTTAACGATCGGATTAATCGTGGCGTTTATTGTTTATGGATTGGTTCCGGCCGGGCGGCTTTTCAATATTTATATTTTCGCTTTTTTTTACCTTCTGACATTTTCCGGCATCGGTCTGTTGATCTCCACTTATTCCGAAACACAGCAACAAGCCATGTTTGTCGCTTTTTTCTTCCTCATTATTTTCTTTTTGCTGAGCGGTTTGTTCACCCCGATCAGCAGCATGCCTCATTACGCACAAGCAATTACCCGGTTTAACCCTGTCCGTTACTTTGTGGAAGTCATGCGGTTGGTCTTCATGAAAGGCAGCGGATTCAGTGACATCATGCCTCAATTACTGCATGTTATCGGATTTGCCGTTTTTTTTAACGGATGGGCTGTTTGGAATTATAAGAAAACGAGTTGATCATTCATATTCAAATGTTCCGGATTCACTTTCGATAATCAATTTCTTTTTGTCCGATGCTTCCACATACCCTACGATTTGAGCATTGATATTGAATGAACGGGAGATGTCGATAACCGATTGTGCGTACTCTTGCGACAGATATAATTCCATGCGATGTCCCATGTTGAAAACTTTGTACATTTCTTTCCGGTCGGTGCCGCTTTCTTTTTGAATGATTTCAAACAACGGGGGAACAGGGAACATCTTATTTTTTACGATGGTCACATTATCGACGAAATGCAATACTTTCGTTTGCGCGCCGCCACTGCAATGCACCATTCCGTGAATGTTCGGACGCATTTCGTCCAAAATCTTTTTAATGACGGGAGCATACGTCCGGGTCGGCGAAAGCACGAGTTTACCCGCGTCAATACCCAGTTCTTCAATGGGTTGCGTTAATTGGTAACTTCCCGAATAGACCAAGCCGGACGGAAGCCGGTTGTCGTAACTTTCGGGATATTTTCCGGCCAGATCATTGGCAAAAACGTCGTGACGGGCGGACGTCAGGCCGTTGCTTCCCATACCGCCGTTATATTCTTTTTCGTAGGACGCTTTTCCGGATGAAGACAATCCGACGATAACGTCTCCCGGCTGAATGGTATGATTGGATATCACATCGCTGCGTTTCATACGGCAGGTCACGGTACTGTCGACAATAATCGTCCGCACCAGATCGCCCACATCAGCCGTTTCCCCGCCGGTGGAATACACCGATACACCCAGGGAACGCAGTTCTTCGAGCAATTCGTCCGTTCCGTTGATGATCGCGGAAATCACTTCGCCCGGAATCAGCAGTTTGTTCCTGCCGATCGTCGAAGAAACCAGAATATTACCGGTTGCTCCCACGCACAACAAATCATCGATGTTCATGATCAGCGCATCCTGCGCAATCCCTTTCCATACGGACAAATCGCCCGTTTCGCGCCAATACATATACGCCAGCGACGATTTTGTTCCGGCGCCGTCGGCATGCATGATGTTGCAATATTCGGGATCACCGCCCAAAATATCGGGTATGATTTTACAAAATGCTTTCGGAAAAATCCCCTTATCTACGTTTTTGATGGCTTGATGCACATCTTCTTTCGATGCCGAAACCCCCCGCAGGTTATATCGTTGATCGTTCATAACAGTAAAATCGGTTATTTGTTGTGCGTATGCAATCCGCTTTTATGAGATTATAATCAAAAAAACACATACACAAAAAGCACAAAATTACGCCAAAAACTTATTCCGGCAAAAAGGTTATTGATTTTATCGGCCTGATCAATTCCGGATGCAAGCTTTTTTGTAATTTTGCCAAATATTTTCGTAATTGACGGCATACCGGCCCTGTCAATTGTCTATTTGTAAATTGTCAACCTAAATGAACCAATCTTATCCGTCGCAACTGCTCGAAAATGCCGTCAATGAATTTGCCAAATTGCCCGGAATCGGGAGGAAAACGGCTCTTCGGTTGGTTTTGTATTTGATTCGTCAGGATAAAAATCAGGTGGATTCGTTTGCCGAAGCCATGATTAAATTGAGAAATGACGTCAAGTATTGCTCGATCTGCCGAAACATTTCCGACGACGACATCTGCAACATTTGCGCCAATCCGGGCAGAGATTCCAAAACAATTTGCGTGGTGGAAAACGTCAAAGATGTGATGGTTATTGAAAACACATTGCAATACAAAGGATTATATCATGTTTTGGGCGGAATTATTTCTCCGATGGAAGGAATAGGCCCCGGTGATCTGGAAATCGACAGTTTGGTAAAACGCGCCGCCTCGGAAAACGTCGAAGAAATTATTTTGGCATTGAGCGCAACGATGGAAGGCGATACCACTAATTTTTACATCTTCCGTAAATTATCCGGATTTCATCATTTAAAAGTAAGCATCATTGCACGCGGCGTTTCTATCGGCGACGAATTGGAATATACCGATGAAATCACCTTGGGCCGTTCTATTGTCAACCGAACGTTATTCAACGATTCGTTCAAGTCTTTATAATTTTTATTGAAGCTATGCGGCAAAAATTAACCTTTATTTATTTCAATGTACTGATTTTGAATTTAATGCAACCATGAATGACTTACGCAAAAAACTGCAACGGATTTATTTTCTTTTTTGGGGCGCTTCTCTTTTTTCAGGTATCCTGATCGTAAAATTTCCCGTTATTTCGGTAAGCAAAGAATTTAATGTATCTTTGGAAAGTATTTCGATTTTATTGGCCATATTCGGAATTTGGGGCGCTTATGCTTTTTTCAAAAAACGATTGAAGAAAATTCTTGGCGGTTCTTTGGATAAGGAAGATTGTTTTTCCGAATATCGGAAATCATTTCAAACAGGCTTGATGATCTTGTTTATCATCATCATTGCCGACACACTCATTTTCAGTGTCACCCGATTCTATTCAAGCCTCTTGTGCGTGGGAATGATTTTAATTGCGACCATACCGGTATATCCGACCGAAAATAAAATTAAAAAAGATTTGGATGGCGGGTGAATATTATATTTTGATAAACAATCACTTAAGTACATGGAAGAATTTAATATCTACTATTTTAAACGCAAAGATGCAAAGACATAAGGTCACAAAGAACTTAAACTTCGCGTCTTTCCGCCTTTGCGGTTTGGCGTTTAAAATATAAACTATTTTTTCGACATGCTTACTATTGAATGACTATTTTTAATTTCTAACAACTATTTGACCATGGTTATTGCTGTTGATTTTGACGGAACAATTGTTGAACATAAATACCCTGCAATCGGACAAGAAATTCCGTTTGCCATTGATACACTGATACGCCTGCAACGGGAAGAACGTCATCAGTTGATCCTGTGGACCGTGCGTGAAGGTGAATTATTGGATGAAGCTGTCGATTTTTGCCGGAAAAGGGGCTTGGAATTTTATGCCGCAAATAAAAATTTCCCTGAAGAAGAAGCCGGAACAACCGGTTGCCGGAAAGTCAATGCCGAATTATACATCGACGACCGAAACCTCGGCGGATTACCCGATTGGGGCATCATTTATAAATTGATCAGAAACAGGCACGATACGTTTTCTTCTTTTGAAGATATTGTCAATTCCGCCCACTCCAAAAGAAAAAAGAATTTTTTTCTGCGTTTGGGCGAAAGCATCGAGAAGAGAAAATAAATCAATCCGTAACGACTTCTTTTCTTTATTTATGTTGATTCGGATCAACCTATACATTAATGAAATTATCAATCGTTATAGTTAATTACAATGTAAAATATTTTTTAGAACAATGTTTATTGTCTGTCATCAGAGCGTCAATAAACATTGAGTCGGAAATATTCGTAGTTGATAATTGCTCCGACGATTTTTCTTTTTCTTATCTTGTTCCTCGATTTCCTCAAGTAAACTTTATCGGGAATTCCGAAAATGTCGGATTCTCCAAAGCAAATAATCATGCAATCCAACGGTGTAAAGGGGAATATATTTTGTTACTGAATCCGGATACCGTTGTCGGTGAACATGTTTTTGAACATGTTTGTCAATTTATGGATGAGCATGAAGATGCCGGTGGCGTCGGTGTAAAAATGATTAATGGGGAGGGCCTTTTTCTCCCTGAGTCTAAAAGAGGATTTCCGACTCCGTGGACTTCCTTTTGCAAAATATTCGGAATATCCTCATTGTTTCCGATGTCAAAGTTATTCGGGAAATATCATTTGAGATATTTATGCGAAAATCAGATCCATGAAATAGATGTAATGGCCGGGGCATTTATGATGTTGCGAAAAAAGACATTGGATAAATGTGGATTGCTGGATGAAACTTTTTTCATGTATGGTGAGGATATCGATTTATCGTATCGAATAACATTATCGGATTATAAAAATTATTATCTTCCGGAGATCATAATTCACTACAAAGGGGAAAGTACAAAAAAAGATGATGCAAAATATGTGAAGATATTTTATCATGCCATGCTTATCTTTTTTCAAAAACACTATCCAAATTCAAGCAAATTTTACACAATCATTATTTACTCGGCGATTGTCTTCAAGGCTTCATTGGCTATATTTAAACGTCTGGTAAAGAATATATTTAAAATAAAATCCAAAAAAGATGATCCGACCGGTGTATTGATTATAGCCGGCGATGAAACGTCCGATAAAATCGAGAATTTATTTATTAATAACCATCCTGTACAATCAGTCATTAAAGAAAATCTCACCATATCATCATCCGATTTTTTAAAAAAAATTGAAAATAAGATCATTTCAGATATTATCTTTTCAAATGAAATGTCCTTTGAAGAAATAATTAATTTCATGAATTTGTCAACTCATAAAAAAAGATTCAGAATTTTTTGCAGAGAATCCGAATGTATCATTTCTTCAAACGATATCATACATCCGATTATCCCGAAAGAATAATCAAAGAACTTTTAATGAAATACCCTATGCTTGAAAATACCACCCTCAAACTCCGTGCGTTGGAGCCGGAAGATTTGGACATTCTTTACCGCTGGGAGAATGATATTACGCTTTGGCATGAGGGGAATACGCTTACGCCATGGTCGAAATATTCTTTGAGAAAATATATCGAAGAATCGTTTCAAGATCTCTATGAGATAAGGCGGTTGAGGTTGATGATCATCAAAAAAGAAAATAACCGAGCCGTGGGAACAGTCGATTTATTCGATTTCGATCCGTTTCACAACCGGGCCGAAGTGGGAATTTTGGTGGATCGGGAATACCAAAAACAAGGGATAGCGGAACAAACGTTGAACCTGCTGAAAGAATACGCATTTCATTTTCTGAAAATCAAACAAATTTACGCCTATATTCCCGAAAATAACGAAATCAGCCTCCGACTTTTCCGACGATGCAATTATGTGATTGCCGGGAAATTGTCGGCTTGGATTAAATCGGGAAACGAATACCGCGACGTGTATATTTTACAACTGTTGCGGGATTAATTCCACTTCGCCTTCACATATCCTTCTTTCTGCAAAATTTCAAACACTTTTTGCCTGAAATCGCCTTGTATCAATATTTCACCGTCTTTGGATGATCCGCCGGCACCGCATTTGGTTTTCAACAGCTTTTCCAACGATTTCAGATCTTCTTCGCTTCCGACAAAACCGGTGATCAATGTTACCATTTTTCCGTTCCGGTGGCGTTTATCCAACTTTATACGCAATGGCTGTGTCCCGGGAGATTTTGTTCCGACGGCTTCTTCCCCCGATTCTTCATATTGAAAATCGGGATTGGTGGAATAAACAATGTTCAAGCGGCTTTTCCAATCATTATTTTTCATCGGATTATTTTAGTCAAAAATCGCATCAATTCCTTCGTTTTCGCCTCTTTCTCCCCCATCATCAAAATTCATGGAGCCTCCGCCGGGACATTCGGTAAATCCGGACGGGATATTGAAGTTGGTATCTTGTGAATATCCCAACGATTTATCGGCGTACACCTTATTCATGTAAATGCCGTAAATCGGCAACGCCATGCTGGCGCCTTGCCCGTGAAGCATTGTATCGAAGTGGATGGAACGATCTTCCGCTCCGACCCAGACGCCGGTCACCAATTTAGGTGTGAATCCCATAAACCATCCGTCGGAATGATTCTGAGTCGTTCCCGTTTTTCCGCCCATCGGAGCTTTTATATTGTACCGGAACCTTACTCTCGACCCTGTTCCGCCGTCGACCACTCCTTGCAACATTTTGATCATACGATAAGAAACATCCTCGCTGAAAACTTCCTCTTTCCGCGGAGTAAACTCTGCAATTACATTTCCGTTGTTATCTTCTATTTTAGTCACGAACAACGGTTCCACACGAATCCCTTTGGAAGGAAAAGACGTATAAGCGGCAGTCATTTCCAAAACCGAAATTTCGCACGATCCCAATGCCAACGACGGCGTCGGCTTTATCTGCCGGTTTTTCACGCCGAATGCATACAACATTTCCACAAACTGACCCGGAGAAAGATTTTTCATCAAGAAAGCGGATATCCAGTTGTTCGATTGCGCCAACCCCCATTTTAACGTCACCAATTCTCCCATACGGGATTTGGACGCATTCTTCGGAGACCAGTTTCCGATCGAGTACGGAATATTTTGCACCACATCACACGGCGTAAATCCTTCAATCATCGCCAAAGTATAAAGATACGGTTTGATGGTCGACCCCACCTGACGGCGTCCCACACCGGCCATATCGTATTGGAAAAACCGTAAATCGGGTCCGCCGATATACGCCTTGATATATCCGTTGGAGGGATCCATGGACATAAATCCGGTCCGCAAATAATATTTATAATACCGGATGGAATCCATCGGCGAAAAAGTCGTGTCTTTTATTCCGTCCCATGAAAACACCTGCATTTCGACCGGCGTATTAAACGCTTTGAGAATTTCTTTTTCCGAATAACCGGACTTTTTCATGGCACGGTACCGGTCGCTTAAGCGCATGGAACGGTTCATGATGCTGTCGATTTGGGCTTGAGGGATATTTTGCGCAAACGGCGCATAACTTTTGCCTCTTTTTTCGCTGAAAAACGCCGGTTGCATCGTTCCCGCCAAATGCTCTTTCATCGCTTCTTCGGCATAATTTTGCATGCGGGAATCAATCGTGGTGTATATTTTCAATCCGTCGGTATAAATATTATAATTTCCGCCTCCGGGTTTCCGGTTTTTCGCGCACCATCCATATAACGGATTGGTTTGCCAGGCCAGAGAATCTTCATAATACTTTTGATCCTGCCAATCGAGGTAATCGCTTCGTTTCGGTTCTTGCGCCGTCATCATCATCCGGAGATATTCCCTGAAATAAGCGGCGATACCGTCTTTATGATCCACTTTATGAAAATCGAGCGTCAACGGCAATTTCTTCAACGAATCCAATTCGGCCTTTGTTTTAATCAGATAACGATCGCTATTGCCGTTGAATTTTTTTAACTCGTCTTGATATTTAAACATCTGTTCCAAGACAACATTCCGGCGTCCGCGCGTAACATCATTCCGGCGCACCGGATTGTAATAAGACGGATTTTTACACATTCCGATCAACGTGGCGGCTTCTTCCACCGTCAGATTATCCGGCTCTTTTCCGAAATAAACAAAAGCGGCCGATTGAACGCCGACGGCATTATACAGGAAATCAAATTGATTCAGATACATGTTGATGATTTCCTCTTTGGTGTAATTCCGTTCCAAATTCACGGCAATCGCCCATTCTATCGGTTTTTGGAGAACACGTTCCGAAAAATCTTCCGCATTCGGCGAATAAAGCTGTTTCGCCAATTGTTGCGTAATCGTACTTCCTCCTCCGGCGCTTTTCTGCCTCAAGACAATGGTTTTAATGCCGGCTCTGAACAATGCGATCGGATCGATTCCCGAATGCGAAACAAACCGGGCATCTTCGGTGGAAATCAATGCATTGACTAAATAAGGAGATATTTCATCATAGGAAACATAGATTCTGTTCGCTTTACTTTGATAATAACGCCCCATCACCTTCCCGTCGTCAGAGTAAATTTCAGAAGCATATTTACTTTTGGGGTTTTCCAGTTCTTCGATGGGAGGCATATAGCCGATCATGCCTCGTGTGATCAGATAAAACACAATGATGATGACAAGAATGAATAAACAGAATAAGCCCCATAACCATTTGACAAAGAATTCGGATTTCTTTTTCCGCGGTTTGGGTTTATCGGACTTGTTTTCAGCCATTTTAATAATTAAAATTACGAGTTACCGGTTACAAATTGACCATTTAATCATCCGAATGCATGATTGTTATCAAATCCATTCGACATAGCGAAGGCAAAAATACATATTTTATTGATTTATCATCAGACCGGTTAATGAAAATTATCCTAAAAAAAGTAATGCGCTCATTTTCAGCACTCTCTGTCGATATACAGGGAATGTCGGATCAACGCCGAAAAATCATTCTCTTGATGAGATACGATAATAATGGCGGAATGCCGGTTTATTTCCCGGAAAATACCGGCCAATTGACTTCGGAAAGATTTATCCATATAAGAATCCGGTTCATCGAAAACCAACAATTCGGGAGAAGAAACCACCGCCCGGGCAAGCAATGTACGCTGCAATTGTCCGCCCGAAAGTTCTCCGATCGGGCGTTTTTCCAATCCTTTCAAGCCCATTAACGCAATCGTTTCATCCGCTTTTTCATCATCTTTGCCCGAAAAAAAACCGCAACGTTTTTTTTCCGAAGCTAATCCGAACAAAACGACCTCCCTCACGGAAATGGGAAATTTTCTGTCGATTAAACTGATTTGCGGCAAATATCCTGTTTTTAAGGCCGGAACCTCCTTTCCCTGCCTGAAAAAACGGATTTTGCCTTCCATTACGGGCAACAAACCCAATAATGTTTTCAGCAGGGTCGTTTTTCCGCCGCCGTTCGGCCCGGCAATGTTTAAAAAATCGTTTTCGAAAACATCGAACGAAAGGTTCTTGATAACCGCTTTCCGGTCATATCCCGACGATAAATGTTGTACCTCCACGATTTTATTCGGCATACAATGCTTGTGCTATGTTCAACATTTCCGTTTTCCAATCGTAACCAAGCGGGTTGATCTGCACCGGCTTACATCCTGTTTCTCCGGCAATGATTTCAACATTTCTTTTATCAAATTCTTTTTGAATGAAAATCACATGGATATGCATATTCCTCACTTCGTCGATCAAGTTCTTCAATTGAGTCGGAGACGGTTCCTTTCCTCCGTGTTCGACGGCGATTTGCGTTAATCCGTAGTCATGTGCCAAATACGTCAGCGACGGATGATAGATGACGAACGCCTTGGTTTTTGTTTTGGAAAAAACATCCCGCAGCAAACTGTCGGTTTGATGGATTTCGGCCAGTAATTCTCTTCCGTTCTTTTGATAATAGGACTCATTCGACGGATCCAATTTTATGAAAGCATCCAGCATGTTTTTTACGATGACGGCGGCATTTTTCGGAGAACTCCATGTGTGCGGGTCAATGCTCGAATGATCCGAATCCGTCTCCGCTCCTTCAGGCAGGACGTGTGCATGATCCGATTTCAACAGTTGAATGCCGTCGGAAGTGTTGAATAGCTGCATGTTCGGATTTGCTTCCTTCAGTTTATCCATCCAAGCCAATTCAAACCCGATGTATCCTATTCTAAAGTACGCTTTGCAGTCGCTCAATTTCATCAATTGCGAGGGAACCGGTTCATACGATTCGGGGTTGTTTCCCGAAGGAACCATGCAAACGATATTGAATTTACCGCCGACTATTCTCTCCGCAAAATATTGTTGCGGAAGAATGGTCACGATGACGAAATCCGCCCCGCTCTTCCGACCGGAACGGCAGGAATAAATCCCGATGAGGGCTATGAACAAAAACAGGTATGATTTTTTAATCGTCATGAATTGATTTTACTTATATAGTAAAAAAATGCACGGCCTTTTGTTCAAATCCGGAAGTTGTTTTTTCCATTCGCCGATGCTTTTTGTTTTGATAAATTCGGTTTCGAGGGTAATATCGGCGGCAATGCACAATTTTGTTTGCGGACGACAATGGAGGATAATATCCTTCAATATTTTATGATTTCTGAATGGAGTTTCGATAAACAATTGGGTTTGATGGTTCACGAAAATTTTTTGTTCAAGCATTTTGAGCGTTTTGCTCCGTTCCTGCGGATCAATCGGCAGGTATCCGCGAAAAGCAAAGTTTTGCCCGTTGAAGCCGGATGCCATCAATGCCAACAATATCGACGAAGGCCCGACCAACGGGATCACCCGATAATTTCCGGCTTGTGCAATGGCCACCACATCCGCACCGGGATCGGACACGCCCGGACAGCCCGCTTCGGATAGAACGCCGATACTTTTGTTTTCGGTCAAAGGGTTCAAATAACCGGTAATATCTTCGGGGGACGTATGTTTATTTAATGTAAAAAAAGTCATTGCGTCAATATCTGCCTGCGGCAAAATGCTTTTGATGAAACGACGGGCTGTACGGACATTTTCCACGATGAAACAGGAAATACCCGAAATCACCTCGATATTATATGCCGGCAACACTTGTAATGGCGGCGTATCTCCTAAAGTTACGGGTATTAAATATAATGCGGGCGACATAAATTAAGCATTTTCAATCGGAATGCAAAGATATAAAAAGTTATCGGTTCCGCTTCGTGTTGCCGGTTATCACTCCGGAGCAAATAACTTTTTATATCTTTGTACCGGAGACAATTCCTTTTTTATGGTTTTTATACAATAAAGACCGCCGATTCTTGTTTTTATTGCAATCATTTTCCGGTTACCGAATGAAACAAACCTCGTTGTCATACCGCTTTAAACGAATCCGCACATTCATTCCTTATTTTATGGGAATCGTGGGGATGTTGTTTTTTTTCGGATGCAAGACGCCGAAATTGGCCGAAGCCGACCGTCGTTTCGGCATCGGCGAATACTACGAGGCTTCGCAAATGTACCGCAAAATCTATAATCGTACATCCCCGAAAAAAAGAGAATTGCGTGCCGAGCTGGCATTCAAAGTGGGCGAAAGCAACCGGCTTATCAACAACACGGCCAAAGCATCAGGCGGGTATCAAAACGCCATTCGTTATCATTATCCCGACAGCATCGTTTATTTACAAAGCGGAATGATGCAATTGAAGGCCGGAAGATACGGTGACGCCGCCAAATTATTCGACATTTACCTCGAAAATCATCCGAACAGCGAATTGGCCGTTCAAGGGAAAAAATCGACGGAAGTTGCGCCCGAATGGAAAAAGAAACCGTCCCGGTACGAAGTGAAACGCATGGATAAATTCAATTCCCGCAGAAGCGAATTCAGCCCGATGTTCGCGGGAAAAGATCAAGACCAGCTTTATCTCACGTCATCGCGGGAAGATGCAAAAGGAGAAAATAAAAGCGCTGTCACCGGATTGAAATTCAATGATTTTTTTCTGGTGAAAAAAGATGAAAAAGGCGCATGGCAATCACCGGAAGTTATTCAAGATAATATCAATTCGGAATTTGACGATGGTGTTTGTTCTTTCACGTCAGACGGGAACATCATGTACTTCACCCGTTGTCTGGTTAATCAGGAAAAGCCGCAATCCGCACAAATCTATACCTCATCCCGTTCGGGAGCCAAATGGAGCGATCCTCAAAAACTCAAAATTTTCAGGGATACGACATGGGTGGTTGCACATCCGTCTATTTCGCCCGACGGCAAATATTTGTATTTCTGTTCCGACATCGGGAACGGATACGGCGGAAAAGACATTTGGAGAGCCGAAATGGAAGACGGTATTGTTGTCGCCGTCGAAAATCCGGGACCGGAAATCAATACCGAAGGGGATGAAATGTTTCCGTATATCCGGGAAAACGGAGAATTGTATTTTGCTTCCAACGGACATCCGGGCATGGGCGGACTGGACATTTTTAAAGCCGTGCAAGACGAAAACGGAAAATGGACTGTCCGGAATATGCGTCCGCCGATCAATTCAAGTGCCGATGATTTCGGCATAACGTTTGAAACCGGAAAAGAAAAAGAAAAAGGATTTTTCAGTTCCAACCGTGGAGATGCACGCGGAAGTGATCACATTTACAGTTTCGAACTGCCTTCTCTGACCGTCGAGGTCGAAGGCTGGGTGGTGGACAAAGACGATGAACCGATTCCGGATGCCACCATTCGCGTGGTGGGCGATAACGGCTCCATTTACCGAACGATGTCCCGCAAAGATGGTCGATACCGGATCACGCTCGAACGCGGCACCGATTATGTGATGATGGCTTCCTGCATCGGGTATATGAACGGCCATCAAAAGTTATCGACCTCGAGCGAAGAAAAGAACCAATCTTACCCGGCCGATTTCATTTTAGCCTCCATTTCCAAACCGGTGCTTATCGAAAATATTTTCTACGATTTTGATAAAGCGACATTACGTCCTGAATCGAAAACGGCTTTGGACGAATTGATCAAGTTATTGAACGACAATCCGCACGTTACGATCGAATTGGGTGCACACACCGATTTGAAAGGATCGGAACAATACAACCTGAACTTGTCCGACCGCCGTGCCAAATCGGTGGTGGATTATCTGATCAAAGGCGGAATCGATCCCGAACGGTTAACCTCCCGCGGATACGGAAAATCCGAACCCAAAGTCGTCAACAAAAAATTGGCGGAACAATATAACTTCCTGCACGAAGGCGATGTGCTCACCGAAAGCTTTATCCTGAACCTTACTCCGGAACAACAGGAAATTGCCAATCAGATCAATCGTCGAACCGAATTCAGGGTACTGAAGACCACCTACAAATTATTTTAAGCAAACACGCACATTCTCAAAAAAAATGTGTAATTTTACAGCCTTGTTTTGAAAAAAACGGCTGAACCCCTTTGTTTCAAGGGGTTATGTTATTATATTTAACGAATTTTAATTTGATGATTGACATTTTTTATTCTATCTGTTGTGTTGTATATGAAAAACCGACTGTTAATTATCAATGGTCAAAGGTCAATTTATGAAGCAGTATATTGATTTACTCCGGAGAGTAATGACAGAAGGCATAAAAAAAGAAGATCGTACAGGGACAGGAACCATCAGCATTTTCGGACATCAAATGCGGTTTGATGCGGAGGAAGGATTTCCTGTTTTGACCACCAAAAAATTACATTTAAAGTCTATTATATACGAATTGCTTTGGTTTCTTAACGGAGATACCAATGTGAAATATTTGCAGGAGCACGGTGTCCGTATCTGGAATGAATGGGCCGACGAAAACGGTGACTTGGGACATATTTACGGTTATCAGTGGCGTTCGTGGCCGACTTATGACGGAAAATTCATCGATCAAATCTCCGAAGTGGTCAACACCATAAAAAACAATCCCGATTCCCGCCGAATCATTGTAAGCGCATGGAATGTGAGCGATTTGAAAAATATGAATCTCCCCCCTTGCCATGTTTTCTTTCAGTTTTATGTTGCCGACGGACGATTGAGTCTGCAACTTTACCAGCGAAGCGCCGACATTTTTTTGGGCGTGCCGTTCAATATTGCTTCTTACGCTTTGTTATTGAAAATGATGGCGCAAGTGACCGGACTGAAGGCCGGCGATTTTATTCATACGTTCGGGGATGCTCACATCTATCTGAATCATTTGGAGCAGGTTCAAATTCAACTGTCACGGGAGCCGAGAAAACTTCCGGAAATGAAGATTAATCCATCCGTTAAAAGTATATTTGATTTTAAATTCGAAGATTTCGAATTAATCGGTTATGACCCGTATCCCCACATCAAGGGAAATGTAGCCGTATAAACGACGGCTTTGTGACTATGACCTGTAAAACGCGGCAGCGTTTGCCTTATTAATTTTGAATGTGAACTTTTTTAAATTATGTATTATGCAAAAAATATCTATCATCGTAGCTGCAGATGAACATAATGCCATCGGAAAGAATAAGCAATTGCTTTGGCATCTGCCTTACGATTTGAAGAATTTTAAACAATTGACTACCGGTCATGCCGTTGTCATGGGAAGAAGAACTTTTGAATCGTTACCGTCGGGAGCATTACCCAATCGGAAAAATATTGTTTTGACAAGTGTTCCCGAAACCATTATCGAAGATGCATTGGCCTGCTCTTCCATACAAGATGCCATCGCCCTTTGCAATAAAGAAGATGAAATTTTCATGATCGGCGGCGCTTTGGTCTACAAACAAGCGATTCCCATTGCTCAAACATTATACTTGACACGGGTTCACCATGTTTTTGAGGAAGCCGATACTTTTTTCCCGGAAATCGATTTCGACAAATGGGACGAAATTTTCAAGGAAGACCATCCTGCCGACGGCAAACATGTTTATCCGTATACGTTTCACACCTACACAAGAAAATAAAACGGATTGTAATCATAAAAATACGGGTTATCCCGCAAGGCCTATAACCCGTATTTTGTATGTTAATATCTTATCCGCTGTATTTACCGGTTTAAATAATCTGTGATCTCTCCGCTGATCTGCATCAATGAAATTTCACACAATTTCGTATTGTATTGATCCTCCAACAACCGGTCTTCCGCATCCAACAATCCGGTCTGGGCTTCTCTCAATTCAATTCCCGAAAGATCTCCCAACTTATACCGTTCAATGGCTATTTCATAATTATCTTTTGCCGTCGCCAGATTTTCTTTCTCGAGATTCGTCAACTCCATATTGTTTTTGTAAGCCATCCACATGTTGGATAATTGAGCTTTCAACGACAACTCCAGTTGTTTGTATTGCAATTCTTTATTTTCAATCTGCAAGCGGGCATTTTTTTGTTCTCTTCGCCGATTGAACCCGTCGAAAATATTGAATCCCAACGTCAGTCCGTAATTTAAACCGATGGTCTGTTGTTTGTCGTAGCTTCCCGTTCCGTAGGTATTCAACGTATATCCGTATCCGGCATTGAATTTCAGGTAAGGATAATTACGGGATTTAACCGCCTTGTAATCCAATTCGCTCACCCGCTTTTCTTTTTCTGATAACAACAATGACGAATTAGACTGCAATGTTTTCTCCCATATTATTTGTTCCTGCAAAAACGGATTAAATTCAATTAAAGAATCGGATACAACGACCGGACGGGCAACATCATCCAACGCCATCAGTTGATTCAAACGGATGCGTGAGGTATGCATGATTTCGTATTGTTTGATCAGATTGGAACTGTCTGCGTTAAAATCGACACGGGCCTGCTGCAAATCCAAACGGGACATCGAACCGATAGAATATCGCGCTTCCACAATCCGCAATCGCTCTTTGGACAGCAACACGGCATATTTGAGGTTTCCCAAGCGAAGTTTTTGTCTGACATAATTGTAATATTCGGCCGAAAGCCCGGCAATAAAATCTTCGATGGTCAAGCGCGTGTTAAGTTCTCCCATTTGTCGAAATTCTTTCAACCTTTTGTAGTTCGTCTGAATCTGAAAGCCGTCGAAAATAGTCCACCCCAAACTTATTCCCGCATTGGCCGTCTGATTGAATACATTATTATAATCGGTTGTTCCTCCGTCAACCATATTTTGCTTCACGTTGTTGTTGCTTCCCGAATATCCGGCACTCAGGTCGATCACGGGAAGATACCCGGCATTTCCCATGGTAGCGTTGTTATCGGCAATTTGTTGCTCGTTCCGGATCATCCGGATATCGTAATTCTGTTCCAATCCTATTTCCAGACAACGCTTCAAGGTATAAAATTCTTGAGCATTTACCGCAACCGGACAAAATAAGGCAATCATCAATAATTTCTTTTTCATCATATCAGGGAAATTAACACACGGAATATACCACGTATACGGATAATCACGGTATGATTTTAATTTTTCGCTTTGTTTTTTCTGTCTGTGGAAATATAGGAATACATGGCCGGAACGATAAACATGGTCAAAAATGTCGAAATAATCATCCCGCCGATAACTGCAATCCCCATGGCAATACGTCCGTTTGCTCCTTCGGCGCTCGCAAAAGCCAACGGCAACGTTCCCAAAACGGTTGCAAAACTTGTCATCAAAATCGGACGCAACCGCTGCACGGAAGCGCCGCGTATTGCCTCGTCTTTATCCAGTCCCGATTCTTGGCGTTGGTTGGCAAATTCAACAATCAAAATTCCGTTTTTGGCCACCAGCCCGATCAACATAATGATTCCGATCTGACTGAATATGTTCATCGTGACATTCGAAAAGAACATGAAAATCAATGCCCCGGAAATTGCCAACGGCACCGAAAGCATAATCACGAAGGGATCTTTAAAACTTTCGAACTGTGCCGACAGAATCAAAAAGATCAATACCAATGCCAACCCGAATGCAAATAACAAACTGGACGAACTTTCCTGAAAGTCTTTCGATTCGCCCGCCAATGCCGTTCGAAATGTTTCATCCAACGTTTCTTTGGCAATCCGGTCCATTTCGGCAAGCCCCTCTCCCATGGTCACTCCTTTGGCCAATCCCGAAGTCACGGTTGCCGAATTGAAACGATTGTAACGATACAGCCGCGGAGGTGCGACTCCTTCCGTCAAATTCACCAGATTATCCAATTGAATCATATTTCCGTCCGTACTGCTTTTTACATAAATGGATTTCAAATCCACCGGAGTATTCCGTTGTTGCCGGTTGATTTCCGCCAATATTTGATATTGTTTTCCGTTCATATAAAAATACCCCATCCGTTGACCACTGAGTGCATATTGCAACGTTTGCCCGATGTCGCGGGTACTTACGCCCAACAAACTCGCCTTATCCCGGTCGATTTGTACTCTGGTTTCCGGTTTGGTAAATTTGAGATCCACATCCGCCATTTGAAATTTGGGATTGTCGTACACTTTTTGCATGAAAAGGGGAATAAACTCCTGCAATTTATCCAGATTCGGCGCCTGCAAAACATATTGGATCGGCATGCTCGCCCGTCTTCCCCCGAAAGTCGATTGTTGCTGAACAAACGCACGCGCTTCCGTCTGACCGCGCACGGCATCGGAAAGCTCGTCGGCGATTTCCATTTGGCTGCGGATGCGATCTTTGATGTCGGGCAACATCAAACGGACAAATCCGCGGTCGGAACGAATCATCGTCAAATTAATCAATCGTTCGGGAGCCACGGAATCGGCGATGTCCGAAATTTTATCGGTATAATCACGGTAAAATTCATACGTGGAACCTTCCGGAACTCTTGTATTGATCGTAATTTGGGATCGGTCTTCCAGCGGCGCCATTTCAGAGGGAATATTTTTCCACAACACCACGATAATTCCGATCGTGGCAAGCATGACGGGGAAAATGATAAACCGGTGCGACAAAAAATAATTCAATGATTTGGCGTAATATTTGTTCATTCCTACAAAAACAGGCTCGGTTTTGGTGTAAAACCAAGATTGTTTTTCCTGCTTTTTCAACAATTTGGTCGCCAACATCGGCGTAAAGGTCAAAGCCGCGAAAGCCGAAATCAACACCGAACCCGAAATCACAATACTAAATTCACGAAACAATCGTCCGGTCATTCCCTGCAAAAACACAATCGGAAAAAACACGGCAACCAAGGTAATCGTAGTGGAAACCACCGCAAAAAAAATCTCTTTGGAGCCTTCGATTCCCGCTTCTTTCGGTGACATTCCTTTTTCTATCCGCACATAAATATTTTCGGTGACGACAATGGCATCGTCCACCACCAAACCCACAGCCAACACAACCGCCAACATCGACAGCACATTGATGGAAAAACCGGCGACATACATGATGAAAAACGCCCCGATCAATGAAACCGGAATAACGATACACGGAACCAAGGTTACCCGCCAATCCCTCAAAAACAGGAAAATAATCAATACCACCAGCAAAAAGGCGATGTACACCGTTTCTTTTACTTCTCCGATGGAAGCCCGGATAAATTTGGTATTGTCGAATGCTATGTCTAAATAAACATCTTGAGGCAAATCTTTTTTCATCCGCTCCAACCGAAACATCACCTCATCGGAAATATCGATTTGATTGGCTCCCGGCTGCGGAATAACCACAACGCCCACCGTCGGGATCCCGTTCTGACGCATGATGCTCCGTTGATCTTCCGGCCCCAGCTCCGCCGTTCCGATGTCTCTGAACCGCACCATGTTATTATCGCTTTCATTGATGATCAGATTGTTAAATTCTTCCGGTGTTTTCATCAATCCCGACGTTCTGACCGTCAATTCGACTTTATCGCCTTCGATGCTTCCCGACGGCAGTTCGACATTTTCTTTGTCGATGGCGTTTTTCACGTCCAAAGGAGTCACCCCATATCCGGCCATCTTTACCGGATCCAGCCATAAACGCATCGAATAACGTTTTTCACCCCAAATACTCACGGAACTTACATTCGGAATGGTTTGAAGTTGTTCTTTCACCGTCAAATCGGCAATTTCACTGAGTTCCAACAAAGAACGTTTGTCGCTCATCACCGTAACCTGTATGATCGGATTCGCGTCGGCATCTGCTTTTGAAACAGTGGGCGGATCGCAATCTTTCGGCAGATAACGCTGCGCACGGGATACTTTATCTCTCACGTCGTTGGCTGCCGTTTCCAAATCCACGCCCAACTCAAATTCGACCGTGATGTTACAGGAACCCTGACTGCTTGAGCTGATTAATGAACGAATACCGGGAATTCCGTTGATATTTTGCTCCAACGGTTCAGTGACCTGATTTTCGATGATATCCGCATTGGCTCCCGGATAGGAAACGCTTACCGAGATAATCGGATTATCCACATTCGGATATTCCCGTACTCCCAAAAAAGTATATCCGATAACTCCGAACAAAAGAATTATCAAAACAAAAACAGTCGATAAAACCGGACGTTTTATGCTCAATTCCGAAATATTCACCGGTGTAATTTTTAAAATCAGGAATCAAGAGCCGAAAATCGAGACACCCAAGTCTCAATTCTATACTCTTGATTTTTAATTAATAACATGATCAATAATAACAGACATTCCGTCGCGTAACTGCATGACTCCGGTAGTGATCAAGGTGTCGCCGGGTTGAATGCCTTGAAGAACCTGAACTTTTGATTCAGTCCGCATTCCTTTGGTCAAAATGATTTGCCGGGCCTTTCCGCCTTTATATAAATAAGCGATGTCCCGTCCCATTTCAGCCACAATGGCTTGGGAAGGAACAGTCAGTGCGTTTTTGAGTTCTTGTAATTTGATTTCGACGGATGCGGTACGTCCGGGCTTTAATTTACCGTCCCGGTTCGGATAAATCGCCCGCGTTTTCAATGTCCGCGTCTTCAGGTCTAAAGTCGATTCAACGGCATAAATGGATGCTTGATAGATATTTAAATCTCCTTCCACTTTAAACGATAAATTTGTTCCTTGGGCAACTTGTCCGGCTTGTTTTTCGTTAATCGAAAATTCCAATTTCAAGGGAATGATTTTTGTCTCTTTGGCAATCATCGTACCGGGAGAAGCATACGTTCCTTCACTGACTTGCCGTAAGCCGATCACCCCGTCAAAAGGTGCCCTCAACTCTGTTTGTGCAATTCGGGCTTTGACCGATTCAATGTCGGCGTTTAATTTTTCCAATTCGGTCGTCACTTGTTCGTAAGCTTCCAAGCTCACCGCATCTTTTTCCAACAAGGATTTTTGACGGAAAACGCGGTCTTTGGCCAACGGGATCTGAGCGTTCAGTTTATTTAACTCGGCCTGTAGCGGACTGTCATTGACTTTGGCCAATAACGCCCCTTTTTTTACGGTTGAACCTTCTTTGAAATAAATATGGGTGATCTTTCCCGATGTTTCAAACGATAAATTCACTTCTTCATCCGGAATCATTGTTCCGGTGGTTCGATAGATATCATTCAAATTTTCATACTTAATAATTTGAACATTGACATTTAAAGGACGATTCCGATTACTCTCTTTCTGCCCGGATGCAGCGCTTTTTTCCGGTTCGGTTTTTTGAGAAAAAAATTGTTTTTTGATTGTCGGATAGACAGCCATTCCGATGACAAACAATACAATAGCAGAAATGAGGATTATTTTGGTCTTTTTAGTCATAGAATTTTATTTTCCCCCTATAGCAAATATACGGATTCAAATTGAATTTGACTATCATTTAAAGGTCGGGTTTAATCCATAAAAATATTTTTAACATATTTTCAAGATTAGTGATACTTCATGCCGTATCAATCCATGATAGTGACGTAAAAAGTATGCGATTACAAAAGACATATAATCAATCAGTCAGTATTGAATTAACTACTATTTACAATTCTCTTAGCAGCTCGGATTAGTTATATTTACAAATCCTTATTCCTTTATTTTCAATCATTTAATAAGGGAATAAAGGAGAATAGAAAGTTGTCTCTTTGCTACTAAAGGATGATAATAAAGTTAAATCATTAATCTCCGGCAAATTAGAATAGCATACTTTTTACGTCACCACCATATATTTTAAAGTCTTTATCTCCACTTTGTACAAATGCATCATTGCCTTTCAATTGATTGTTTATCAAATTGATATTCCCTTTTTCATCCACCTCGTAAATATTTCCGTCCTTACCCTGAATGGTCGCCGGCATTTCGTCCGTTTCTGCTTTGTGTTCGTTGCCGTCGCTGTTGGTCAGGATAAAGGTATATTTGTCGTTTTCGCCCTTGACAAAGGTATAATCTTTCCCTTCGGCGATCTCGTCCGCCATGCCGTCTTCTTTCACCGGCTTGGCTTTGAAATCGGGATTAATCGTGAAGTCGACCGTATATTGTGCCCGTTCTTCTCCACTGCGACTGTCGCCGGTGCCTTTGCCGCCGATAAGCAATATCAGACTGTTTTTCTATGTCAAAGGACTCTTTTTGTAAATTACAAAAGAGTCAAAAAAAATTCTGATTTTTCTTG
>WRGA01000089.1 GCA_009787405.1 Candidatus Azobacteroides sp.
TTAAACGCGAAGTTGCCAAGACACAACGTCACAAAGAATTTAAACTCTACGCCTTTCCGTCTTTGCGACTCGGAGTTTAAAAATATAAATTATTTTTCGCGACATACTCATCAATTAAATCTGTATTTGATTCCGCCCGATAACCAAAAACCCGGTTGCGGAATATTTCCCAAGTCATAATATTCTACGTCGAAAATATTGTCGGCCTCAAGATAGACATTCCATTGATCGTGTTTCCAATTGATTTTGGCATTTAATAATGAATAAGGAGTATAGGATTCTTCGTAAGCAGCTGTTAAATTTTCATATTTGGTATAACTGCCGGCTCTGTCTTGCCGGCGGAAATTCCATTGCATGGAAAAATTCCGGTAAATGTCGTGATAAATCGAAACCAAAAATTTATGTTTTAAATAATCCAATGCGTAATTGGAGATGTACTCATAACTATTCTTATTTTGAGAAATATAAGAATAGCCGATTTGCACTTGCCGGATGAAAAACCGGTCATGAAACAGATTTCGGGGATAAAAAGTTACCGAAGTTTCAATTCCGTAGGTATTTAAATCGGTCAGGTTTTTACTTTCCCAAGGATCACCGGGATTCGTTTTTACCCAATCGATCATGTTTTTTCCCTGCCGGTAATACCCTGACAAATAAGCGGTAACAGACGGTTTCGAATAGTTGACTCCTAATTCGTATGCCGTCGCTTCTTCCGGTTTAAGGTTCGGATTACCGATATGAGTTCCTTTGTAATACAAATCGGTGAATGTCGGCATACGAAGCGCTTTATTTATGGAAGCGTACAATTTGACCGATTTTGAAGGATGATAACTGACATCCATTCCGGGATAATAACGAAACCCTTCGTTGAGGGCGGTATTGTAATAGGCCAAAATTCCGATAGACAAATTCCAATCACGCCAAGAGGCATTGTGTTCGAGAAAATAACTGACATTGGTGCGATTATCTTTTTGCGTATAATAAATATCCGTTTTTCCCGGAACTTTTACCGAATCGGTCGGATAACCGAGCGATGTGCTCAATATGCCTTCACTGATTATTTCTCCCCCGAAAATTGTTTTTCCCAAGCCCCACGAAAAATATCCGTCGAATTTCCCGCCGAAGACTTGCGATTGATGATAATTGTCTTTGGACGGATCATCCGGAATCAATTGAAAATGATCATAATTTTTGTTCCAGAATAATCGGGGAGAACATTTAATTTTGCCTTTTGTCCGGGCTTCCACAGACGCAAACAAGCCTTGCGTGTGATCGTGCTGATCGGGGAAGGCCGCTGAATAGAACGTGTTGGCGCCGTATGATTTATCATTGTATCCGGCCTGAAATTTAATATCGGTATCCGGAGAAGAATACCCCGATTGCCAGTAAAAATTAAAAATATCAAAATCACCGGCAGGAATGTAGCCGTCGGAATGTTTATATCCTCCGGATAATTGATGGGCAAAATCTCCGGAATGTCCGGTACCCGAAACTTCCACTTTCGTCAATTGATGCATTCCCGCCCCGAGTTCGGTATAAACCGAGTTTTTCGGATAAATGCCGGTAATGATGTTGATGGCGCCGGCAAAAGCTCCCGAACCGTAGATTTTGGTCGACGGTCCCTCTATGATTTCTATTCGTTGTATGTCTGAAAGATTTACCGGAAGATCGAAGCTGTAATGTCCGGTTTGAGGATTGGAAAAGTTGATTCCGTTAAGTAAGATGGCCGTTTGATCGAATGTGCCGCCTCGAATGGAAACGTCGGATTGGACTCCGTATTCACCGCGTTGTCGGACGTCGATTCCGGCTACATATTCGAGGAGATCCTGAATGCTCCCGACAGGCGCCGCATCAATTTCGCTCCGGGTGATCACCGTAACAATCTTTGCCGCCTGCATCATTTGCATCGGGATTCGCGAGGCGGTCACTTCCACTTCTTCCAGCGTTTTCGGCTCAATGCCTTGTTGATGAATCTCATTGCTTTGTGCAACGGCTTGATTTTTGTTTGCGAAAGTCAGCGTACAGGTCGCTAAAACTCCGATACTGACTAATCGGCCCAAACTGTTGAAAATCGAATACGACTTTCGTTGAAATCGCCTGAAGCGATAAACTTCCTTCTTTTTAATTTTTTTGTACATACATTAAGTTTTATAAATCCGAGATTAAAAAAAGCCGGATGTCCGATTATAACGATCATCCGACGACCGCCCAAAGGTATTAATAAAAATGTGTAATAAAATTACGGCGGTGTTAAAAGATGAATAAAAAAACGGACAAGAATCGATTGTTCGGATGCTTCCCGTCCGGCAAGAAATTTAATTGTTACTTTTGTGTTTTGAATGGCGAAAATCAGAAAATGATCCTAAGAAACATAGATTTAAATTCAGACGAATGGTGTGATTTGATATTTGCAGGAAAGAATAAAAAATACGGAGCCTATTATTTACGTAAAACTTCCTCAAAACGACACTTAAAAGCGTTACTCCTCGTAATTGCAGGCTGTGTTTTATTCATGCTTGTTTTCATTTTGACGGATATCATCCGATCACGGGAACAGGATGATATTAATCTTAAATCTGTCGATATCACTTCATTGATTTTATTGCAAAATACGGTTGACGACAATCAAATTGCTCTTATTGAAAAACCGTCGCCGAAAAAAAACGAAAAATCCGAATCTTTGAATATTTCTCCGGAAAATGCACCTCAGGTCATGGCGGAAAATTTAACGGGGATCGGAACGTCAAACGATTCGGTAAATACAAGTCATTCGTCAGTAAAAGATTCTCTTTCCGAACGGCGGGAGGAATTGGCCCGATCGGGTGAAGACAAAAATTCGGATGAAGCATTCAATCAAGTGGATTCGATTCCTGAATTTCCCGGAGGAAAATCGGCTTTGCTGCGTTACATTTATCAAAATATAAAATATCCTCCGGAGGCACAAAACAAACACATCGAAGGTCAAGTATTTTGCACGTTTGTCATCAATGAAAACGGCAGAGTATCGGATGTGACCTTGATAGAGGGCATATATCCGGTTTTGGATGAAGAAGTGTTGAGGGTAATCCGTTCCATGCCGGTTTGGAGACCCGCAAGAAAATCCGGAAAAGCCATAAAAGTCCGGTGTTTTGTACCGGTAACGTTTAAATTGTAAAAATTTCATAATATCTCAACTTGTTTCTTCACCGAAATCGGTTATATTTGCTCCTTAAATTCATTCATTTATAAAATAACCGGCTATGAAAAATTTTCTTGAACATGTATTTTTGACAATGGCAATTTGTATTTTTTTGATTTCATGTGATGACGACAAAGATTCGGATGAAACATATCCTTATTTTTATGTTACGCGGATTTCGGAATATGAACCGGTAAAATTATATACAAATCGAGGTGTTATTACTGATCAAGAGTTCATTAAAAATTTCAGACAACGATTGGAGAATTTGAATAATCACGAAGAAGGAATTTTTTTCATACCGAAAAATTTCGGAGATTTTGTTTTTGACAATGATGCAGCTACGATTACGAGAGAAGTCATTGCCAAGCGTGTCAGTAAAGACAGCGTTGAGATTATTCATCCCGATTATGCGTTTGATGTGGTATTGACAGACGGAGTATTAACCGAGCATGACCGGCTATTTTTAAGTGCCGTAAAATATAAAAATGGAATAACTTATTGGGAATCGAAAAATATTATATCAGCAGAAGGTTTATATTATGACGGTAATTATTTTTACATACTCGATCAAAGTATTAAATCCGAAAAATTAACAGCCTTTTCAAAATTCGGTTCTTTGACACCTCTTTATTATGTAAAAGCTCAAACACCCGATGTTATGGGCTTGAACATTTATTCCGAACAAAAATCGTGTGTTTATCTTGTCGAAAATAATTCCGATATTTATATCCCTTATTTTACAGTATTGTATAAAAAACAAACAGAAACAGCTACGTATAAATTAAATAATATTTCTCTTCCGGATGATAAAATAATATCTCAACTTGCAGAAAATGATACATTGGTGGTACAACAATCAAAATTGTATTTATCGAAAGAATCCGGTCAATAAACGGAACAAGAAGTCTCTTCAAGCGTTTCATACTCCACGCAAACCATAATGAACGGACCGATTCCTTTTAAAAAAATCCGTGAAATCCGTGAATTGAAAATCGACGGAGTCAAATCTGTGCGATAATCCGACAGTCAAATTATCCGAAAAACAGGTAGGCGATGATCACAGCCGTGACCACTCCGGCCAAGTCGGCGATCAAACCTCCTTGTATGGCGTAACGTGTGCGTTTGATGCCTACCGAACCGAAGTACAACGCCACAATGTAGAATGTGGTGTCGGCGGCTCCCTGGAAAAGGCAGGATAATCTTCCGACAAAACTGTCGGCGCCGTATTTTGACATCGATTCAATCATCATGGCTCTGGCCCCGCTTCCACTTAAAGGTTTCATGAATGCGGTGGGCAGCGCCGGTACGAAATCGGTATTCAATCCGGCGGCTTTGAAACACCAGGCTAATCCGTCGATCAGATAATCCATTGCGCCCGAAGCCCTGAAAACAGCTATGCCCACCAACATTCCCACCAGATAGGGAATTACTTTGATCATGGTGGAAAAGCCTTCTTTCGCTCCGTCGATGAACGCTTCATAAGCATTAACTTTTTTGATCAGCGCTCCGACAATAAAACCGATTATGATAATCAGCAGAATCAGATTGCTTGCAACTTTCGAAATCGTTTCGACCCGCTCTTTCGGCATCTTGTCGAAAAGCAGGATTATTCCGCCGATAAATGCAATGATGCCGCACAACCAGGCTAAAATAACCGGATCGGCAAGGTTGATTTTTTGTTTGAAGGCGACATAAATTAATCCGACCAAACTTGAAACAACCGTTGCGATAAGAATCGGAATAAAAACATCGGTCGGATTGGCGGCGCCCAATATGGCGCGTTGAGCAATAATGCTGATGGGAATGAGGGTTAATCCCGAAGTATTGAGCACCAGAAACATGATTTGGGCATTAGATGCCGTTTCTTTATTCAGATTCAGTTCCTGCAAGCTGTTCATGGCTTTCAACCCCAAAGGTGTTGCCGCATTGTCCAATCCCAACATATTGGCCGAGAAATTCATCAACAATTGCCCTGATGCAGGATGATTTTTCGGAATATCGGGAAACAAACGATTGAAAAAAGGGCCTACAATACGAGCCAAAAAATTGACGGCTCCGGCTTTTTCTCCGATATTCATCAATCCCAGCCAAAGGGTCATCACACCGGTAAGAGGCAGGGCAACATCCATGACGGCCATTTTGGATGCATCGAATGTGCTGTCGATGATTCGTTTGAAAACTTCCGTATCTCCGGTGAATAAATACAGGAATATTGCGACGATAAATGCAACGACAAAAAAGCCTATCCAAATGTAATTTAAGACCATAATCGTTTTATTAAGTAAGGCTCGCACGGATTTGACTCCGTCGATTTTCAATTCACGGATCTCACGGATTTTTTTATTAGTTTATATCATTTCGACCGTAAAGATGCAAAGGACACAAACGTGCGAAGTTTTACATTTAATTTTTCTTAGTGTCTTTGCGTCCTTCACGCCTTTGCGTTTAAAATATAAATTATTTTTTTGACGTACTTACACCGGTCAGGATCCCAAATTATTTTTTGCATATTATTAAAACAAAACGAGACTGTTTTTTTAAACCGCCTCGTTTTGTTTATTTAAACCTGTCTATTATTTTTTCAGACTCTTTTTTACGGCCCGGATAACCCGATAAATGCCGTATCCTCCGAAAATAATTCCCAATCCGATGCGAACATTGTCGGACATCATCGAATCTTTAAATAACCCGGTAAACAACAGGGTATATGAGATGATGATATAAAGGACGGCCATTACACATTCAAAAATATATAAAGAAATGTTTCGTCCTCGTTCGCGCAAATCGGAATTATTCGTTCTCATTAGATTATTGTTCTTGGAGTTTGAATCGAATCGGAATGGTATAATACACATTCACGGGATTACCGTTTTGTTTCCCCGGAATCCACTTGGGCATGGACGAAATCAAACGTACCGCTTCTTTGTCGCAACTCGGGTGAAGCGGTTGCAACACTTTCACATCCGAAATCGCACCGTTTTTGCTGACTACGAATTGAACGACCACCCGGCCTTGAATACCTTGTTCGGCAGCTGCCGGCGGATATTTCAGGTTATTGCTCAAATATTTCATCAATTCGGATTGTCCGCCCGGGAATTGGGGTTGTTGTTCTACTGCCCTGAAAATTTTATCTTCTTCCTTTTCGGGAGTAGGGATTACAACTTTTTCCAATTCATCGATAGTCTGACCTTTGTTATTGCCTGTTTCAACGGTTTGCGTTGCGATAGCTTCAGTTGATTTAACAATTTCTTCAGTCGGCGGAATTTCAGTTTCTTTCGTTACTTTTTCCACGATTACGGGAGGAACGAATTGAATGGAAGCTCTGACTTCCGGTGGAGGCGGAGCTTTAAACTCTTCGATCACTTTATCTTCAGGCAATTGTTTTTTCAATTGTTCCAAATCGGAAAGTGTGGTCTCTCCCACTTCCACTTCCACTTCTTTGTCATTGGGTTTTACCGATTCAATAATGAAGGGCAAAACAACGACTACCGCCACTAAGATAATAACGGCCAACAACGCTTTCAAATGTCGGCGGTTGGATGTTTTTCTTAAATAGTATGCGCCGTATTTTTTGTTTTTACCTTCAAATATTATATCACACCATTCGCGTGAGGTCAAATTTACATCTTGTACCATAAGTTTGAATTTTTAATTGGTGATACAATTATTACTTTAACGTACCTTCTTTTGCTGCAGCTGCGGACAGCGCACCTTTAGAAGCCCAATTCTGCATGACAAATCGATCCATTTCCGTTGTATCCATAATGGCATAGCGGGCAATGTCACAAATTTGCATTTCATCCAATGCGTCAACCAAATTCTTGTAAGAAGCACCGTCAGTCGGTTTTATCATTACCATCGGAGAATTTTTTACATCCTTCTTGATTTCTGCCGATTGTTTTTTGAACTCATCTTGAGTGATTTGTTTACTTTTCAGCTTTTCTTTCAGTTCATTAATTTGTGTGACGATTTCCACATTTTTACCCAATAAAAGTTTTCTGATTCCCTCAGGTGAATAATCCGTTACTTTCAATGATTGGGGATTTTTGTAATCGGGCAATCCCAAATAATAAAAAGCAGCGTTCCCCGCATCCAAAATAAGCGTAATGGCTCTTTCTTTGTCGAGTTGGGGCATATCTTCCTGTTTGATCTTATCCATGTCTTCCTTTTTGGGCGGCATTGCAATTTCCATAGTTTGCGGTTTGCTCAACGACGTACAGAACATAAAGAATGTAATCAATAACATGTTCATATCTACCATGGGGGTAAAATCCACACGTATCGTTTGTTTCTTCTGTTGTCCTTTTTTGTTACCGCTGTCTTTCTGTTGTACTTCAGCCATAATTCATTTCCTTTCATTTTTTAGTGCTTCGATTCTTCGAATGAAGAACCTCCCCCTTTAAGGCTTGTGATCAGATTGTATCTGTTTTCTCTCAAATCCCGAAGATCACTCATCACTTGTTTGATCACCGGATAAGGCGTCATTGCATCCGCTTTGATGGCAATTTTGAAATTATCTCCTCTGTTTGTGCTGTCCATCAAGTGACGAGTCATCCCCACCCAATCTTTAAATTGATTATTGAGACTGTCGTTCGGGATGCCCAAATGTTTCAACACCTTGTCTTGCATTTCGGTCGGCAACGCCATGAAAAGCTTTACACCAATCGGATTTTTCTCATTGATTTTATTTTGATTGATTAATGTAATCGCTTTTTCCACCGTCGCCTTATCCGCATTTTCCCCTCGAATGACCGGCATTCCGAATGTCGGTAACAGACTGAAATCTTTTATTTCTTTGGGAGTAAATTCGACGCCGTATTTTTCGCTTATCTTTTTTAGAACTTCAATCTTATCCGTTTGTTTATCAAGGCTCATGAAAATGTGTCCCTTGGGATCGATCAATATTTGCATGATGTCGGTTTCCGGAATTTTAATCTCGGAAACGGAACCGGGAGTCGAAACTTGCACCGGCTCTTTCTTGATAAACGTCGACGTAAGCATAAAAAAGGTAAGCAAAAGAACCGTAACGTCACTCATCGCGGTCATGTCGATGAAAGTACTTTTCCTTTTTACTTTTACCTTTGGCATAAATTAATCCTTTCTTTATAAAATGGTTAATTCTCAATTATTTATGCTTTTCGGCATAAGTTTGAACAATGGAGAATCCTGTTTCATCAATGGCATACGTGATATTATCGATTTTCCCGGTGTAATAGTTATAAGAAATAATAGCCAATGCACCGGTTGCGATACCTAACGCCGTATTTACAAGCGCTTCGGAAATACCTGTTGCCAAAGCCACCGAGTCGGGAGCTCCTTCGTTTGCCAAAGCGGCGAATGAACGAATCATACCGAGCACCGTTCCCAAAAGTCCGAAAAGTGTTCCCAACGTCGAAATAGCCGCAACCACCGGTAAATTTTGTTCCATGGTCGGCAATTCAAGAGCGGTCGCCTCTTCGATTTCTTTTTGGATGGCAAGCAGTTTTTGGTCTTTGCTGATATCTTCCGTTGTATTTTCAACTTCCGAATATTTTCTCAACCCTGAACTTACCACGCTGGCCACCGAGCCTTTTTGTTTGCTGCAAAGTGATTGGGCTCCGTCGATATCACCGACTTCCAATTTTGCTTTTACGTTTGCCACGAATTTGACCAAATTGCTTGTCCCTTTTGCCTTATTGATGGCAAAAAAGCGTTCAATACTTAATGCGATTACAGTCAATAAAAGAGTCATAACGATACATACGTTTGCGCCTCCTTTATAAACGGTCCCCCAATAATTACCGGGAAGCGGATTATTCGAAGGGTCACCGTTCACAAAATTTGCGCCACGTCCCAACCAAAAGATATAAAATAAAACCGCTATAATAGCGCATACCAAAATAACGATACCTGCAGAAATTCCGCGAGATTTTTTTGCAGGTTTTTGACCTTGTTGTTTTCCTTGTTTAGTTTCCATAAATACGATTGTTCTTTAAGTTATTATTGATATAATTGTTAATAGTTTTTATTAAAATCACATAAGGCGGTTGCAAATATAATTAAATTCTAATTTTAGCGTGCAAAAAATTCTCTTAAATTATGGTTATTCTCATAAATAGACTCGTTTTTGCATCTTTACAAGAAAAAATAACAATTAAGTTTTATTCACGTTTAAATTCAACTTATTGATAATCAACACCATTGATTAAATATAACCGCTATTGATCGATTTGCATTTCGTTCATCAGATAACCGGCTCCGGCAAATTTATCCAGAATAAAAAGAACATAACGAATATCAACGGCGATACAACGTTGCAATTCCGGTTCAAAGATGATGTCTCCGCTCAGCGATTCCCAATTTCCATCGAACGCCACACCGATTAACCGGCCCGAAGCGTCAATTACGGGGCTGCCCGAATTGCCGCCGGTAATATCATGCGTGGTGATAAAGCAAACCGGCAATTCATTGTCAGATCCGGCATATTGTCCGAAATTTTTATTTTCATACAATTGTTTCAATTTTTCGGGGACATCAAATTCCCGGTCTCCGGGCATTTCTTTTTCCATAACGCCTTGCAGCGTCGTATGATAATCATATTTCACGGCATCTGCCGGCCGATATGATTTGACGGTTCCGTAGGTCAGGCGAATCGAGAAATTGGCATCAGGATAAATTGAAGTTCCCTTTCTCTTTTCCAAAATTCCTTCCATGTATTTTCGGAGAAAAAGATCCCCGTTAAAATTTTTGTTGTAATAACCGACCGACAAATCATTGTATTCCTGATTGACGGATCGGGCGTATTGAATCATCGGATCCGACTTCAAGATCTCGGATTTCGGATTTTTCCGGAATGCCGCAAATTTTTCGGGACTTGCAAAGATCGATTTTTTAAAACATTCGTCCACAAACAAATCGTAATTGCCGGCAAATTTATCGTCGATGGTCTTAAAGATCGACGGCCGTTCTTCTTTTTTGTCGATCATTTCGGCATACAGACTCAACATCCTTTTGGCGATTTTCTGATCGGTTTCGGGATGATAATTTTTATCGTAAAAAGATTCAAACTCTTCATTTAATACAATCAATCGCCCTTCGATTTCCAATTCGTCTTTTTTGTCCATCGCGATGCAAAGTGAATCGATATCCGTCGGAACTTTAGAAAATTCGACTCCGGAAAGCAACGCTTCTCTTAATGTCATGATGCGGTACAAATAATTCGACCGTTTTTCCACCGTGCTTTTGACGGAATCGAGTGCATTTTTGTATTCCGGATGTTCATTTTCGACAGCCCACCGGACAAAATCCTGTTCTTCTTTTTTCTTTTTTTCGATAACCTTTAATTTATCGATGCATCGGTTCATTCCGATCGAGTTTTTCCGGTAATTGGAAGAACGGGAATATTTGCTTGCATACCGGATATTCACTTCAGGGTCGGCCAACATTTCCGCCAGCATAATATCCAATTTTTCTTCCCGAATACGGATTCTTGTTTTATTAATAATATTCTTCAGTTCGTCGATCTCGTATGATGTCGCATACCGGTCAGTTTCTCCCGGAAATCCGAGAATAAATGAAAAATCGTTTTCCCGGATGCCTTTTAAAGAAATCGGCAAATATTTTTTCGGATGCAACGGAATATTTTCTTCCGAATATTCGGCCGGATTACCGTCCAGATCAGTATAAATCCTGAACAGGCAAAAATCGCCGGTGTGCCGCGGCCACATCCAATTGTCCGTCTCTCCCCCGAACTTGCCGACAGAAGAAGGAGGAGTGCCTACTAACCGGACATCCGAATAAGTTTTTTCGTAAAACAAATAATAGGCGTTATCTTCATAAAAAGACTTTATTTCCACTGTTGTTCCCGGATTTTTATCCAAATATTCTTGTCCGACATAATAAATCGCCAACTGATTCAAGTATAAAGAGGATACATAATTCAAATTTCCATAAATCGAATCATTTTTTAACGAATTTAACACATATTCGGTAACATCTTCTATTTTTTCGATAAAAGTGACTTGAAGGTCGGGGGTCGGCAATTCTTCTTCTTGATTTTTAGCCCAAAAACCGTTTTCCAGATAATTCTGTTCGACGCTGCTGTGATCCTGAATATAGGAATAGCCGCAATGGTGGTTGGTTAAAACAAGTCCGCGGTCGGAAATCACTTCTCCGGTACATCCCGGGCCGAAAATAACAATCGCATCCTTTATGCTTGTTGAATCAGGATTGTAGATATCATCGACATTTAATTGCAATCCCAATCGTTGCATGTCGGAAAGATTTTGCTCTTTCAATTGCGGTAAAAGCCACATGCCTTCCTCGGCTTTTCCGGCGAAGATAATCAAACAGGATAACGACAGGCTCAATAAGATACCTTTTCTCATAAGGTCGAAAATGTTGTTGTATTTTTTGTATTCGGACAAACAAACGAGTAAACCCGCCGGCATCCGAAACTGCATTCGTCAGTCGGCTTGTTTACTCGTTTATTTATCAATTGACTTTCCTGCAACGATTAATAAGCAATATTCTTTACATCCTGCATTTCCGCCGCATCGATTTTCTTCTTGTCGATACTGCGCCATGCGTAAACAATATACGCTAAAACAAACGGGATCAGCAAAGATACGATACTCATGACTTTTAACGTAAAGAAACTGGACGAACTGTTATAGATCGTCAATGAACTTTGCAAGTCGCCGTAAGTCGACGGATAATAAGAGGTGTTGTTATATCCGGCAATCAGGAACAAACATAATACCGCCAAAACGGTGCCGACTCCGGCAAACCAAATTCCGCCGGTGAATGCTTTTTTCGATTGGGAACGGATCAATCCGTAAAGCAATACCACCACGCCGACCAAAAATAATACGAGAACGATCGGCATTTCCATCAGGTTTTCGAAATATTTGTATTTCTGCATATAAACTTCCCCCTCTGAGTTAACGGCAAATCCTTCGACACATAATGTCCAGATCAAAAAAGTAAGAAAACATACCAAAAACGGAACGGCATTGAAAAGCACTTGCTTTTTTGCACGCGCGAAGACGGTCGAATCGGCAATGTTATTCATAAAATAAAGGGATGCCAAAGTCCGGGACAAGAAGAATACGGCAAGTCCCAGCAATAAGTTCCGGACATTCAGAGCGGCTTCCAATCCGTGCAGCGGATTTTCCCAAGAAGAAATTACCGGCATTACCGGATTCGTCAGGTTTTCTTTGGCAACCGAAAATTCCGATCCCGTGAAAAACGTGGCAACGGCAGCGCCCAAAAGAATGGTTCCCAGCAATCCGTTGATAAACAGGAATATTTCATATCCTTTTTGCCCGAATATATTTCCGGCTTTTGTCCGAAATTCGTAAGAAACAGCTTGAAGGACAAAACAGACCAGAATAAGCATCCAAACCCAATAAGCTCCGCCGAAACTTGTCGAATAAAATAACGGGAAAGAAGCAAAAAACGCGCCACCGAACGTAACCAATGTGGTAAACGTAAATTCCCATTTCCGGCCCAAAGAATTGACCAGCATTTTGCGTTCGAGTTCGTTTTTCGCCACCACGAACAGTAGAGTTTGTCCTCCCTGAACAAACAAAAGGAATACCAACAGGCCTCCCAACAAGGCTATCAGAAACCACCAATATTGTTGAAAAAATGGATAATCCATGACTTTTAAATTAAGAATTAAAAACTAAAAAAATGAAAACCGAGAATCAAGAATTAAAAATTAAGCGATTAATTCTTGATTTTTTCCAAATTCGGCCCTTTTTTGATTTGTTTTACCATGATGCCGATTTCGGCAATCAATAAAACCGTAAAAATAATCAGGAACAAAAAGAATGTAAGTTGCACCGATCCTGTGCTTACACGCGAAACGGCTGCAAACGTCGGTAAAATATCCTGAATAACCCAAGGCTGACGTCCGACTTCCGCAACAATCCATCCGGCCTGCGAGGTAATATATGCCAACGGAATGGATATCAGGCAGACGATATGTAACCATTTGAATTTTGAAATGTCTTTTTTGTATGTGAGATACAATACAACCAAAAACAACAAAATAAAAAATGCGCCAAAAATGACCATGAGATGGAAAGAATAAAATGTCAATCCCACCGGCGGCACCACTTGCTTGGGGGAAGAGATATAACCGTATCCGAAATAATCGTAATTATCTTCCAACGTTTTCAGGTGAACGGCGGCTTGAGCTTCATCCGTTTTTTTGGAGACTCTATAATCGGATAATGCTTGAAGCGCTGTTTTTCCGCGTTGTATTTTTTCGTCGACGGAAAGTGTCGGCGCTCCGTCATACGTTTCATAACCTCCGTTGATCAGATCGTTGATGCCGGGAACAAACGCCTTGGAATCTCTGAAGGCAAGCCAAGACAATAATTTGGGTACCTGCCAGTTAAACAGGAAAGGATCTTTTCCGTCATCGTAAGATTCTTTATCCGGATTCAAAATCCCGAAAACAACTAATCCGGCATCTTTTTGTCCTTGGTAAAGGCCTTCCATGGCAGCCAGTTTCATCGGTTGTTTTTGCGCCACCTGATGGGCCGAACCGTCTCCGGTATAAACCAGCAGAACCACAGACACCACTCCCACGACAGCGGCAACTTTAATACTTTGTTTGGCAAATTCTTCGTTTCGTTTTTTCATCAGATACCAGCAGCTTATCCCGATCACGAAAGCTGCTCCGACCATCCAACCCGATAAAATCGTGTGAAAAAATTTGTTTAAGGCAACGGGAGACAACAACACTTCCCAAAAACTTGCCATTTCGTTGCGAACGACATCGGGATTGAATTTCATGCCGGCCGGATACTGCATCCACGCATTAGCGACGAGGATCCAGAGAGCGGAAATGCTTGCGCCTCCCCATGTCAACCAGGTAGACGTCAAGTGTGTTTTTTTGCCGACTTTGTTCCATCCGAAAAACATGACGGCGATAAAGGTTGCTTCCATGAAGAAAGCCATAATTCCTTCGATTGCCAAAGGAGTTCCGAATATGTCTCCGACAAACCAACTGTAATTAGACCAGTTGGTACCGAATTCAAATTCCAAAATGATCCCTGTTGCAACACCGATGGCAAAGTTTATTCCGAAAAGCTTCATCCAAAATTTGGCGGTTTGTTTCCAGAATTCCTTGCCTGTCCGTAGATAAATCGTTTCCATAATGGCCATAATCAACCCCAGTCCGAGAGTTAGAGGAACGAATAGCCAGTGATACATGGCCGTGAGCGCAAATTGGGCTCTTGACCAATCAATCAGTGATGTTTCGATAGCGTGCATAACATTAAAATTAGAAAAATTAGTAATGAATAAATGATGTTTTCTTATGGTGATTCAAGTATTATCTACGGAAATATGGTTACGGATCTACCGTTCTTGTCAATTCTTTCCCCACATAATCGGCCCGTTCTTCTTTGGTTCCGAAATTCGTTTTCAGAAAATCGGGGAAAAAGAACAGTTTTAAAACAGCAAACATAATAAATAATTTAATCAGAATAATTATCCATAGTGTTTTACCGATGGTCATTTCTCGAAAACCATCCCGGTAAAAACGGAATATCCTTACGATGATATTGCTCATAAATTAAGGTCTTATCAATAGAGAGATTGTAATTTTAAAACGAAAATAATAAATATTTTTATATTTTGATATATTTTGGCATTCTTTTTATTTTAAAAAACTTTTTTCACTTTCCGGAGCCCCGAGATAACTCGATTTCAGCCCTCCGAAATCAAGCATGATTTTTTCGAAAACAATTCCCGGTTCAAGTACTCTTACGCGGAACGTATGTTTTCCCGACCGGTCGATTTGCATTTTTGTCACCGATTTGATGATGCGTTCGCCTTGCCAACTTCCGAGTTCACCGCGATAATCGCCGTTGAAATTCACGATTTCCTCTTTTCCTCCGTCAAACGAAAGGGCATAACGCAAGCCTTTATTGGCATTGAAATTCAACGTAGGCGCAAGCAGGACATTGACCCCGACTTCACCGGATGAAACGGTTTGTATTTCATACTCCAAGTATACGGAATCTTTTTCTTGCGGATAAATGTTTTGCGGAAAAGTAGTTACACCCGATTTTGTTTTTCCCAGTCCCGGAATGACAGTCCAACAGATTTTGCCGGTTCCTTTGGATCGGGCAAAATGTCCGGCTTCCATGGAGATATAGCCGTCACGTTCGACAAAAGGCGAAAAACGGAGGTCGGTTGAAGAATCAACGTATTCCACTTGCGGCATAATACTTTGATCAGGCTGTTGCCAAGAAGTGTAACCGATACGCACTTGATCCATCTGATGCGCCCATTTGCCGCCGGCTATCTCCTTATTATAATGGACGGTCAAAACAGAATCCCGGACAAAACATTCTTTCACCTTGTCGGCAAAGATGTCGGCACGCCGATCATTTTGCGCGGCATATTGTTTGTTCAACGCCGAAGCATAATACATTTCGTAAAGATTGCAAACCCCATTGACCGGGAATAAAACCAATTCATCGAAAGCGTCCTTATATTCGGCAGGCATTAAATTATAAAGACGAAAGGCATCCAATGCCAAATTTTTATAGTCGTTTACAACGGTTTCAAATTCGTCGTAATTCTCCAAACTATAGGTTTTATCATCCAACAATTCCGGCGTCACCCGGCTGTTATACTGTGTATACAGACTGATCAGGCGGGCCGCTTCCCCGGCATATTTTTCGCCGAATTGTGCCGCGCACCATTGTTCCGTCCATTGCAACAAATTATCGGCATTGAAACGGTCGGGATTCCAAGCCATGTCCAGAAAAAAGCTGATCGGAAATTCCATGGGTTTCAAATCACCGACATTGACGACCCAAAGTCGATCCACACCATGCGAATAGGTCAGATTCATTTGTTCCCAAACCCGTTGTATCTGAGTGACATTGATCCATTTATAATTACGGGGAGCGCCCACATAATCAAAATGATAGTACATCCCGTAACCGCCTTTTCGTTTCGGAGCGTTTATATCGGGCAATTTGCGAACGTTGCCCCAATTATCGTCGCAGAGCAACAATGTGATGTCGTCGGGAACGCGCATACCATTGTCGTAGTAATCTTGCACTTCTTTGTAGAGCGCCCAGACTTGCGGGGTTTCTTCCGGTTTTTTTCCCGTGACTTCTGAAATAATCGTGCGTTGGTCTTTGACAATCCGCTGCAACAATGCGATATTTGCGCCTTCACTCATCGGTTCGTCGCCGTCGCCGCGCATCCCTACCGTAACAACCGTTTCATAATTTTTCATCCGTTCCATGCCGCCACGCCAAAAATCCCGTAAAACATCCGGGTTTTTGTCGTAATTCCAAGCGCCTTGTCCGTAGCGGCGCCATTCGTCGTGAGCGCGTCCCAAGGGTTCGTGATGAGACGTGCCGACGACGATTCCCATTTCGTCGGCTAATTGTCCGTTACGCGGATCGTCGTCGTAAAAAGCGTTTCCCCACATAGCCGGCCAAAGAAAATTGCCTTTCAGACGGAGAATCAATTCAAACATATGTTCATACATGTTGGAATTGACGCCGCCGAATTTTTCCATGCACCAACCTTGAAAAGCAGGAGCTTCGTCATTGATAAAAATGCCTCTATATTTCACGGCAGGCTCGCCGTCAGTGTATTTGCCCGGCGCCACATACAGATTTTCCCGATGTTCGACCGGTACATCAGCCCACCAATACCAAGGAGATACGCCGATTTGCCCGGAAAGTTCGTAAATGCCGTAAATCGTACCTCTTTTATCGCTTCCGGCGATAACCAAAGCCTTTTGCAGGTCACCGGTCGGATGATCCACGATTTGGATCAGATATTTTTCATTTTTACCGGCAAGTTCGTTTTTATCGATTTTTCCTTCTTTAAGCAATTGGTCGATAACCGCCGATTTGCCGACCGTTCCGACGATAATTGCTCTATCGCCGGAAGCAGACGGCAAATTACCGGTCACTTTCTTGAAATCGTCTTTCAAATCGTTGACTGCCCGAAGTACACCGGCATAATCGCCGGCATCGGAAATTACCGGAATCGGACGGGCGTTTTCGACTAATGAAAAATAATCCGCACCGCCAGCTGTGGAAAATACGAATTTTTTCACGCCGAAAGAACCGGATTCTATTTTACCGCTGTTTAATCCGCTGTTTTTAAATACTTCCTGAGATTCAGCGATGAAGCACGTCAAAAAGCAGAAAATCAGTATGTTGATTATTTTTGTTCTCATATAGTTATATTTCTAAAAAGTCATTTTTCAAAACGTCCTCCCATTTTCGACACACCAACGATGCAAAGTGCGTTCTTCCGCGTTAAACTCCGCTCCCACTTTGACGATTTTTTTGCCTCCGACTGCATACCCCGCGGCATATTTGCGTTCGTCAATCTGTTTCAAGGCCTCTTCGGCGGTGGCATTTCCCGTCAGTTTAAACTCAAAAATATAAACGGCGTCGTCAACAACCACAACCGCATCGGCACGACCGACGGCACTGCTCACTTCCGTTTGTACAAATTGTCCCATGAGTTTGAACAGCAGGTAAAAGACGGTTTGATAATGTTTTTCCTCCTTGTTGTTCAATTCGTAGGGAATACTCGAAAAAAAGGATTGCAGACGGGTCATAAAACCGTCCGTGTTGCCTGCCCGCAGATCGCGGATGAAATTGCCCGTGGAAAAATCGCCCGACATTTCCCTGCCCGACATGTAGGCAGGTATCAACCGCTTTATAAATCCGTATTTGACTTCGTTATTCGGAAAACCGAGCGTGTATTCGTTAAATTCTTTGTCATACTTTTTAACGGTCAGGTATCCGCTTTGATACAAAAGCGGCACAGGATTTCCACTCCCCGCCTGATAATCGGTTATCAGGTCTGCCGGTATTTGAACGTCGTTTTCCAGACTTTTCAAATTAAAATCAATATCCTTCAGCATCTTGATCAGAAAAGTCGGCGTGCCGGTTTCAAACCAATAGTTATTGAAATCCGAATCTGAAAAGGTATTCAGTACGCTAAACGGATTGTATATATCATCACTCTCTTTGGCAAAATGATAACCGTCGTAATGTTTTTTCAGTTCGGCGAGCGTTTCTTCGTATGTCAGTTTCTGTTTTTCGGCAAGAGCCGTTATTTCCGGCCGAAAATTTTTGATAAGTTCGGTTTGTGTAATGCCGCAAATACCGGCATATTGTTTTTTCATGCTTATATCCTGCAACTGATTCAGGTCGCTGAAAACACTGACTTTCGAGAATTTGGTAACGCCGGTGAGAAAAACGAAACGCAGGAAAGCGTCGGAACTCTTAAGTACGCCGTAAAAACCTTTCAATACCGTGCGGATTTCATCATTGACCTCAAGATTATCCATGGTGCCGAGCAGGGGTTTATCGTATTCATCCACCAAAACCACTGCTTTGCATCCGGTTTTGTTATACATTTCCTGAATAAGATTATCGAAACGCACCGACAATCTTTCCGCTATATTGGTTATCTGCCATTCCGCTTCATATTTTTGCAAGATGTTATCCAATACGACATGAAGTGTTTTTACATCAGTATATACAGCTTTATTAAAGTCAATATAGATAACAGGATATTTCACCCATTTCTTTTCCAAACCGGAAATAGCCAAGCCGTCAAAAAGCTCTTTCTTTCCGAGAAAATAGGCTTTGAGCGTGGAAAGAAAAAGGCTTTTCCCGAAACGGCGCGGACGTCCGAGAAAATAAGGCTTGCCTGTTGTTGCCAACTGATAGATATATGCCGTTTTATCCACATACAAATAGCCATTGGTACGCAAATCCTCAAAATCCTGTATGCCGATGGGCAATTTCCTGTTACTTGACATCATTCCGCTGTTTTTAATGGTTTTCACGACGAAAGTACGAAAAATATCCGAATAACCGGTGGAAGATAAAGCGTAATAAAACGAGAAGGTGTATTTTTCTATACACCTTCTCTTCAAATCACTTAAAATTTACTTTACCTGAAAACATTTTATTAATAGCCCGGATTTTGATAAGCCTTTTTCGTTGCATCATCCATCGTCAACCCATCAATTTGCGTTTGCGGAATAGGACGCAAATAATAATGAGCATCAATCGTGCGTTCATAGATTGTAGGCTCATGCGCACCGTATGCGACACCGCAAATAGAGTAAGAACCGGCTATATCTGCCCATTTTTGTGTGCGCACCAAGTCGTACCAACGATAGCCTTCGCCGAAAAATTCGCGGCTGCGTTCCGCCAAAATATAATTGATGGTTATTGCAGCGGGAGTAGCGGCAACCATTGCAGCGCTGTTGTCAGCCGTTTTTGCAGCGTTGCCATTGTTATCCCAACGCCATTTACCGGCGCGAGCGCGAAGCACATTGACCAAATCGCGAGCACTCTGTGCTCCTGTAGCTCCTTGAACGCCTGCCTCAGCAGCAATCAGATACAGTTCGGAGAATTTGGCAATATTCCAAGGACGAGTGCTGGCGCCATTCGGCTGCCCCAGCCCGGAACCCGTATCGGTACGGTACGGTCCCAATTTCCAAAGACCGGGATATACCACACGGCTGATCCCGCTCGGATTAATCACATAATCGCTCCTGTCAGGCAAGGTTCCTGCGCCAATCGCGCTGGCGCCTGCGATTGGCTGACCATCACTACTGAGAGGATATACCACATTCGGATTTTCGTCATTCAAGAAGGTCAGAATAGCACCGCCGGGAGCCACCTGCATTCCATTGGCATTAGTCACGACAGGATTGGCTAATCCGGCTCTGTCCGTATTGCTGCGATAAACCGAAACAAATGTTCCGTCGTAACGGGAATCGTTGACTTTATCGGCAAAGGTACCGGTAATTGCCTCGATAGTAGGAGCCATACGTGTCCACGGACGACCTAAAGCTTGTGTGGCAGCTCGTTGAACGGAACTTACGTCTCCACTTTTAATAACGGTGTAATTCCAAGTAACAAACCAACCGGCGCAATTTTCAGGAGCAGTGCCATTGGAATAGGAAAGACTGGCCTGATTATACTGTTCATTCTCAACATGGTCGGCATAAAGCAGGATTTCGTTGTTACGGTCGTTACTGCCCAAATTCACATCATAGTAATATTGCTGCAATCCGAAAGGACCCGGATCGTTGATACCGGCCAAGGCCATATTGTAAGCCTCTTGAAAATACCACGCGGCATTGTGTCCGTCAGGATCGGTACGCGGACAATCGGGATAAGTCGGAATATTATTCGGATTTTGCAACCACCAACCATAAGTCAGATAGGCTTTTGCCAGATACAAACGAGCAAGTGTTTTAGTGGCGGTAGAACCGGCAGCATCATAACGCCCGTGATCAGGAAGATTTTCGACTGCCGTTTTCAGGTCAGGGAAAATGGCCTTGGTATACACTTCAGGCACTGTATTACGCACGGAAATAGTCGTCGCCGAAATATTATATTTCAATTCACCGGCACCCAAATCCAACGGCACGCCGCCGAAAGTCTGCACCAACAAAAAATAATCGAAAGCACGGGCAAATCTTGCTTCAGAAATCAACGATTCGGAAATGCCCCCTTCCATGCCGTTTTCAATAATGCCGCTGGCGGTATTAATATTGGTCCACACATTGTTCCACAACACATCAGATCGGCAGCTGCTGGGCGTTAAGTTACCTACGCCGGACAAGTCATTGTCGTTGTTGTTGTTGTCGGCACTTTGCGCCCAAGTATACTCATCCGTCCCCTGCTCGCAAGCTACATAATAGTACAAACCGTAAATATACCGTAAATTGTTATATAGAGAAACTAAACCTCCCTCTAGGCCTTCCTCTGTTTTAAAATATTCCGGTGTAAAAAGAGAACGCGGTTTTTCGTCCAATAAGTCGGAACAAGACCCCAGAAACAAGGTTATCAAGGTGAGTCCTACTATAACTGTATTTTTATATTTTTTCATACTTATATATATTTTACATTTTCAAATTAATAAATTAGAACGATACATTCAATCCTAAAATAAAGTTGCGTGTTTGTGGAGCATTACTGCCAACCATTAACAATTTAGTATTATTATAAGTGCTTGTTACTGCAGAATTTTGATCCACAAAGGAGTTCGGTACAGGGTCTAACCCGCATTCGTCTCTAAACGGCGAGAACAACACAAAAGCATTTTGTACGGTGAAATACAAGCGTGCATTCTGTACACCCAAATTTTTAATCCACTCCATATTCCGGTTAAAGTTATATCCCAACGTAATGGTACTGACTTTCAAGTAAGAGGCGCTGAAATAACCCAAGGTAGAGCCGTGTAACACACTTTCTCCGGGACTTGTTCCGGGCATCGGATAAGTACCGCCGGGATTGTCGGGCGTCCAATAATCTACGTCCATTTGTCCGCGACGCCCTGTCAACATATCCAATTGACTGGTGCTGGAATGAAGATTGCTGATAAGCGTACCCCCATGTTGATAAGCGCCGATCACATTCAAATCCCAATCTTTATACGCAACACGCGTACTGAAACCACCTTGCCAATCGGGATCTACTTTCATGATTTGCCTGTCGTCGTCCGATATGTACCTTGTCGGAGAACCGTCGGCATTGTAATCGCCTGTATATAATACTTTAATCTGACCCGGTACACCGGATGACCCTTCATATTGTTTTACCATATCGGCTTCCGATTCCTGCCAGATTCCGATTTTCTTCAAATCATAAATTACATTAACCGGATGCCCTACAAACCACCAATTGGTTTTATCATCCCGTACGCCGGAAGAAAGAGCCGTAATTTTATTTGAGTTCGCGGCAAAGTTTACGCCGACATCCCATGACCAACCATTCGGGTTATCAAAAATACTGCCGTTCAACGTAATTTCCACCCCTTTGTTTTGAGATTTACCGACATTTGCCCATTGGTATTCCGTACCTGAAGTTTTAGGTAGAGGAACCTTATACAACAGGTCATCGGTTTTTACAATATAATAATCCACAGATCCTGACAAGCGATTATTGAATAAACCGAAATCCACCCCGAAATTCCATGTTTTGGAATATTCCCAACCCAAATTGGGATTGGGCGCCAAAGAAACATAATAAGATGGAACTAATGTAGTGCCGAAGTTATATGGACGACTGGAATCCAACAACCCCAATGTAGAATAAGGATCAACAGCCTGGTTAGAAGTTTGTCCCCAACCCACACGTAGTTTCAGATTGTCGATCCAATTTATATTTTCCATAAACGCTTCCCTGCTGATATTCCAACCGGCGGAAACAGCGGGATAGCTGTGCCACTTGTGGCCGGGCGCCAAACGCGACGAACCGTCCGAACGGAAGGATACCGACAACATATAACGACTGTCATAATCATACATCACACGTCCCATCACAGATTCCAAACCATATTGTTGATAATCCTGATCTCCGGGTTTTACCATAATATCCCCCGCAGGCGCTTGACCCAAATTGTAATATTGGAAGAAGGGAGCTGCAATATTATTAGCCGAAAGAAGTAATTTGGTATAAGTTGTCCGTTCGGCAGAATACAAACCGGTTAGATTAATATGATGTTTATTAAAATATTTATCATAAGTTAACAGGTTTTCCACCGTCCAGTTGGTCGTTTCGTTCCGTTGTTGCGATGCGTTAGGAACAGCTTCAGCATTATCACTAAGAACGCCTACGTTCTTATATTGTCCTCTGTTGAGATTCCAATAATTTAAACCCAGATTAATCCGGTAGCTTAATCCTTCTACACCGGGTATTTTTACTTCACCGTACAAGGAGTTGTAAGTACCGAGATTTTTTTGATTGTCAGCCCAATCGTCACCAAGCGCTTCGGTAGATGCTCTTGAATAGAGCCACACATTAGAGTCTTCTACCGAACTTCCACGTCCTTTCCACGTACCATCCGCATTGTAAGGATTAATCAGCGGAGAAAGCAGCAAGGTATTGACTAAACTAAGGTTCTGTCCGTTAGTTCGGGAATAGTTGCTATTGGTAGTAAGGCCTAAACGAACATATTTGCCGATTTGCTGATCGAAGCTTCCGCGTAGGTTGATCCGGTCATAATTTTGTCCGGGCAACAAAGAAGTTTGTTTGTAATAACCCGCACCAAAACTATAAGCCGCCATATCTGTTCCGCCCGATACGCTCAGGTTGTGGCTTGTCACATACCCATCTTTGTACATCAAATCTTGCCAATCGGTATTTTGGCCCAGCACTTCATCAGCTCCTAATTTAGGGGTCGGATTTCCTTGTGCGTCAATATTCATATACCTATCCTTATTAATAATTCTCACACGGGCCAATTCATCGCCCGTCATCAAGGGTATCTTATGAAATAAAGTTTCAATACCGTAATACCCGTCGTAAGTAACGCGCGCCTGCTGTCCGGCCACACCTTTATACGTAGTCACCATGATCACACCATTGGCGCCGCGTGAACCATAAATAGCAGTTGCAGAAGCATCTTTCAAAATGTCGATGCTCTTAATGTCGGTCGGATTAATGTCGCCGATACTACCCGCATACGGAATACCATCCAACACAACCAACGGGTCATTGGTAGCATTTAAAGAACGTGTACCGCGAATACGGATCTGCATATTCGCTCCGGGCTTCGAATCGGTTTGTGTCATTACCACCCCGGGAATACGTCCTTGCAAAGCGTTTGTAATATTACCGGCAGGCACATCACGTATTACATTTCCCTGCATGGAAGCCACAGAACCTGTCACCGCTTCCCTCCGTTGCGTACCGTACCCGATCACCACCACTTCGTTCAACGATTTTGAAGTTTCTTCCAAAACCACATCAATCCGGTTTCTCCCGGACACAACTACTTCCTGCGTATGAAAACCGACATACGAAACGGTAAATTTACCTTGAGGCGATACCTTAAGGGTATAATTTCCGTCGACATCCGTCATCGTTCCGTTAGAAGTACCCGGTTCGATGATGCTGGCACCGATAACCGGGTCTCCTGTTGCATCTTTTACAGTCCCGCTCACGGAGATTGTTTGCGCAAATGCAGCTGTTGAAATAAAGCATAGCAATAAAAACAGACCGACCGTCCGTAAATAATAGTAAGTGCTTCTCATACAATCATGTTTTAAATTAATAATTATTTTGAGTTGTTAAAATATCCGAATTTGATTGAATAATCCCTCGCACAGATTTCACGGATTTCGCAGATTTTTTTAGCGGATGTTTTCAAAATCCGTGGAATCCGTGAAATCTGTGCGAGACGAGAATAGTACATATTTTTACATTATTTTTAATATTCAATATCAATTCATGAAATCAAGACCGTCAATAAGCACAACCTGCCTGCCTGAACCGGCACCGCTCTGTATCTGTTGGGAAACGGACGATTATGATTAGTACAAACTTATAGAGAAGCACTCATTTACAGACGTCACTGTATTTCATTCTTTTTTTTACACGTTACAATCTTTTCTTTTATGTAATATAAGTTTTTCCATACGTAACATTTTACCCTGAATCGACTTTGCACCTTGCAATCTTTCATAGATTACAATCCATAAGTATAGTCCATGTCGGGTCGAAGATGCTATCTGTCCTCTTGCTTGCTCGAAAGGATTTGCAATTCGATTTTCACCGAAGCTTTTAAAAAAAATTAATAAAAAAGAACATTATTTTTAACGAAACACGATGTACGAGTAAATAAGTAGACAAGTAAACGGGTTAACAAATCCGGCTTTATGGCATCCGAAACTTGTCAATTTGTTTAGCGGGTTCAGAGTTAAAGCTGAAAACCTTACATCAATAGCGCAAGGTTCCGGCCTTGTTCCGTCAGGAACAAAATATTGGTAGAATGATGCGTATTCCAGCAAGCATACAACGTACTGTAGGTACGTCATATAATATATTTCTAAATGATTATCGGATATTATATCCGGATGTCCCCGCAGGTGGGATGTAAAAATATATCGATATTTCAAAAAAATATTCGTTTTTTTGTCTCGTCAGGGACGTTATATTGGTAGAAAAATGCCGTCCCCTTACCCCTCTATGAAGAATAAAATGTTTTCCTTTCCACATTACGTCCCTGCCGGAACTTTGGTCACCGACAGAATTCTTCTTTCTACCAATATGATGTTCCTGACGGGACAGAAAACAACATTTTATAGAATGGATTTTTCAAAAAAACGAATATTACATTTTTTATACCTCACTCACGAAAATAGGCTGGTACAACATTCGATAATCATTATTTTGCTATCCATACCTATATAATATGAATAGAAAAATAATTATCTATGACAACTATTGCAATGATTTTATTTCTATGTTACCTACCGGAGTAATGAAAAAATATGATTATCGGATGTTGTACCCGGCTATCCTCACCTGCGGGGGTGTAAAAAATGTTGTTTTCCGTCCCGTCAGGGACAACATATTGGTAGAAAGGAGAGTCCTTCCGGTGACCAAAGTCCCGTCAGGGACGTAATGCGGGAAGGAAAACATGTTGTCTCTGACGAGCCGGAGGGTGAAGGGGGGGATGTGTTTCTACCAATATGTTGTCCCTGACAGGACAAAAAAGAACGAATATTTTTTTGAAGCATTAACACATTTTTACACCTCACCTGCGGGGATAGCCGGGTACAACATCCGATAATCATTAAAAAAAATACACTCTGTTTTTGATATGCCGACAACAGAGATAAGGTGAGTAAAATATTTATCAAATATATAAAAGAAGAAATATCTAAAATCAAAATGATGCATGAAGGAAAAATGAATACACCATAAACAAAAAAGGCCCGTCAGACAAACCTGACGGGCCTTCCCGTAAAAACGGCGGCAACCTACTCTCCCGCCTGCGCAGTACCATCGGCGCAACC
>WRGA01000090.1 GCA_009787405.1 Candidatus Azobacteroides sp.
TATCGCGCCCAATTATTAACAAACAAATCGGATATTAGCGTAAAAAAATACTTTGCTAAATTTGTGGAAATCGGACTATTACAAGTTGAGGGGAAAAATAAGGGACGAAAATATAAAATTGACAAAAAACAATGAATTTGCAAGAACGAAACAACAAATGCACTGCCTCTAACGAGCCGGCGTCAGGCGGGGTGTCGTTTCGCGAACAGTTCACCGGGAATTTGGAAAGTTGCCGCAGTCGCACTCTTAGTGAAATCTCCGCCTAAACGTCAAGCCGCCGGACGTTAAAGGCAATGCGGGGATAACAGATTGTCAAATTAACAGACTTGTAGGACTTTGACTCGGCTTGACTTGACAGTCTTGCGACAAATTCATCAGACTTTAGATTTATTTGACAATATATGTATCTTAAAAACGTTTTTATAATAAACATTAATCTATATTCTCATAAAATTTATGATGAACTATGAAAATAAAAAGCGATTGAATGAGCCAGAACAAGGCTATAAAGAAGATAAAAAAATAAAGTAATAAATTTACCCAAACAATTTAATTTAAAGCTATGAATATAGTAGAACAAAATATAAATCAAGTCTCCAAGTTGTTGGAACAATATCATGTCGACAATATGTATTTGTTTGGCTCTGTACTTACCGATAATTTTTCGCCGGCAAGCGATATTGATTTTCTGGTCAATTTCGGACAGGTAAAACCGGAAGATTATTTTGATAACTATATCGGCTTGAAAAGAGATTTGGAACATTTTTTTAACCGTTCTGTTGATTTAGTGGAAGAAAAAACCGTAAAAAATCCTGTTTTGCGCCGCTCAATTGACCGAAATAAAAAACTAATTTATGGACGAGCGTATTGAGAAATGGCTGTATGATATTCAGTTTGCCATTGAAGAAATTGAACGTTTTTTTGAAAATTCCGAAAAAATATTCAACAATTTCAAGCAAAATATAATGTTGAAACGAGCCATAGAGCGTAATCTTGAAATCATTAGCGAAGCAACCAATCGTATTTTGGCACGAGACCCCGAAATTGAAATATCTAACGCTCGAAAAATTGTCAATTTACGAAATCTTGTAATCCATTCTTATGACAGTATTTCAGATGAAAATATTTGGGCAATCGTAATCAATAACCTGCCTGCATTGAAAAAAGAAACCCAAAAGTTGTTGGGCGATTAATTACAATACAAAAAATGCCTGCATGCAACGAGCCGTTTGCTACAAGCGGAAGCGCAACTCGTCTGACAGTTTTGTAATAATTAGCAATGTATCGCCCACCCGAACTTTAGTAAAGCCCCCGCCTCCATAAAGCTGCCGGCACGTTGTAGGTTATGTGCAAGAGGGAGGCAAAGCTATGAAAACTTGAACGTAAGCTATAATAAGTATAAATCAAATGAAAAATGAAAAAAGTAGTTTTAATGATTGTTTCCACATTGATTTGCGGAATGGTGTTAATGGCAGGATGTGAAAAACAAAATTTAAATTTAAAGGGTTTTGATAACATCATCGGTTGTTGGACAGATCCTATATATGAAGATAATACAGATGGAAAATTAATTGTCTGTTATAAAAAGTCAAATGCTTTGCTTACTGATTCCGGAGGTATTGAATTTCTGAAAGACAGTACGCTGATTGAACGTAAAAATGCAGGTTGGTGTGGTACACCACCCGTTACCTACGACAATTATTCAGGAGAATGGCAAATTCAAAATAACGATGAAATAAAAATAGATGTCGCCTATTGGGGTGGAATGGAATATAGGATTTGCAAAATAATCAATGTTACAGACTCTACTTTGAAAATAGAAATAATATCATGGGAAATACAATGATGGACACAATCCTAAAAAAGAGATATGATATGATTTGACAGAAAAAACACTGCCTGCAACGAACGGTTCGGCATCAGCAGGTTGACAGCACAAAGCAGACTCGTTTGGCGGACTTTGATTTATTTTGACTTGACCGTTTTATTAACAAAATAGAAATAACATGATGAGTGTATTTACAGATAAAGAATTAATGCCTGATGATGAAAACCTGAAAACAATATCCCTTCACCACTTGTCCCGTCAGGGACAAAATATTTTCCTTCCCGCATTACGTCCCTGACGGGACTTTGGTCACCGAAGGGACTCTCCTTTCTACCAATATGTTGTCCCTGACGGGACGGAAAACAACATTTTTTAGGGCATAATTTTTAAAAAACGAATATTACATTTTTATACCCCACCTACGGGGAGAGCCGGACATAACATCCGATAATCATTTTTATCTTTTACCGGGAGACAAATTGACACGTTTTTCACACCTCCCCTGCGGGAATATCCGGGGATAACATCAGATAATCATTTTAAAAAATAATTGTAATTTTATGTATATCTAAGAGTTATTGGAAAGCGGACAACAGTACATTACCGAAAAAAATATCAGAAAAAGTTGTAATAATCTGAAAAAAGTTGTAATTTTACAACGTTCTTTATAAGAATAAAAAAATAACAAGAATAATAGACATTATATTGATTAAATGATAACTATACTGATTATCAATTTGTTTAATATCTAAAAATTGCTTATTCCATATAAATTCTAATCTATAAACTAAAATAAAAAATGAATTTTTCAATTAAAAACTGGTGGTTGCTTCCATTGATAGGCGTTTTGTTTATCATCGGCGGAATATTTATGATGGTGAAGCCATTTGCGTCTATCGCGGCTATGACGATGCTGTTCTCCGTTTCGTTTCTCGTATGGGGAATTTTTGAAATTGTGTTTTCATTCGCCAATACTCGCAATCAAAATTGGGGCTGGTATCTTGCAGGCGGTATTTTAGATCTGTTAATCGGCGTTATGCTGATAAGTTCCAATCTTTTTGAACAGATGGAAATACTTGCATTTTTCATCGGATTTTGGTTGATTTTCAGAGGTTCTGCCCTTATGGGACACACTTTTGAGTTCAAACATTCAGGCAACAAAAACTGGGGCTGGTTGCTTTTTCTGGCGATAATTACACTACTTGCGGCTTTTGCAGTAATGGCAATTCCCGCTCTGGCGCTTGGAACAATGTTGATTTGGATAAGCATTTCCCTGATTTTCTTGGGTGTTTTCTACATTGTTTTGGGTTTCGCTTCCAAAGGAAAGTGATGTAAATCAATTTTTCACAAAAGCTTAGAAGCTGTTTGAGTTATTTGGAGATGTAATGAAATTTCTATTTATTTTCAAAAATCAAAAAAATTCAACACAAAGATTTTATATATCCAAAAAAACTTATTCCCTAAAAACCCTTAGTAGCCTCAAATGTCTTTTTAGTCTCCGCTTATTCCCTTATTTTCAGTCTTTTAATAAGGGAATAGGTGGTAATGTTATTTTCTGCTGCTAAGGGGAACTTTTTAAAAATAAGGGCAATACAAAATGAACGAATTTTCAAAAAAATAGACCTACACTTTTCGCACCCGGAGGTATTTTTGCGGATAAGCATTTAAAATTTCAGCAGGTAACATAATTCAAACAGCCCTTAAACATCCGGAATTGTAATTCTTTAGGATTTCGGATATTTTCTTTATATTTTTTTGCAAATGTTGTGGGGTTAAAACCCATTTTCATTTTTAACCTTTATTTTCAAAGGAACAATCATATAAACATAGAAAACAAATCGAAATTTTGTTGGCGGACTGCAAGTCTTTTTGAGTAAGAAGGCAGCGGACAACATGTCCGCTGCGGCAGGAGTGAGAGGTAACAACCCCACGCTGCACTACGGTTGCATGGGGTTACAATATTAAAGTCCATACAGACTTTTTAGGGTGACGCATTATCAAAGTCAGGAGACAATCTTATTTCAAATACTTCCCGATTGTTTCGGCAGCTTTTCTTCCCGACTCAATTGCCCGAACCACCAAACTTGCGCCGAGTGTTGCATCGCCTGCCACAAAAACTTTGTCGACAGATGTTTTATTCGGCGATGTTGCCGCAACATTTCCACGAACATCATATTCGACTCTCAAATCATCCAACAAACCTTCATGAACGGGATGAACAAAACCCATGGATAAAAATACCAAATCCGCTTTGATGATTTCGGGATTACCTTTTTCAACCGGAATCATTCGGCCGTTTTCTTTTTTCCATTCGATTTCAACGACCTCAACGCCCGTTATTTTGCCTTTATCACCGATAAAACGTTTAGTAGCCAACGACCAACGACGTTCGCACCCTTCAAGATGAGAACTTGACGTTTTCAGAATATTCGGATAATACGGCCACGGCGTATCGGGATTTGTTCCGACAGGCGGTTTCGGTAAGATTTCTATTTGCGTGATTTTTAACGCTTTATGACGAACGGATGTTCCGACACAATCCGAACCTGTATCCCCGCCGCCGATAATCAATACCTGCTTATCTTTCGTGGAAATCAATTCGTTTTTCGGAACAGATTGCCCCGCAATCACTCTATTTTGTTGTTGCAACAATTCTAATGCAAAATGAATGCCTTTTAAATCGCGACCTTCCACCGGCAAATCTCTCGGAACGCCGGCGCCTGTGGCCAGACATACAGCATCAAACGACGACAACAATTCTTCCGAAGTTATATCTTTCCCTATCTTCACGTTGTTCTTGAAAATAATCCCTTCTTGTTTCAGAATATCCAATCGTCTGTCGATGACTTCCTTATTCAATTTAAAATCGGGAATGCCGAAACGCAGCAATCCGCCAGGTTGTTCGTCTTTTTCGAAAATGGTAACAGAATGTCCTTGACGATTCAATACATCCGCAGCAGCCAATCCCGCAGGCCCCGAACCGACAATCGCCACTTTTTTTCCTGTTCGGACACGCGGAGGATCAGGTTTCACATATCCTTCCCTGAACACATGTTCGGCAACCGCCGCTTCGTTTTCCCGAATGGTAACGGGTTCTCCCTCAATATTCAACACACAACTTTTTTCGCACACCGCGGGACAAATGCGTCCCGTAAATTCGGGGAAATTATTGGTAGCAGAAAGTATTTTATACGCTTCCTGCCATTTTCCTTTAGAAAGCGCATCCTGCCATTCGGGCATTACATTCGACACCGGACAAGCCCAATGACAAAACGGAACACCGCAATCCATGCAACGCGACGCTTGTAACATGCGGTCTTCGCTGTTCAGCGTTTGTTCTACCTCGCCGAAATCGGCTATCCGGTCAATCACAGGCCGATAGCCCGCTTCTTTTCTGTTTATATATAAAAAAGCACCATTCATAAGTTAGGAGTTAAGAATTAAGAGTTAAGAGTTATTCTTGGGGTAAAAAAATGATATTTAAAGTTTAAAAATTGAACATATTTTGAAATATAAGAGGTTATTATTTGTACTATTTTTGTTGCCATAAATATTATTATTGTCATTATGCAATATCCTGTCAAAGTAAAGTCTTATAATTTCGCATTGAAAATCATTAATCTTTACAGATTTTTATGTAAAGAAAAATATGAATTTATTTTGTCCAAACAACTTTTACGAAGCGGAACAGCCATTGGAGCTCTTATCAGTGAAAGCCGATTTGCACAAAGCAAGGCTGATTTATCAACAAGATGAATATTGCACTCAAAGAAGCTAATGAAACAAAATATTGGACAAATCTATTACATGACTCCGACTTTTTCGATAATAATATCTTTAAATCCTTAGCTTCCGATATTGAAGAAATAATCTGCCTGCTCGCAGCAATCGTCAAAACGTCAAAGGGAAGTTAAAAGTTAAGAGTTAAGAATTAAGAGTTAAGAATTGATGTGAGTGTATATTCTTGTAAAGATATTAATCGATAATTAATAATTAACAATTATTAATATATATATATATACAAGCATCAATCATTTCATCATGTCAAAAACTCTTAACTCTTAACTCTTAATTCTTAACTCCTCAATAATCATACTCCACTTGCGCAATTTTCTTTTTGATTGCTTCCATTTTTTCTTCCTGCAATACTTTTTTGTATTCAATGGGTGTGACTTTGATAAAATGTTTGAGATAATTTTCCCAATCAGCAAGGATGCGTTTTGCCAGCGGACTTTGCGTATACTGCGCATGGGCCGTAATCAGGCGATGCAGTTCCATGCTGTCGGACTTATCGTCAATCAATGTCAGTTCCACCATTTCCATATTACAAAAATAATCAAACGATTCGTCCATATTCAACACATAGGCGATACCGCCGCTCATTCCCGCGGCAAAATTTTTGCCTGTAGTTCCGAGCACAACGGTTCGACCGCCTGTCATGTATTCACAACAATGGTCGCCCACACCTTCCACCACAGTCGTTGCCCCACTGTTCCGTACACAAAAACGTTCGCCCGCACGACCGTTGATATAGACTTCCCCTCCCGTTGCACCATAAAGCAGCGTATTTCCTGCAATAATGTTGTTTTCAGGTTCAAATGAGCTTCCTTTCGGGGGAACAACTATAATTCTCCCGCCGGACAAACCTTTACCTAAATAATCGTTTGATTCACCTTCCAAACGGAAGGTAATCCCTGTCGCAAGAAACGCGCCGAAACTTTGTCCCGCCGAACCTTTAAAATTCACTAAAATCGTATTGTCAGACAAACCTTCATTACCGTGTAACCTTGCTGTTTCGCCCGAAAGCATGGCTCCGACAGCTCTTTCGGTATTATTGATGGCAAGATTCATTTCCACGGGCAACGATTTTTCCAATGCAGGATTCGCTTTGCGTATAATTTCCCGGTCCAAAATTCTGTCTATTTTATGATCTTGAACTCTATCGTTTTTTAATGAATTTTCCGTTTCCGGGAAATAAAGCATTTTTGAAAAATCGATTTTAGCGGCTTTTTCATGAACATCCGTATGCTGCAATTCGATTAAATCGCTGCGGCCGATGATATCGTTCAGGCTTCTGAACCCCATTTCAGCCAGATGCTCGCGAACCTCATTTGCCAAGAACGTGAAAAAATTCAACAAATACTCATGTTTGCCCTTGAAACGTTTGCGCAATACCTCATTTTGGGTCGCCACGCCGACAGGACAAGTATTCAGATGGCATTTACGCATCATCACGCACCCCAACACAATCAACGCGCTTGTCGCAAAACCGTATTCTTCGGCGCCCAACAACGCAGAAACGATAATATCTTTTCCCGTTTTCAATTGTCCGTCGGTTTGCAGTTTCACGAATCCGCGCAAATTGTTCAATACTAAGGTCTGCTGTGTTTCAGCCAATCCGATTTCACCGGGTATTCCCGCATGACGAATGGAGCTGATCGGACTTGCACCCGTTCCTCCCTCCGCCCCGCTGATCACAATACGGTCGGCTTTCGCTTTTGCCACCCCCGCGGCAATGGTTCCCACACCGCTTTCCGACACCAATTTGACGCTGATTTCGGCCTTCGGATTGACATTTTTCAAATCAAAAATCAATTGCGCCAAATCTTCAATCGAATAAATATCGTGATGCGGCGGCGGAGAAATCAACGTGATGCCCGGAATGGAATGACGAGTCTTGGCAATTACCTTATCGATTTTGAATCCGGGTAATTGTCCGCCTTCGCCCGGTTTTGCTCCCTGAGCGACTTTAATTTGCAATTCATCCGCATTCACCAAATATTCAGCCGTAACACCAAAACGCCCCGATGCAATCTGTTTGATGGCACTTCTTCTGTTCAATCCGTCTTCACCGATTTGAAAACGAACGGGATCTTCTCCGCCTTCGCCCGTATTGCTTCGTCCGTGCAGAATATTCAATGCAATCGCTATCGCTTCGTGCGCTTCCTTGCTGATGGACCCGAACGACATGGCGCCTGTCACAAACCGTTTGGTGATTTCTTCCACCGGTTCCACTTCCGAAATATCGATCGGATTTCGTTTATAGGTCATAAAATCCCGCAAAAATACAGGAGCCGTTTTATTATTTGCGGTATCCGTATATTCTTTAAACAAATCATAATTCCCTGTTCGTGTCGCAATCTGAAGTTTGGCGATCGTTTCGGGATTCCATGCGTGATATTCGCCGTTTCGACGATAAGTATACATCCCGCCGTTCGGCAACAAATCGGAAGCGTCCTGATCTGAAAATCCGTCGAAATGAGCAAACAAAACTTCACGAGCAATATCCGTCATATCGATACCGCCGATACGGGAAGTCATTCCGCGAAAATACCGGTCCAATACCTCCTGCCCGATACCGACCGCTTCAAAAATTTGCGCTCCGCGATAACTTCGCAATGTGGAGATTCCCATTTTAGATAATATCTTCAGCAATCCTTTATTTACGGATTTAATGTACATTTTTTCGGCTGTATGAAAATCCAATTGAATTTCATGTTTTTTCGCCAAATCGTTCAACACGGCGAATGACATATACGGATTGACTGCCGTCGCTCCGAATCCGAACAACAGCGCAAAATGCATCACTTCGCGAGCTTCACCCGTTTCCACCACAATGGCAATTTGCATCCGCTTCCGTTTGTCAATCAAATGATGATGCACAGCCGACACAGCCAGCAACGACGGAATTGCCGCCTGTTTTTTGTTTACGCCACGGTCACTGAGAATCACGTAACTGTATCCGTCGATTACCGCTTTTTCAGCCTGCTGACAAAGATTCGACAACGCCTCCTCCAATCCGTGTACGCCTTTTTCCGCATCGAAAAGCATCGGCAGGGTCAACGTCCGGAATCCTTTGTAATCCAGATGTTTCAAAATATCCAAATCGGCATTGTGAATGACGGGACTTTCCAACTTCACCATCTTACACAAATCAGGGGACGGCTCCAATAAATTCGCCTCCTGACAGCCGATGTACAACGACAACGACATGACCAATTCTTCGCGTAAGGGGTCGATAGGCGGATTCGTCACTTGTGCAAACAATTGTCGAAAGTAGTTGAATAACCGTTGCGGCTTTTCCGACAAAACCGCCAACGGCGTATCATTTCCCATCGAACCGACAGGTTCTTTGCCTTCGACTGTCATCGGAATAATGATCCGTTCTATATCTTCTTTCGAATATCCGAATGCTTTCAATTTTGCAAGATAATGATCGACATCATATTTAACCGTGCGTCCCGAAGAAATATTCGACAAAACGATTCTGTTTTTCGACAACCATTCACTGTACGGAAGCGCAGAGGCCAATTCTTCTTTCAGCTCGGCATCGTAATACATTTTTCCTTCAACCGTATCAATCATCACCATTTTTCCGGGTTGCAAACGACCTTTTTCTTTGATTTCCGACGCTTCAAACGGCAACACGCCCGCTTCGGAGGCAATCACCACCATATCGTTTTTGGTCACCAGATAACGGGCAGGACGCAATCCGTTTCTGTCTAACATGCCGCCGGCATAACGCCCGTCAGTGAACAATAATGTGGCAGGACCATCCCACGGTTCCATCAAAATACTGTGATATTCGTAGAATGCTTTCAATTCGGGAGAAATCGGGTTTTTATCGTTCCAACTTTCAGGAACCAGCATCGCCAACGCATGCGGCAGGCTTTTTCCCGACATCACCAGATATTCCAAGACGTTATCCAACGAAGCGCTGTCGCTCATACCGGCCTGCACAATCGGGAAAATATCTTCGGGATTTCCCAAATCGGAAGCATTTAAAATACTTTCGCGTGCTTCCATCCAATAACGATTTCCGCGAATGGTGTTGATTTCGCCGTTGTGTCCGAGCAAACGGAACGGTTGCGCCAAATCCCATGACGGAAACGTATTGGTGCTGAAACGCGAATGAACCAATGCCAGCCCGCTCGTAAAATACGGATTTGTCAAATCGGAGAAATAATCGCGCAATTGGGTCGACGTAAGCATTCCTTTATAAACGATACGTTTCGAAGAAAGGCTGACAACATAAAATTGCCGTTTGTCGGCCAAAGAAGATTTCAACACTTTCTTTTCCAGTTTCTTGCGGGCAATGTATAATTTTCGTTCCAACTCCTCGGGATTTTCTTCCCCGACTACAAAAATCTGTTTAATTGCAGGTTCGTTACTCTGCGATATTTCACCTAAAATATCGCTGTTTACGGGAACATCTCTCACCGCCGACAATTGCAGATTTTCCTGTGTCAGTGTATCTTCAAGCACTCTCATGCAAATTTCGGCCTGTTCTTCTTCTTTGGGAAGAAAAACAAGCCCCGTTCCGTATTTACCGCGTTCGGGAAGCGGAATACCCTGCAACAAAATAAATTCGTGAGGAATCTGAAGCATGATTCCGGCCCCGTCTCCCGTTTTATTATCGGCGCTCTCCGCACCGCGATGCAGCATGTTTTCCAACACCTGCAATCCTTTTTCCACAATGTCGTGAGATCTGTTTCCGTGAATATCGGCCACTAAGCCTACACCGCAGGCATCGTGTTCGAAATCGGAATGATATAACCCTGAATTTCTCATAATTTTTACCTGATAAACAGCAACTCCCTGTATTTCGGCAACGTCCACATTTCATCGTCCACAATCAATTCCAACTTATCAATGTGATAACGAATTTCGTCGAAATACGGCGCAATTTTCTCGCAATACACGAGCGCTTTTTCACGTTCATTTTCTATTTTATTGGCCACTTTGCGGGCTTCTATCATTTCATCGGTTTTTGTTTTGATGAAATCTAAATGCTCCGCAATATCCTCGATAATCGCTAAATCCTGTTTAGCAATTTTCAGGGCCTTTCCCTCATCATACAACAATTTGATTTTAGCTGCATTTTCCAACAACAACGCTTGATAACGAGTTGCAACGGGAATGATGTGATTCATCGCCAAATCGCCTAACACGCGGGCTTCTATTTGAATCTTCTTGGTATATTGTTCCCATTTCACTTCATTGCGCGCATGCAATTCCCGTTCGGTCAATACGCCTGTTTCAGCAAACAAATCCACTGATTGTCCGGTCAAATACGCATCATAAATCACGGGAACACGAGTTTCACAATCCAATCCGCGCTTGGCGGCTTCCACCTTCCATTCGTCGCTGTAACCGTTTCCGTCGAAACGGATCGGCTTCGATTCCTTAATATTTTTACGAACCATGGTAAAAATCGCCTCTTCTTTCTTCATTCCCGATTCAATCAACCGGTCGACTTCTTTCTTAAATTCGATTAACTGACCCGCAACAGCCGTATTCAATGCCAACATGGCAGCAGCGCAGTTAGCCGAAGAACCTACGGCACGAAATTCAAACCGGTTTCCCGTAAAAGCAAACGGAGAGGTACGGTTACGATCGGTGTTATCCACCAAAATTTCAGGGATATAGTTCAATGACAACCGTGTACCCGTTTTTTCTTTCACTTCGATGTCTTTCAGTTCCCGACTTGCCTCCAATTCGTCCAGCAAATCCGAAACCTGACTTCCCATAAATACCGAAATAATGGCGGGTGGAGCTTCATTCGCACCCAAACGATGTGCATTGGTGGCCGAAGAAATACTTGCTTTCAACAATGCATTGTTTTTGTAAACGGCCATCAAAACATTGGATACGAATGTAATGAATTGCAGATTTTGAAGGGCATTTTTGCCCGGACTCAACAAATTCACCCCGATGTCCGTTCCCAACGACCAGTTATTGTGTTTACCCGAACCATTGATTCCTTTAAAGGGTTTTTCGTGCAACAAAACCCTGAAATAATGACGGGAGGCCACTTTTTTCATGGTCGACATCAATAATAAATTATGGTCGACCGCCAGATTACACTCTTCGAAAATCGGCGCAAGTTCGAATTGATTGGGTGCCACTTCGTTATGACGAGTTTTTACGGGAATGCTCAGTTTGTAGCATTCATATTCCAAATCGCGCATAAACGCCGAAACACGCGAAGGTATCGACCCGAAATAATGGTCTTCCAACTGTTGGTTTTTGGAGCTTTCGTGTCCCATCAAGGTACGTTCGGTCAGAATCAAATCAGGACGGGCGGCAAACAATGCTTCATCGACCAAAAAATATTCTTGTTCCCATCCCAAGTAGGAAAACACTTTTTTCACGTTCCGGTCGAAATAATGGCAAACATCCACTGCAGCCTTATCCACCGCTCCGATGGACTTCAACAGCGGCGTTTTGTAATCCAACGCTTCACCCGTATAAGAAATAAACACCGTGGGAATACACAACGTTCCGTCTATGATAAACGCGGGGGAAGACGCATCCCAAGCGGTATATCCGCGCGCTTCGAACGTGTTCCGGATGCCGCCCGACGGAAAACTTGATGCATCGGGTTCTTGTTGAGCCAAGAGTTTTCCCGAAAATTCTTCAATCATACCGCCGCTGCCGTCGAAATCGACAAAAGCGTCATGTTTTTCGGCGGTTCCGTCCGTTAAAGGATGAAACCAATGCGTATAATGCGTTACCCCCATTTCCATCGCCCACATCCGCATGCCTGCGGCAACATGGTTGGCAACTTGTCTGTCCAGCGGTTCTCCTTTATCAATCGCATTCAACACCAATTTCAATGTTTCTTTCGATAAATATTTCCGCATAGTATTCCTGTCAAACACATATTTTCCGAAATAATCGGATGTTTTATCCGCAGGCGCCGTAACTTCCACGGCTTTCCTTTTAGAAGCTTCTTCTACCGCTTTAAATCTCAAATGACTCATATCTGTTGTTTATTATTGGTTATTGTTATCATGTCAAGTTAAGAGTTAAGAGTTAAGAGTCGTGATTAAGAGTTAATTACAGATGAATAACCGTTAATTTGTTGAATCCCGTACCTCCAACTCTTAACTCTTAATTCTTAACTATTTTAAGATGATGTTGTTCTCGGCGCATTCCTGAATCATTTTTTCGGGCCAGATGCAGGATTGAACTTCACCGATGTGTGCGCAACGCAAGAGGAACATGCACAACCGGGATTGTCCAATACCTCCGCCGATGGACAACGGAATTTTGTCTTCCATCAGACTTTTGTGAAACAACAATTCCAAACGGTCTTCGCAATTTCTGATTTTCAATTGAGTCAACAACGCTTTTTTATCCACACGGATTCCCATGGATGAAATCTCGAAAGCCGATTTCAAAACAGGATTCCAAAGAATGATGTCGCCGTTTAATCCTTTGTATCCGTCTTTTGTGGGCGTCGACCAATCGTCGTAATCGGGCGAACGTCCGTCATGAATTTTACCGTCGGCCAATTCACCGCCGATACCGATGATAAACACCGCACCGTATTTTTCCGCTGCTTTGTTTTCCCGTTCACGAGGCGATAAATTCGGGTATTCAGCCAATAAATCTTCAGTATGTATGAAATGAATATCCTCGGGCAAAATGGGTTTGATTTGCGGATACGTTTGACAAACCGCGGCTTCGGTTTCTCTTAATGCACCGTAAATCTTTTTGACGATGCTTTTCAAAAAATCCAAGTTCCTGTCGGCCTCGGTAATGGTACGTTCCCAATCCCATTGATCGACGTAAACGGAGTGCAGGTTATCCAATTCTTCTTCGTCTGCACGAATGGCGTTCATATCGGTATAAAGCCCTTTTCCCGGCTCAATGTGGTATGCGCCGAGTTTCATCCGTTTCCATTTGGCCAACGAATGCACGATTTCGGCCGAAACACCGCCCATCGCAGAAATTTTAAACGAAACCGGATGTTCAACCCCGTTCAAATTATCGTTGATGCCCGTTCCGGACAACACAAATAAAGGTGCAGTTACCCGTTCGAGCGACAACGCTTCCGACAATTCTTCCTGAAAATACAATTTTACCCGTTTAATCGCTTTCTCCATCTCTTCAGGAGTTAATACCGGCTTATAGCCTTGTGGAATTACTAATGACATATTTTTTTAATTAAAAGTTAAGAATTTTAGTTAAGAGTTAAAAGTTAAGAATTAAGAATTAAGAATTAAGAGTTGAGAGTTAAGAGTTGAGAGTTAAGTCGAATATTAAAGAATCAAAAAAATTCATGAAGCTGTATGACGTTAATCTCCGACATTCAATTCTTAACTCTTAACTCTTAATTCTTAACTCCTTATTCAAGTCCGTATCGTTCGTCGTGTTGGCTGATATCCAAGCCTATTTTTTCGCTTTCGGGCGAAACCCTCATTTTTACGATTTTATTTGTCAACCAATACAAGAAATAGGTAACACCAAAGGTATAAGCTATTACAACCAATACCGCCAAGATGTGGTTGAAGAAAACAATCACTTTTCCATCGAGCAATCCGTCAACAAAAATGCCGGTAAGAATCGTTCCCAAAATACCGCCGACACCATGAACGGGAAATACATCCAGCGCATCATCCAGCGATGTTTTGTTTTTCCAATAAACGGCGATGTTACAAACAATGGCGGTCATAAAACCGATGAAAATACTCTCGCCGGCCGTTACATAGCCCGCCGAAGGCGTAATTCCGACAAGTCCCGCAACCGCACCGACAGCAGCTCCCATGGCCGACATTTTATGTCCGCGCAACCCGTCGAAAAACAACCAAGTCAGCATGGCAACCGCCGAAGCCGTGTTCGTATTGATGAATGCTTTTACCGCAATACCGTCAGCAGCAAGCGAAGAACCTGCATTGAATCCGAACCAGCCGACCCATAATAACGCCGTTCCCAATAAAACAAAGGGAATATTTGCGGGACGATGAGCGCCTTCGCTATTTCTTTTTCCCAAGAAAATAGCGCCCGCCAAAGCAGCCACACCCGATGAGGCATGAACTACGATTCCACCCGCAAAGTCAACAACCCCCATTTGTTTGAACAACCCTTCGGGATGCCAGGTACAATGAGCCAGCGGAGCGTAAACGAATATGGTAAACAAAACCATGAAAATAACATACGAAGAAAAACGCACTCTCTCGGCAAAAGAACCCGTAATCAAAGCAGGCGTCAAAATGGCGAATTTCATTTGGAACAAAGCAAACAACGCCAACGGAATGGTCGGAGCCAACGCCTCGGACACATTCACGCCTACCCCTTTAAACATAAAAAAGGTAAGCGGATTTCCGATGACCCCGCCAATATCATCGCCGAATGTCAAGCTGAATCCGAAAACAATCCAAATCACACTGATGATCCCCATGGCAATAAAACTTTGCAACATCGTGGATATGACGTTTTTTGTTTTAACCATTCCTCCGTAAAAGAACGAAACCCCCGGCGTCATCAACAATACCAAAATCGTGGCGGTAATCATCCATGCCACATCGGCATAATTAATTCTCTCATCCACCGCCGAAAACAAATCCTGTTTCTCAGGCGTAAACAGCCCGAGTATACTGACTATTACGATTAATCCGAAGGATATCATCCATCGTTTTTTTAATATTATTCCTTTCATAATGAATTTTTTTAGATCAATCTGTTTTATAATTTCACACCAAAAACAAAAAACATGTCTTCTGTTTTCGGATTGGCTAATAAGCGTCCGAAAACGGGAAGAGAAAAACTGTCCGTTATTTTAATTTTTCCGGCAGCTTTCAGTCCGATGCTTACCACCGCAAAATCACCGGCATACATCCCCTCCCACGGAGTCAATCCCATCGACAACTCAAGATCGACAGTCTTAATCGAAAAGGGATACGATGCTTCAATGTATGTGGAATAACTCCGGCCTCCACCTTCGCTGTAATAGTCCGCTCCTGCAAAAACCATGTTCCAGACAAGAGTCAACGGAAATTTGTCCCACGGCAACGTATAACCGGCCGTACCTTCGAAAAAATGCTGCGTATCATGCGCACCATAATGAAAATAGTTGTACGTTCTTTCCGCCGAACACCAATAATCGGTCACGGCCAATGACAAGCCGCCGGTTTCATAAGCCGCCGTAAAATCCACTTCTTTGTAATCGCCGTAATCTCCGCCGGTCACATCAACACTTCCCCACGCAGAAAGCGAAAAACCTTTGTAGTACGCTCCCATTGCAGGCTGAACACTTGCGTTCGACAACAATGATCCACGCCATACATACGAACTTACAATATCTCCGCCGATCGAAAAATCGACCCCTTGCGCATGTATTTGAGCTTTTTGCAGCATAAACAGCCCTGTTGTTGACAACAAAAATAATCCTATTTTTTTCATTTCCCGCAAAAATTTAATTTTAAGTTAAATTCATCGTTGATCTTAAAAACCGAAAGGATAAGACCTTTCTCTTCCGGGCAAAAACCACGGTTGCCCATCTTTTTTCAGGAAAATGATAATAATCCGATTATCTTAATTTTCCCTCAACATACTTTTGATTTATCCCCCGAAAGGGGGTTTTGTATGCGAGGATACAAATAATAGTACGAGGATGACATAATTTTTTAGTTAAGAGTTAAGAGTTATGAGTTAAGAATTAAGAATTAAGAGTTATGAGTTGAATCGGGTATTAAAGAATCAAAAAATTCATGAGAGCTGTATAGCGGATTAAAATCTCCGATCTTCAACTCTTAACTCATCATTCTTAACTCTTAATTTTCATTCTATCGACAGCCTCAAGAACGTCGGTACGCTTTCCGAAGGCTGTCAACCGGAGAAATCCTTCGCCGCTTTTTCCGAATCCGACGCCCGGCGTGCCTACAACTTGACGTTCATTCAGCAACCTGTCAAAAAAATCCCAAGATGAAACGTTTTTCGGAGTTTTCATCCATATATACGGAGCATTAACTCCACCATACGTCTCCATACCGATGCTTTCAAGATTTTCTTTAATAATGCGCGCATTTTCCATATAATAATCAATCGTTTCATGAATCTGCTGTTTTCCTGCCGGCGTATAAATCGCTTCGGCAGCACGCTGAATGATATAAGCCGTTCCGTTGAACTTGGTCGACTGTCGCCGTTTCCACAATTGATTTAATGATACAACATTTTTTGCCTCGTCATACACCGTCAATTCTTTCGGAACTACCGTATATCCACAGCGCAATCCTGTAAATCCGGCTGTTTTCGAAAAACTGCGAAATTCGATTGCAACCTGTTTTGCGCCTTCAATTTCATAAATGCTGTGAGGCACATTTTGTTCCGTGATAAATGCTTCGTAAGCCGCATCAAAAAGCAACAACGCCTTGTGTTTCAATGCATAATCAACCCAGCCTTTCAATTGTTCTTTGGTCAACGTTGTTCCTGTAGGATTATTCGGATAACAGAGATAAATCACATCCACCTCTTTTCCGGGAAAATCCGGAACAAACTTATTGCCGGGAGTACACGGCAAATACACCAATCTATCCCAAACTCCCGCCTGCAGATTTCCCGCTTTTCCACCCATCACATTCGTATCCACATATACCGGATACACCGGATCGGTAACGGCGACAATATTATCGACCCCCAAAATATCCCCGATATTTCCCGTATCACTTTTAGCTCCGTCACTGACAAAAACTTCATCTTGTTCCAGCGAAATGCCTCTCGAATTAAAATCATTTTTAATAATCGCTTCAATCAAAAACGAATACCCACATTCGGGAGCATACCCTCTCATGGTTTTTTCATCGCCCATTTCGTCGATCGCCTTATGAATGGAGTCTATCGATGCTTTCGGCAAAGGACGGGTTACATCTCCGATTCCCAGACTGATGACTTTTTTATCCGGATTCGCAATCTTAAAAGCATTCACCCTTTTCGCTATTTCCGAAAATAAATAACTTTCGGATAACTTCAAAAAATTTTCGTTGACTGAAACCATAGTTAAAAGTTAAAAGTTAAGAGTTAAGAATTAAGAGTTAAGAGTTATAAATTATTGGTTATTGGTTATTAGTTATTGGTTAATGAGTGTTAAAAGTCTTGAATTTTTTAGAGTTATAAGTTAACATTACTATTTCGAGAAATCCGAATCCGCAACTCTTAACTCTTAACTCCTAATTCTTAACTCTTAACTTCCACCTCCCCTTCAAATACCGTTACTGCATTGCCGGTCATGAAAATATGGTTATTTTCCCGGTTCCATTCAATTTCCAAATCTCCTCCGGGCAAAGAAATGACCGCTTTTTCATCCAACAAACCGTTAAGCACTCCTGCGGTCAAAGCGGCGCAGGCTCCGGTACCGCAGGCTTGCGTTTCCCCCGTTCCTCTTTCCCAAACGCGCATTTTGGCCTGCCGGGATGAAAGAATCTTCACAAACTCGACATTTGTACGTTCGGGAAACAAAACGTCCTGTTCAATCCTTTTGCCTGTCGACTCAATCTCCAAATCATCAATATCTTCCGTAAAAATTACGGTATGCGGATTTCCCATGGAAACGCACGTTATTCTGTAAGTGTCTTCACCGAAGCTCACCAGATAATCAATGACCTCGTCAACCGGCAAATTCACCGGAATGCTTATACTTTTTAAAACAGGTTCTCCCATATCGACACAGACGCCGGCAACTTTACCGTTTTCAGGAAACAATTGCAACCGTTTTATTCCGGCTTTGGTTTCCAACGTCAATGTTGTTTTGTCCGTCAAGCCGTAATCAAAAACAAATTTACCCACACAACGGGATGCGTTACCGCACATCTCCGCTTCCGACCCGTCGGGATTAAACATTCTCATTCTGAAATCGCATCCATCGGAAGGTAAAATCAACACCAATCCGTCAGAGCCGATTCCTTTATGCCGGTCGCTGATGAAACGAACCAACTCTTCCGGTTTTTCGACCTTTTCCGTAAAACAGTTTACATACACATAATCATTGCCTGTGCCATGCATTTTGACGAATTTCATACATTGTCTTTTTGATGTTAAAACTAATGATTTTGTTGCATTTTGCTTCTTTGACTCTGCAAAGATATGCATTTTGTTTTAAAACAAACAAATAATATGACACTTTGTTTTAAAAATTTTCACATTCGTTGCATTATAACAACAAAAAGGTGATTTTCATGGCATCATGTAAAATCACCCGGCACGCGCCAAGCGCTGTTACACAGCATCCGGGCAACAAAAAAATAAAAGAAAAAAATCAGAATGAAAATCTGGCCCCGAATTGCCACCCGTGTTTGGAAACGCCGGGGTTATTCAGGTAAGACATTCGGAGAAGATAATCGATCCGGATAAAATGGAACAAATTCTCTATCCCGAAACTCATTTCCGTATAAGGCCCGGCATTCATTTTGAAAGAAGTGGGATTCCCGGCTGCGTCAGTCGGGGTAAGAAATACCTCATCATTACAGGCAGGATTATTCTTATCGGATAAACCACCCCAAAGGCCTCTGAAAGATATCGATTCTCTCAACCGCAAATGTTTAATTAACGGAATCCGATTAAAAATCAACCCGTTCGGACGATACGTCAAAAACAAGGACGCATATTTATCATTCATAAATTCCGAGACATTCATCATACTGTACGTTCCCGGTTCGATGAAATAAGAAGTATTCGTAACAGGACTGAACAACAACGGGAAAGGAACCGTGTTCCAAACCATTCCGGCGCGGACTACCGTCTCCAGATTGCCGAAAATGGAAAGCCAGAATCGTTTTTCAAACGAAAACTCCGTAGCTTGCAATCCGTAATCCACACCCGGCAGGCTATTCAATCCGGCCACCTGCATCAACGAAAAAACCGGAGCTTCGCGGGAGACCAAAACACGACGACCTGTTTTCTGGTAAAATTTTTGTCCGGGCGAATACCTTAACCGGAGAATCAAATCGGCAGTGGTGAAATCATGAACGGGAATAATTCCGTCATCTGTCTGCCGGAGATAGTGCAACGAACCTGCGGGAGTATCATTCCGATAAGTCGCAAACAATTCGTATGAAAAATCATTGATAAATTCTTTCTGATAAGACAACATGATTTCCCGGATATAAGACAGTTTGGTAACATCTTCCCGGTTAAAAGAGAAAAAGAAATAATCCCGGTTGTTGATCGGAGAAAAACGCTGTCCGAGAATTTCCAAATCATATTTATAAGAAAATCCCAGATTATTTTGCGGAAACTCATCGATAAAAGTCTTCCTTTTAAGGAAAGAATAACGCAAGTCTCCGAAATATTTAAACTTCCGGTCGGTATTTCCATATGCCCCGTATCCCGCCAAATACCAATGATCGTTTGTATTGACCGTTGTTCTGAATCCAAACCGGTAACGCCAACCTTCGACTTCGTTATAACTGAAGATTGTGGTAAAAGGGCCGACTTCTATTTTATTGTTTTTATCTTTTCCGGTCGGGATGTAACCGGTCGGAACAATATCCACAAGCGATTCGATGATCGTGAACGTTTTTTTATGATGCAACTGATCCATCATCCTGCTGATGGCCAATTCCTGTTTTCCGATATCTTTGTTCCGGTATTCATTCCACAACGATTCGGAATAATTTTCGGCCAAAGGGGAAACAGAAACTTTCGGCACCAAACGATACACTTCTTCTCTCGGCGCATCAAACAGATATCCGGAATAATGCTTGGTAATTTCCGCATAAAAACCGTTCAACATCCGAATCAGGAAAAAATCGATCAATGCCTTTTCCCGGATCAATACCCGGGTACTATCGGAAAGATAATCAAACTCCTGTTCGAGAGATAAATTATCGATGTAATTCAAATTAATATTCTTCGGGAAACTCAATTGAACTTTTTTCACCGAATACGTACTGTCGTTAACAACATACAAATGCCCCGTAAATCCGAATCCCCGGGTGTCGAACGGAACAAATTCCAAATCAATGCACGATTTATCCCCAATTAAAAGCGTATCGACGATAAAATATTTATAAAAGGTATTGGCCGAATTAGACAACGGGCTGATAAAACGATTCACCAGATAATTAATGTCATTGTCGAAAATATCAATGGCGGGAAAATATTCATCCAACGCCTTATCAACCCCTTCCTGACTGAGCATTTCATCTATTCCGATTCTTCTGAGTCCTTTTACAATGGTTTTTTTCGTTTCGGGGTTTTTCCGGAAATACACATCCGACACTCTTTCCTTGACCGAAAGCCACAAAATAGGTTTTTGGTCCGTTTTTGACGTATCGATGTATTGGTTCAAAAATTCATATCCTTTGATTTTTGTTTTTTCCGAAAAATTTTTGATCGCAAAAGACCTGCGTTCATACTCTTCATATTGGTAATAACTGTGCCGGTCATCGGGCGAAAAATCATTCTTGTGTGCAATCACTTTATTCATCAACTCCACCGCCGGATTGTCTTTTTTGGAATACTTCTTTTTCGTATAACTTGCCGTAACCTCCTGAAGTTGAAGCGATTGAGGTTCGAGATAAATCACAAGATCTTTTTTTTCGGACAAATCCACCGATATTTCCCTTGTTTCATATCCCACGGACGAAAAGCGAATCTTCGTTTTTTGCTGTCCGACCGGTAATTGGAAAAAGCCTCCCGAATTGGTCAATACCCCTTTAGCTCCCTCGACAGCCTTCACCGTAACATAATTTAACGGGTTCAGGGTCAAACTGTCCTTAACCGTTCCTTTAACAATCAACGATTGCGCGTCCATTGAAAAACAAAAAACCAAAAACACAAACGATAAAAAAATATCACGACTATATCGTTGAACCATACCACAATCCGGTTTAAACCACAAAATAATCAATTGCACCTCGACAACCGCCCTTTTGACCCGTCAATCGACGAATCAAAACAAACAGCCGGCCGGAGCAATTCACCTGCATTTCGAAAAAATTTCGCAAATATAACTATTTTGTAAATTCCGGTCAGCTTATTCGATAAAATCTGACATCTTATAGTAAACGGTCAACCATTCAAGATGATCCGTTTAAATTCTTCCATTCCTTCCGAAGCGCCTTTTTTAATCGGATGAATATTCCGGTATCCGGGATATGAAACGTCTTTCGGGTCGATCAGGTAAATCGGGACACCGGAATTGACATATTCCACCAAACCGGCTGCCGGATACACATTCAACGACGTACCGATAATTAAAAAAACATCGGCGGTACGCACAATATCAACCGCTTCGGAAATCATCGGCACGGCTTCTCCGAACCATACAATATGAGGACGCAATTGAAATCCTTTTTCGCAAAGGTCGCCCAAATGAATATCCGGTTTCTCCGCCGACAATTCATAAATCAACCGGTCATCGCCGGTGGAACGGACTTTCAACAATTCCCCGTGCAAATGCAACACCGAAGAACTTCCGGCAACTTCATGCAGATTATCGATATTTTGCGTGATAATTTTGACCGTCATAAATGCTTCCAATTCATGCAAAATCTCATGTCCTCTGTTCGGAACGACTTCAAAAAGCTGCCTTCTCCGTTGATTGTAAAAATCGAGAACCAATTCCGGATTCTTCCTCCAAGCCTCGGGAGTCGCCACATCTTCAATCCGGTACTGTTCCCACAAACCGCCGGAATCCCTGAAGGTACTGATTCCGCTTTCGGCGCTCATTCCCGCGCCGGTCAACACCACTAAATTTTTCATACGCTATCATTTAATTTGCCGCGCCAACCATCGACCCGGCTGATTCAGGCAACAAAAATACCAAACAACCGGCAATTTACACCGGCATATTAACATCTGAATATCGGACAAAAATTAACTTTTCTCGCCAAAATTAGATTTTTTTTACCAAAAAATAGGATCATGCGTCAATAAAAAAGCTACTTTTGCGCACGATATACAACGGATCAAATTCAAATATCAATACACTGTTTGTCAATCAGTTAATTAAATCAAATAAAAAAATGAAAAAAATTAGTATTACATTACTTTGCACCCTGATGAGTATGGGGTCATTTATTTTTTCGTCTTGTACAACAGGCAACGCAAAAATGCCGACAGCCGATCTGAAAACAGATTTGGATTCATTGGCTTATGCCATCGGCATTTCAAGTTCTCACGGATTAAAACAAAATCTGGCGGGTTCCGGAGTGGACTCGGCTTATCTCAAAGATTTTGTTCAAGGTTTATTGGATGCCGCTTCTGTAAAAGATTCCCAAAAAATCGCATACAACATGGGTATTCTGTACGGACAACGTTACAGCGACGAAAGCTTCCAACAATTCAATAAGAATTTATTTGCCGGAGACTCCACAAAATCTTTGAGCAAAGATCAATTCATGGCCGGAACCATTGCCGGAATTTTGGAAAAAGATATGAAAATCGATCCGGCGGTCGCTTCCGAATATGCAAATAAAACGGTGGATAAAATAAAAACCGCCATTGCGGAAAAACAATTTGCTTCGAATAAAGCTGCGGGGATCGCATTTTTGAACGAAAACAAACAGAAAGAAGGAATTGTCACTCTTCCCAGCGGATTGCAATATAAAGTGATCACGGAAGGAAAAGGGGCTAAACCGACGAAATCCGACCGCGTAAAAGTAAATTACAGAGGAACATTGATCGAAGGAACCGAATTCGACAGTTCATACAAACGCAACGAACCCACGATTTTCGGCGTGGATCAAGTCATTCCGGGTTGGACAGAAGCGCTTCAATTGATGCCCGTCGGTTCAAAATGGGAATTATATGTTCCGCAAGAATTGGCTTACGGATCGCAAGACCGGGGAACCATTAAACCGTTCTCTACATTGATATTCGAAATGGAATTGCTGGACATCGAAAAACCGGCACAACAACCGGCTCCGGCTTCGATTCCTCCTGTACAACCGAAAAAATAATCATCGGATAAAATGTGTATTCAATGATCTGAGAGATTGAGACAATCAGTAAAATTCAAAGGAGCTGTCCGAATCGGACAGCTCCTTTTTTTGTCGGACAATGAATATTATATACGAATAAGCATGTTGCAAAAAACAATGTATATTTTAAACGCCAAGACACAAAGACGGAAAGACGCAACGTTTAAATTCTTTGCGACTTGGTGTCTTTGTATCTTCGCGGTTGAAATAATTTAAATTAAGTCTTCGTCGCAGCGGAAATTCCGATAACACACAAATCGAATCCCCCGCTCGGCATACCTTTCGTCGGGCGGGGGAATCCTGTTATTTTTTCACTTCGCTATTCTCAGTGTTGTACTATTATCTGTGTCATTTCCGGCTTTTCGTTTATCCCGTCATAAATATGGAGATAATAAATGCCGTCGGCAAGATTGGACACGTCAAACTCCACCTTACCGCTTTTGACGGTGGCACGGCGCAACAATGTACCCATCCCGTCGTAGAGCCGGACATCGTAAGTTACATCCTGCCGGATGGTTTTGCTGCCGGTGATCGTTTGTTCTTCCATAGATTTTGTTTGCGCACCGGCTTCCCCGTCGATTTCGATGTTGAGAATATTGCCGGCGGGGTTGGGATAAGCGCTGCTGTACAATCCGACATCCGGACAGGTCAGGCATGGCGGACCGTTATTATCATAACCTCCCGTAACCGTAATCGATTGAGTCTGACTCTGCGATCCGCATTGATTCGTTACTTTTGCAGTAACATTCCAAGTACCGTTATACAGATACACAAGATCGGCACTGTGCATATCCGGGTATATGTAGATGGTAGGACTTCCTCCTAATGCCTTCCATATTATGGATTCGCCGCCGGCATAATCACACGTAAATGTAGCCGGCCCTCCGGCTCTGATTTTGGTGGGGCCGGTAACAGATGTAATTTGCGGAGGGCCGACCCACACATTAAACCGGGATGCTGTAATTCCGTTCACTGTCGCTTCAATCCATCCGGCACCATTAGCTATCCCCTTGTAAACTTTGGAAGCTCCGGAACCGCTTACCGGCTGTAAATTGGAACTCTGACTCCATGTTACGGTCGCATTTGGCGGAAAATTATTGATGGTATAAGTAGCGGATGAATTGAGACACAAGGTGGCGGAACCGGAGAGGGAGAGCGGAGGTGTATTTTTTTTGAAGTAATGAAGCGAAGAATAAGTATATGGAGTATAATCCTTTGTATGTCTTACCAATGGATAAGCCCCCCACTTCGAAATAAAAATACCATTCTCTGCAGTCGTTATGGCAGAATGATTATCCATATCATTCCCATTATATGGGAGATTATCATACGAAACCTTTAATCCATTACCCCTTTCGGTTGTTTCAACATAACTTCCATCATTCCAATAAATTGGCGTAGGATTAGTTGTTAATCCCATCCATACAGGCGGTGTACCACCTTCACTCACATACCAAGCATAAGCGTGGCAGTTATAGGTAGTCGTTGGATTGCCTATAATCATTGCATTAGGATATGAAACTGCCATATCTTGCATTATGTACGCTATATCATAAGAAGTGAGTTGCTCCGGTCTTATTTCCGTATCAGGAACTAAACTCCCTTTTGGTGTATATACCTGCGAAGTTGCAAATGTATTTATTAAAGAAATACCTATGATTAAAATACAAAATTTAGATTTCATAAACTTTTAGATTTTAGAATTAGACCATAATAAAGTAAATTCTTCTCTATTTTCATTATATCTCCGCTGTAATACGTTATATTCTTCTGTTCCAAAAGGAATAGATTCTCCGGAGCACAAGAAAAAACGAAGTATATAAGCCGCCGCGTCATTCACCATATCTGTAACCAATACATAGGTTATACCATTTAAAATGGTTGAATAAACGGAAACAGGCCTATAGTTTGGCTCAACAGGTTGTGTTATTGAGCTAATCTCATTCATCAACCAAACAGGTGAAGTTTCTCCGCATACCTTAATAGCAATCTCTTTACTGCTATTTATTTCACTGTCTTTATTGTTCATTGTTTGTTCATTACAACTAAACAAAATTACTGATATTACTATAAATACTGTTACACGTTTCATAATTTAGCATTATTGAATGTTTGTACTATTTCTGTAATAATACTATCATTTACTGTAATATTGTTATTTAAAAATTTTGCTGTACTTGGAGTTATATTAGAAAATTTATTTATTTTCTGTAATGTCTTTCCCAACAGAAAAGCGGTTGAAGTTACGGAAAATATGCCGAATTTATCGCTGTTTTGCAGTTTATAATTAAGTACTTCTTTTGTAATTTCGGAAAGTTGCTTTTTCTGATTATAATCTGAATTTAACAATACAGCATCAAAAGATAAAAAGGATTCTATTATAGCAAAATTTAACATTATTTCACCCTGTTCTGCCATATTTTTGTTTGACGCCAAATCATTGTTCAAATTTAATTTACTTTGTTCAAGTTTTAGTAATAAGTTTTGAAAGTTGTCATTTCTTGAAAAAAGTTCTGCAAAACCATTAAATTGCAGGGATACGTGTTCTATTCCATTTTTGACATTGGAATAAGCATATATATCTCCTTTTAATGGATAGTCTAAACAGATTTCCATCAAATCAGCCGTATTCATATTTTGCAGTATATTTTCAGGGATTTGACAAGCATTTAACATTTCTTCATGCGTATTAAACGACTTCCATTTTTCTGTCCCCGGTTTTACCGGATAATCCCATACCAATTTTTTTCCCTGTCCCATTACAGAAAAAGAAAATAAAATCAAATAAATAAAAATAATATTTAAATATTTCATAATGATAATAATTATAAATGGATAATTCTATTGTTTTTTTGAAAGGACATATTTATCTCACCACTCCCGCCTTCCTCTCGGGAGCCTAAGCTAAATCCGGTCACGAGGAGATATAAAGAAAATGTATTTCATATATTTGTGGTTAACAATTTGCAACAAATATAAAATAAAA
>WRGA01000091.1 GCA_009787405.1 Candidatus Azobacteroides sp.
GTGTTTTCTACCGATATAATGTCCCCGGCGGGACAAAAAAGACGAATATTTTGAAACATTGACACATTTTTTGCATCTCCCTGCAGGGAGAGCCGGGTATAACGTCCGATAATCATTAAATACTATTAATAACAATACAAAAACGTCTATCAATATATTGATACGGAAAAAGTTATTTTTTTCACACAATATTAACTTAATAATTTTTTTACTAATTTTTATATTGATTATTCAATTAATTCTAACTTTATATGGTAATATTGATTTATATCACAGATCCAGAATTTTTACTGATTAGTAGTTTTAACGTTAAGATAATAAATCATATTTTTGGAAATATCTAAGGCTAATTATTTGAATGATTATCGTCTCGCTCTGACATTCAACAATGGTGAAACAAAAACAGTTGATTTGAAGGATGAATTAAACAAAACAGTTTATTTGCCCTTGTGAGAAATCAATTATTTCAATAAATTCAAAACAACTTACAACACAATAGAATGGCCAAACGGTGCAGATTATGCCCCTGAATATCTGTACGATATTGCTAATCGACAGGAATTAAGATGCTCATCTGATTAAAACTCTTAACTCTTAATTCTTAACTCTTAACTTCAAAGCCGCCGCTTCGGCGCATCGTTCTCCGTCAATAGCCGCCGACACGATTCCACCCGCATACCCGGCTCCTTCTCCGCAAGGAAACAATCCTTTTATCGATACATGCTCGTAAGTCTCTTTATCTCTCAGTATCCGGACGGGAGAAGAAGTACGGCTTTCCACACCGATCATTACCGCCTCATTGGTCAAAAAACCTCTTGATACACTTCCGAAACGGACAAAACCTTCCTTCAAACGAGAGGTGATGAAATCGGGCATCCAAAAATGCAAAGGCGAAGAAACAAGACCGGGAGTATAAGAACTATCCGGTAAATCATACGAAACTTTCTTTTTCATAAAATCATGCATCCGTTGAGCCGGCGCCGATTGTTTCATTCCGCCGTTCAAAAAACATTGATGTTCTATATCCTCTTGAAACTTCAACAAAGCCAACTCGCCAAATTCGGCATATTCGGGAAAATCTTCGGGCCGGATTTCCACCACCATCCCCGAATTGGCCCAACGAGAACCTCTGCCGGAAGGAGACATCCCGTTCACAACCACTTGATCGGGAGCGCTCGCAGCGGGAACGACAAAACCGCCGGGACACATGCAAAACGAATAAACCCCTCTCCCGCCCGATTGCATCACAAAACTGTATTCGGCCGCAGGAAGATATTTCCCTCTTCCCGCTTGATCATGATACTGAATCCGGTCGATCAGCAGTTGCGGATGTTCTAATCGCACGCCCACGGCAATACTTTTAGATTGAAGCGGAATTTTTTTCGCATGCAACAACCGGTAAACATCCCTTGCCGAATGTCCCGTCGCCAAAATCACCGCATCCGAGAAAAAAGACCCTGCATTGGTTCGGACGCCTTTTATTTCATTATTTTCGATCAGTAAATCTTCCATCCGGATTTCAAACCTGACCTCCCCTCCGCAACGAATAATTTGATTCCGGATATTTTCAATCACGCGGGGAAGCTTATCCGTCCCGATATGCGGATGCGCATCGCTCAAAATAGAAGGACTTGCCCCGTGTTGACAAAAAATATCCAGGATTCTCTCCACCGACCCGCGCTTCTTGCTCCGAGTATACAACTTTCCGTCGGAATAAGCACCCGCTCCGCCTTCTCCGAAACAATAATTACTTTCGGGATTGACGATATGCTCCCGACTGATTCGGGCAATGTCTTTCTTACGGTCGTGCACATTTTTTCCGCGTTCGATCACGACCGGCTTTATCCCCGATTCGATCAACCGTAAAGCAGCAAATAAACCGCCCGGCCCCGCACCCACGATGATCGCCTGTTTCGCACCGGAAACATCGGGATAATCGATCGAAACAAATTCACGGTCAACAGGATATTCATTCACAAAAACACGTACTTTCAAATTCACATAAACCGTTCGCTGCCTTGCATCGACAGAACGTTTCAAAATCCGTACCGCTTTTATGTCAGAATCCCGAATCGCGTATTCCCGCGCCACTGTCTGCTTTATATTCTGTTCGGAAGAAGCCTCTTGAGGAAGAAGTTTTAATTGAAGTTCCTTTATCATTTATCTAATTTACACATCAAATTCAACAAATTGAGAATCAACTACTTAAAATAATACCAAAAGCCGAACTGCAAATTCTTTTTGAATAAACAAGCGAACGGATAATATGTTCGTCGCGATATAAATCCCGCTCAATCCTTTTGCAAAATTAACCATTCGCTTAAACAACCACAAAGTAATTCTCGCACAGATGAAACGGATGACACAGATTTCGGGTAATCGAGTGATATTTCAGGTGTTTATTATTGTCGGGTTGTCAATTTCTTTATTCTACGGATGCACAGGCTAACGTCAATTAAAAAATTCGTGCAATTTGTGAATTGAAAATCGACAAAGTCAAATCTGTACGAAAATCGAAAAAATTATGGATTCCGTTTAAAAATTACCCGGTTTTTCATTTTTATTCCGATGATTATTTCAAAAAGGAGTCATCAAACAACGGCATAAAGCAAGTATTTTTCATACCTTTGTGAGTTTTAAAAAGGCAAACCGGAGAAAAAATCCCGACAAAAGCAACGAAACTGCGATAGTTGAACGTTTAAAAACGAAAAAGTGGATAATAAAAACATAAAAGAAAAAAATACCCTGCAAAAAATTTTTGAAATTCCTGTTTTAGGGCATATTTTTTCTTTTGTGATTATTCTTGCCGTACCGGCATTCGCGACGCTGTTTGTCGGGTATATTTACAATGATGGAGATCAATTTTTTTATTATTTTTTCCCTCCTGTGCTTGTCGTTTGGTGTTTGTTTTTGCTCTTTCGGTGTAAAATTAAAGGCGCTGTTCTATTCATCGTCATAGGAATTATCAGAATCATTTATGTTTTATTACAATAAAATTAAAATTAAAATATTGTAAGTGCATGGTAAAATTTAATTTAAATTATTTCAACAGCGAAGATACAAAGACACAAAGTCGCAAAGAATTTAAAGTTTGCATCTTTTCGTCTTTTCGTCTTGGCGTTTATAATATAAATTGTTTTTTGCAACATACTTACGCGGTAATTTTTTGATTGAAAAACCTCTATTTTTAAATATTCAACATGAACAAAGTATTATTATTGGGAGACGAAGCCATTGCACAAGCGGCGATCGATGCGGGATTATCGGGCGTTTATGCTTATCCCGGAACACCTTCGACCGAAATTACGGAATACATCCAAGCATCCGGCGAGGCCGCGGAAAGAAATATTCACAGCAAATGGTCGGCAAACGAAAAAACGGCTATGGAAGCAGCCTTGGGAATGTCTTATGTCGGCAAAAGAGCGCTGGTCTGCATGAAACATGTGGGCATGAATGTGGCTGCCGATGCCTTTATCAATTCCGCCATCACAGGGGTGAACGGAGGGCTGATCGTTCTTGTGGCTGATGATCCGTCGATGCACTCTTCGCAAAATGAGCAGGATACCAGATTCTATGCTCAATTTGCCATGATACCGGTCTTGGAACCGTCCAATCAACAAGAAGCCTACGACATGGTTTACGACGGATTCGAATTATCGGAAACATTGGGAGTTCCGATCGTTTTGCGTATCACCACCCGCATGGCACACTCCCGTTCGGGAGTAACCCGTAAACCCGTGAAAAAACAAAACGAATTGTCGTTTCCGAGCGATCCGCAGCGATTCGTATTGCTTCCCGCCATTGCCCGTAAACAGTTCAAGCGGTTGATCGAAGCTCAAAACACATTCATCGAAAAATCGGAACAATCATCCTACAATCAATACATCGATGCCCCGAACAGAAGCAAGGGAATCATCACCTGCGGAATTGCATATAACTATCTGATGGAAAATTATCCTTCGGGATGTGAATATCCCGTTTTGAAAATCGGACAATATCCGTTGCCGAAAAAACAATTGTTGCATCTGGTCGAAAGTTGTGATGAAATTTTGGTTTTGGAAGACGGTTATCCGTTGGTGGAAGAAGCGCTTAAAGGTTATCTCGGCATCGGGATAAAAGTAAAAGGACGCTTGGACGGCAGTTTGAGCCGCGACGGAGAACTAACCCCCGACAATGTGGCCAAGGCGTTGGGATTTCCGCAAGAAAAAACCACCGAAATACCGGAAGTGGTGAAAATGCGTCCGCCGTCATTATGTCAAGGGTGCGGACACCGCGACGTGTACGAGGCATTAAACGAAGTCGTCAAAGAATACGGGCAGGCAAAAGTATTCAGCGACATCGGTTGCTATACCTTAGGCGCACTGCCGCCATTTCGTGCAATCGATTCATGCGTGGATATGGGAGCTTCGATCACCATGGCCAAAGGAGCGGCCGACGGAGGGTTATTCCCTTCGATTGCCGTGATCGGAGATTCGACTTTTACCCATTCGGGAATTACCGGATTGTTGGATTGCGTGAATGAAAATACTTCCGTGACCATCATCATTTCCGACAACGAAACAACCGGAATGACCGGCGGACAAGATTCCGCGGGAACCGGAAAATTGCGTGCGATATGCGAAGGCACAGGCGTTTTGCCGGAACATGTCAGGGAACTTATTCCCTTGAAAAAGAATTACGAGGAAATGAAACGAGTGATTCGGGAAGAAATCGAATATCAAGGAGTTTCAGTTATTATCCCTTGCCGGGAATGTATTCAAATCATAGGGAAAAAGAAGAAAAAATGAAATGGCCGTGAGACAAAGTATCACCAGGAAAAATGAATCCTACGGGCATTCCAAGTGACCGCAATTAAAAAAATAAAAAATAAACACATGAAAACAGACATTATATTATCGGGAGTCGGAGGACAAGGAATTTTATCGATAGCGGCTGTGATCGGAGAAGCCGCATTAGCCAACGGATTGTATATGAAACAGTCGGAAGTGCACGGAATGAGCCAACGGGGCGGAGACGTTCAATCCAACCTGCGCATTTCGGATGCACCTGTCGCATCGGATTTGATTCCCAAAGGAAAAGCCGATTTGATTATTTCGTTGGAACCGATGGAAGCATTGCGTTATCTGCCGTATTTGAAAAAAGACGGATGGTTGGTGACCAACTCCATTCCGGTTGAAAACATTCCGGATTATCCGGATTTAGATGAGATCATGAATGAAATCAACCGGTTACCCCATAAAATTATAGTCAATGCAGATAAAATCGCGAAAGAAACGGGTTCCGCACGGGTAGCCAATATCGTTTTGCTGGGAGCGACCACTCCTTTTTTGGGTATTTCTTACGATAAAATTGCCGGCGGCATCAAAAGAATCTTCGAACGAAAAGGCCGGGAAATTGTCGATCTGAATTTAAAAGCGTTGGAAGCAGGAAGACGGGAAGCGCCCTCCAAATGAATAACACACAATCACCTGCACCGGACAGAACAGAACTGCACAACCCGGATAAAAGTTTAAAATAATACCTTTATTTACTTACTCAATTATCCGGGTCGGTTTTCCGGTAAATTATCATTTCAATAGGAAAATTCCTAAAGAATTGAAATGTAGATATTTCACTTTTTAATTTGCCGTTATGTTTGTTGAGGGAAGAATTGGGTATATTTAGTCGATAGGCGTCAGCAGCGGGGCAGCATAACGAAACAGTGACTAAAAAATTGACAAAAATATGAAGTATGCACTAATTGACAGCCAACGGAAAGAAGCAGAACGCGGAGCAAAAGGCACTTGCCCCTTTTGTTCAAAGCCCGTTATTGCCAAGTGCGGAAACATAAAAATCAATCATTGGGCGCATAAAAGTAACTCAAAATGCGATAGTTGGTCTGAAACTGAAACCGAATGGCACCGCTCGTGGAAAAACAATTACCCAACTGAATGGCAAGAAGTCATTTTACACGACGAAGAAACAAATGAAAAGCATATTGCAGATGTTCGTACCAATAACAATCTCATAATTGAATTTCAACATTCAAGCATTGAACATAATGAACGCATTGCACGAGAAAAGTTCTATAAAAATATGGTTTGGATTGTTGATGGTACACGATTAACAAGAGATTACCCTCGTTTCAAAAAAGGATTTAATTTTACTTCAAGATACAAAGGCAAAAAAGACATTTTTCTTATTTATTCACCTAATAGAATTTTCCCTTCTTCTTGGCTCGAAAGTACTGTTCCTGTAATTTTTGATTTCAAAGGACAAGCAGACACTTCTGATAATGACGAAGAGAGAGAATCTATTTATTGTTTATTTCCATTGAGAATAGACTACTTTGGTGCAATTTTTACAAAATTAACGAGAAGTAGTTTTGTTGCTACAACCAAAAACGGAATTTGGTCTTCAAGAATTGAAGATTTCTTAAAGTCCGAACCAGATTTTGTTTTGAATGAACACAGAATAATAGAGAAAATACCTGTCAAACAAAAAAGAAATAAATTTGACAAAGACACTGAATGTGAACAATTTTCTCAAAATCAAAACCAACAAGTAATACAACAACCAGTTGTTTATCGACCTCGCCGAATAATTTTATCTCCTCGAAATTATGGTTATAGACGAGGTACTCAAATTAACTATGTTAAGAAAAAGCAATTTTCAAAAAATTATAAACCACGAAAAAGAAGATAACAAATTAAATAATTAAGATTATGAACAAAAAAATTTTATTTTCAATTATTGGAATATTAACGACAATGCTGTCGTTTGCTCAAACCTCGCAACACCTTTCATTCAAAGGAGTTCCTATCGACGGAACACTCAACGAATATGTCGCAAAAATGAAACAGAGCGGTTTTACAATGTCCGGCACAGAAGACGGTGTTGCGATGCTCAAAGGTGACTTTGCTGCTTACAAAGGTTGTATCGTTGGAGTTGCCACACTCAAAGGCAAGGATTTGGTCAGCAAAATCACTGTAATCTTTCCAGAATGCGAAACTTGGTCAGCACTTTACGGCAATTATGCTTCGTTGAAAGAAATGCTTACTGAAAAGTACGGACAACCAGCAGAAAGCGTAGAAGAATTTCAATCAAAGTATGTTGATGACGACAATGAGAGAATGTACGAAGTGCAATTAGACAGGTGTAGATATTACACAACATATGAAACAGAAAAAGGCGATATTCAATTATCTATTAGTCATAGTGGAGTATCGAGTTGTTTTGTGTTATTGGCTTATTACGACAAAATCAACGGCGACATTGTCAGACAAAAAGCAATGGACGACTTATAAAGCAGTATAAAACAAAAAACAAGAATAGCAGTCGACAACCTGCCGACCTCATAACGAGCGGTTTGGCGTCAGTCGGGGTGTCTGCCTCGCAGACAGCTTAGTGGTAATTTGGTAGTTCACCACCCGTCGCAACGGTAGTGAACCCCCGCCCGAACGCCAAGCCGCCGGACGTTGTATGCAAGCGGACTACAGCGTAACAAGAAATTAAAATACATTAACTAATGACAGCAGATTCAGAATAAAAGAGAAAATGAAGAAATATTTTTTAACCATATTATTAGCATTACAAACTCACCTATTTGTATATGGGCAAGAAGATAAACTTTTTGGGCGTTGGATAACTCCGGTATCTGATTTTATGCTAATTAATAAACCAAAAAATAAAGTAATATTGACGGATTTTTCTGTGTTGAGTGAATATAAAGAAGGTTGGACAAAATTAAGATATGATTTGACATTAATTTACCGTAATTGTTCAAATGATACTTTACGATTTTACCGTACATTATACAGCTACCCTGATCAATGGGAAACAGAAAATTACGATTTTAAAATCATATTGCAAAATGACACTTCGATAACATTAATTCCTGTTACATTTTTTTCAAAAAAACTTTTTCAAAATAAAGATACTTTGAGTTTTATAAGGCAAGAAAATGCAATTACAGAAATTCATTTTCAGAAATTGAGCTTTTATTTTAACGGTTACTTTCGAGAGTCAGGTAGAAATCAACAAATCATTTTTCGAGCAAATATTTTGCAGATTGATAGTGTTGGCAATGTATATATGCAAAAAGAAACTTTGATAAATGATTCTTATGTTGCAAAATATCTCAAAGGTACATTAAAACGCTCGTTATTCAAAGAAATGGTCAATCTTTTGCAAACCTGCAATTTGGAAACATTAGATTGGGGTAATAACCGCTATACTGATACATTTGAGCAAATTATAGTCGTAAATTACAATAACAAAAAAAAGGAATTGAAGTCTGGAGTTCCCTCACCAATTTCACAACCATTAATTGATTTTTTAATGAACATGGAAAAACAAGCTAAATTGAAAGAAACAAAAGACAAAATTAGTTTAGAATGAAAAAGACAAATGCGGGCACTTAACATGCAGTTTGCCACAAACGGGGGAGCATCTCATCCAAAATTTTGAGTAACTTTGCAGCGTCGGCTCTCGTCCGAACCTTTGTAAACCCCCATATTCATAAAACCGCCGGCAATTGTACTCATTACAATCAAAAAACAGAAAATATGGAAAATATGAATACTTTCAATCATAAAAACATTCTCAAAAAGACGATTGATAATCTTTTAACGCATTATCCCGTATTTTTCTTATTAATATTTCTGCTTTTTGCTTGCGGCAACAACGAAGAAAAAGCGAGGAAACTGTTGGAAACGGCACGCGAATACAGCGACAAAAACGATTTCGGAGCGGCAAAATTACAGATCGACAGTATTAAGATCCTTTATCCCAAAGAGTTGTCCGTTATCAAAGAAGGCAATGTATTAACATGGAAGATCGAGCTGAAAGAGCAGGAACGATCGTTAATTTATTTAGACAGTATGTTGATTGTCAATAAACAAATGATCGACAGCCTGAAAAAAACATTGATATTCGAAAAAGATAAAGAATATCAGACTTACGGAATTTATTTGGATAAAAATCAAACCGTGGAACGCACTATCGGGCAATCATGCCTGAAATTTCAAGTCAACGAAATCGGGGAAATGAGCATGGCCGCCACCGTTTACGGACGCGGAAAAGGAACTTTCAATGCAGTGAAAGCCGAAACCGACGACGGAAAATACGTCGAAACTCCGGCCCTGCCGAAAGACGACGGCAACAATTATGTTTTCACAGACGGCGGGGTATCCACACAAATCTTGAATTTTATCCGAAAAAAAGATAACGGATTCATCGATTTTTTATACACCTACAGAAATAATCCGTTGAAAATTACGTATAGCGGCTCCGTAGGCGCCTATTCCTATTCCTTAACCCGAAACGAAAAAGAAGCCTTGAATGCAATCTATCAATTAAGCGCGGCTCTGTCGAACACCGAAAAACTCAACACGGAAATAAAAGCGGCACAAGCAAAAATCGAATTTTGCAAACAGGCAGGTGAATTTCACTAATTGACAATCTACAAATTTCACCAATTGACAATTGACAATTGACAATTTTAAAAAGAGAGTATTATGAAACGAAATTACATTTGCAGCGCGGTTGCTCTATTTTGCGTGTCTTTGGGTTTTGCTCAAAACAACCGGCTCGAATTAAGCGACATCATCAACGGAAAATATATTCCGGCCGATGTACCCCAAATGATTTCCACGGCAGACGGCGAATATTATTTGCAATTGAGCGACAATGCCGAAAGAATCATCAAATACAGTTATAAGTCCGGCGAAGCGGAAACGGTATTTGACGTTAAAACGGCAAGAGAATGCTCTTTCAAAAAAATAGACGGGTTTGAATTAAGCCCGGCCGAAAATAAATTATTGATTTATACCGACCGGAAAAAAATCTACCGCCGTTCGTTTGAAGCCGATTATTGGGTGTACGACATGAAACGCAACTTGACGGAACCCTTGTCGGAAATCAACGAAAAACAACTATGCGCGACATTTTCTCCCGACGGCAGAATGATCGCATTCGTCCGTAAAAATAACTTGTACCTGAAAAAATTGGATTACGGAACGGAAAGTGCCGTCACCAAAGACGGGGAAATCAACAAAATCATCAACGGAATTCCCGATTGGGTTTACGAAGAAGAATTTTTTTTAAACCGGGCTTTCGAATGGTCTCCCGACAGCAAGTTCATTTCATTTATCCGGTTTGACGAATCGGCCGTAAAAGAATATTCCTTCCCGATTTACCGGACCGGTCAAGAATACCCGGGAGAATACCGTTACAAATATCCCATGGCGGGAACCGACAATTCCAAAGGATGCGTTTTAGTTTATTCCGTCGAAACAAAAGCATTGAAAAAAATGGATTTGCCGATCGATTCAACCGATTACATTCCGCGCATCCGTTTCACCGGAAATCCCGACCAATTGGCTGTCATAACGCTCAATCGATCGCAAAACAACTTGACTATGTATTATGCCAATCCGAAATCGGGACTTTGCAAGCAAATTCTCCGGGAAGAAAGTCAAACATTTGTCGATCCGGACTATTTGGACAATATATTCTTCACTCCCGATCAGTTTGTTTTCGTCAGCGAAAAAGACGGATATCGCCACGCTTATTTGTATACGATCAACGGAGTTTTGATCCGACAACTGACTTCCGGCAACGGGGATATCACCGGCGTATTCGGATTCAATGCCGAGACTCAAACCCTTTACTACGAATCGGCCGAAGAAAGTCCGATGAATCGTGCGGTTTACAGCATCGACATCAAAGGGAAAAAAACGAAATTATCCGCTCAAAAAGGATTTAACAAAGCTGTTTTCGGAAAAAATTTCCACTATTTCGTCAACACTTATTCCACACTCAATACGCCTCCGGTGATTTCAATCAACGACATCAACGGAAAAACGGTTCGGATACTCGAAACAAACAGCGCTTTACAACAACTTGTCTCCTCTCCGGATCTCCCCAAAAAAGAATTTATAACCATCCCCACCGGTTCGGGTACAACGCTCAACGCATGGATTTTGAAGCCTTCGAACTTTTCGGCCTCCCAAAAATACCCGGTGCTGATGACGCAATACAGCGGTCCTGATTCACAAGAAGTGCTGGATCAATTTAAATTCGGCTGGGAATATTATCCGGCGGCAAACGGATATATCGTCGTATGTGTCGACGGAGAAGGAACCGGCGCACGTGGGGAAGCCTTCCGGAAATCCGGTTACATGCATTTGGGAATCAAAGAATCCGACAGTCAGATTGAAGCGGCAAAATATTTAGGTTCTTTATCTTACATCGACAAAAACCGGATCGGAATTTGGGGATGGAGTTTCGGCGGATTCAATGTTTTGATGAGCATGAGCAGAAGCAAAGGCGTGTTCAAAGCAGGAATTTCGGTTGCTCCCGTTACCGATTGGAGGTTTTACAACACTGTTTTCACAGAGCGTTACATGCGCACGCCGAAAGAAAATTTCGACGGATACGAAGCATCCTCTCCGATAAAACTTGCCGACCGGCTCGACGGGAATCTTTTAATCATCCACGGAACGGCCGACGACAATGTACATTTGCAAAATACGATGAATTATTCGGAAGCATTGACACAAGCCGGCAAACAATTCGACATGCAAATCTACAGCGACTGCAACCACAGCATTTACGGCGGAAATACGAGGCTGCATTTGTTTACCAAAATGTGCGACTTTTTATTTAAAATTTTATAAAAACCGGATTTTCTTTGAGAAAAACAGCATCATATTTCGTCGCAAATCTACATAAGCAATTGCGGTGTTTCTTTAATTCTTATTTAATCCTTATCGGTAGATGAAACAGGCTGCAAGAAAATTTGAATAACCGTTCAATCCTTTTATTTGACCACAAGACGCGCTAATCCAATGTCTGAAAGAAAAATACAAAAACCGGATTGGTTAAAGATTAAATTAGGAAACGATCAAATCTTTACGCGGACAAAAAAAATCATAGAAACACATGGCCTGCATACCATTTGCAGCAGCGGCCGATGCCCCAACCAAGGCGAATGCGGGAGTCGGGGAACGGCCGCTTTTATGATTGGAGGCGACATTTGCACCCGTTCCTGCAAATTCTGCAACACCCATACCGGAAAACCTCTGCCTCTCGATGAAAACGAACCGATGAAAATTGCCCGTTCCATACAACTGATGCAACTGTCATACGCAGTAATCACATCGGTCGATCGGGACGACTTACCCGACTTGGGTGCAACTCATTGGGTAGAAACCATCCGACACGTGAAAAGATTGAATCCCGATACGCGGATAGAAGTCCTCATTCCCGATTTTCAAGGGAAAAAAGAACTGCTCGATCAAATCGTCGAAACACCGGTCGATGTCATCGGCCACAACATGGAAACCGTTTCGCGATTGACCCCGAAAATACGCAGTGCGGCAACGTACAAAACAAGCCTGAAGGTATTGAGCCACATCGCGAGTCGCGGCATCAAGACTAAAACCGGCATCATGGTCGGATTGAGTGAGACGACAAACGAAGTGTTGGATTTAATGAATGATGTATTGCAAACAGGCTGTTCGATTTTTACCGTCGGACAATATCTTCAACCATCAAAAGCGCATATTCCCGTGCATGAATATATTTCTCCCGAAATATTCGATTTTTATAAAAAAGAAGCGCTCGATAAAGGATTCGAAAAAGTAGAAAGTGCTCCTCTGGTACGGTCTTCTTACCATGCCGACAAATGAACAAATATTCTTTCAATTTGTTATAAAAAGGAACGTACAGCTTATTGTTTCAAACATAATTTGAAGAATTATGAACATTTTAAAACAATTATATTACAAGGCAGCCGATAATCCGATATTAGGATGGATTCCGCTTCAGGTATTTGTTTTGACTGATTTTTTTGCGCCTTATTCCACATCCTTATTGGCAGGATATTTGGGGTGCAGCATCATGTCGCTGGTTTTTATAACGTTGAGAGGAAAAAGAAAAATATATACGCCTCTTTTCTTGATAACAGCCGTTGCAACGTTGGCCTTCATCAACGTCCTGTATTTTATTCCGGCATGTGACGATCTCTTAAACTCTTTTTATTCGCCGTTGTTGGTGGAAGTCATTTTCATATTGATCCTCCTTATGTCTGTCGTATTCAGACGTTATGCACAACAACATATCATCGATACGGCTAAACGAACCGTAGCCTCGTCGATTATCGACAGTATCAACGAATATGTGTATATTTCCTCCATTCTGCTGTATACTCTTACCATTCATGTAATCGTTACGGGAATATTCATCCTGTTGCGGATCAAACACAACTACATTGTAGATGTTATCATAGTATGGGCATTCCCTTCGATATTCGCCGTGTTCATGTTGTTCTTCGAATACATCCGGTTGAGTTACCTGCAAACGGAATTAGATAATGAAGAGTGGTTGGCCGTCGTGGATGAAAAAGGAAAAGTAATCGGAAAAATAGCAAAATCGGAAACCGGTGAAACAAGAAACAAATACCTGTACCCGCTGGTAAGAATTGCCGTAGCTTACCAAGGACGGTTGTTCTTATCTCCTCGTGCGGAAAAAACATTGCCGGATACCGGAAAGCCGGATCATCCGTTTGAAAAATATGTGCTATATGAGCATACGTTGGAGGAAACCACCGCAAGCATTTTAAAAAAAAACGGATATACACAAGACCGAAAACCCTGTTTCAGCATCAAGTATCTTTTCGAAAACGAAAAAATAAGACACCTGATCTTTTTATACACTCTTGAAGTGTTTGACGAATGTTTTTTCAACCGGCAAAAATTTCCGGAAGGAAAATTTTGGACGCAAAAACAAATCGAAGAAAACCTCAACATCAATTTCTTTCCGGAATGTTTTGAAAAAGAATACGAATATTTGAAAAATACCTTGTTACTGTTTTGCAGTCCGAGTCCGCAAAACGATGATAATTTTGAATTTTTAAAGCCGGCATAACCGACTGTTTCGATGCGGAAAAGAAAGCAACATTTGTATAATTTGTATTATCCCGTGCATATACCGCCATTTCCCCTAAAACATTTGTAATTTATCTGTTTTACATTAGTAAAAAGTCTAATTTTAAGCACTTTAGCATATTTACCCCTTAACCGGAATCGCCCTATTGCCGGGACCGGACATTTTCATAAGGATGAAACATCCGGAAATATTTCGAAACGACAAATGTAATGAAACAAAATACAATTCGCCACATTTGTAATCAACGAGTAAAATACCCGGTTTAAATACCCGTCGTTCATGAACAATTTTCCGGATAAAGCATTATATTGTATAGCGTTCAAGAAAAAACAGATAGTTCAAATCACACAATATAGCGCTGATTTACAGGATATACCGACCCGGAACCGGAGCCGAATTACAGATACGGATAAAAAAGTAACCGATAAATAATTATGAATAAAACATTTAAAGAAGCATTACAGCATCGAAGATCATGCTATGCGATAAGCAATTGTTCACCTGTCAGCGACAACCAAATCGAAGAAATCATCCGGTTTGCAGTATTGAACACCCCGTCGGCATTCAATTCACAATCGACCCGTCTTGTTCTTTTGTTGGGTGAAAATCATGCCGGATTGTGGAATATCGTAAAAAACGAATTGAAAAAAATCGTTCCCGAATCGAATTTCCCGGCTACCGAAAATAAAATAGATAAAAGTTTTGCCTCAGGCTACGGAACGGTCTTGTTTTTCGAAGACCAATCGGTGGTGAAAGAGTTACAAGATGCTTTTCCGCTTTATGCCGATCAATTTCCGGTTTGGTCGCAACATACAAGCGCCATGCACCAATTGGTTGTTTGGACCATGTTGGACGATGCCGGATTCGGAGCCTCTTTGCAACATTACAACCCGTTAATCGACGATGCCGTGCATAAAACATGGAATTTGGATAAAAATTGGACGCTTACGGCACAAATGCCTTTCGGTGTGAAAGTACAGGAACCGGGGAAAAAAGAATTCAAACCTTTGAGCGAACGTATAAAAATTTTTAAATAATTCACAACCGGACAATTTACAATTTGCCAAACCGGGACACGCTGAAAACACTGATTTTTCTTATCTTTGCAAGCGCTAAACGCAGCCGGATTATTAATAAAAGCAGACTATGCCCCATTTAGAACCATTAATTTATGATTTAGCGTTAATTCTTGTTTCAGCCGGAATTATCACCATCATTTTTAAATTCCTGAAACAGCCGGTGGTGTTGGGGTATATTGTCGTCGGTTTTTTGGCGGGGCCTTATTTCTCGTTGTTTCCGAGTGTATCCGACGAACACAACATTCAGGTATGGGCGGAAATAGGGATTATTTTCTTGTTGTTTTCGTTGGGATTAGAATTCAGCTTCAAAAAATTACTGCGGCTCGGCAGCACCATAGCCGTCACGTCCATCATTTTCATTCCGGGAATGATGGTGCTGGGATTCTGTGCCGGGCATTTATTGGGCTGGGGAAATATGAACAGCATTTTTCTGGGCGGCATGATCGCCATGTCTTCCACCACCATCATCATAAAGGCCGTCACCGATTTAGGCATGCGTAAACAAAAATCGACGGAACTGGTATTCGGTATTTTAATCGTGGAAGATCTTGTAGCCATCGTATTGATGGTTATTTTTTCATCCGTCGGCATGCAGAGCCACACCGAAAATTCACCGGCGCTCATGGTCATCCTCAAATTGGTGCTGTTTTTGGTGATGTGGTTTTTAACCGGAATTTACATTTTACCCACTTTTTTCAAAAAAACCAGACAGTTTTTAAACAGTGAAACCTTGCTGGTCATTGCCATCGGGTTATGTCTCGGCATGGTTGTTTTAGCGGTTTACTCCGGATTTTCCTCGGCATTGGGAGCATTTGTCATGGGATCGATTTTGGCGGAAACGGTACAAGCCGAACGCATCGAAAAAATTTCCAAACCGTTAAAAGATTTGTTCGGAGCCGTATTTTTCGTATCGGTGGGCATGATGGTCAATCCCGAGATGATAGTGAAATACGCCTTTCCGATCGCAGTCCTCTCTATCATCGTCATTATCGGAAAAATATCTTTCGGCACCATGGGCGCCCTTACCGCAGGCCAACCATTGAAAACGTCTATGCAAGTCGGATTCAGTCTGGCTCAAATCGGAGAATTTTCATTTATCATCTCAACATTAGGCATTTCCTTGGGACTGATCGATAAATTTTTATATCAGGTGATCGTGGCCGTATCGGTTATTACCACCTTCACCACCCCTTATACGATGAAGCTGGCCGAACCGGCTTACAATAAACTGTATCCGAAGCTTCCGGACAAATGGAAAATCGCATTGTACAGATACACTTCCGAATCGGAAAGAAACACCAAGAAAAAAAATTTGTGGAGCAAATATCTTTCCCGAATCAGCCGGTATATTATTTTATATGTCCTGATTTTATCGGGAATTCTTTACCTCTCATTTCAACATCTTATCGGTTTCATCGCCGACAAAGTCCCCGACATCTGGGGAAGCATCTTATCGGCGCTGATCACGTTGTTGCTGATGGCTTCCTTCTTGCGGGCATTGGCCGTTAAAGCGCTTGATACTAAATCGTTCAAGATTCTCTGGTACGAAAACAAAAACAACCGGATCATATTAGTCTTTATCGTGACCATCCGATTAATGCTGCCGCTTGTATTCGTTTATATCGCCATCGAACATATTTTCGCATTCAATCATTTTATCACTATTTTATACTCGATATTGATTTACGGCATCATTTTATTTTCGGGAAGAATAAATTTGCAATTCATGCAGATCGAAAAAAAATTTTGGGACAATCTGAACAGCCGGAGCCAATTTACCGGATACAAAAGAAACGATTTGCTGCACAACCTCCACTTGGTTTATTTTACGGTATCCCCAAATTCGATCTATGTCGGACGGAAATTGATAGACGCACATATAAGGCAACGATTCGGGGTCAACATCGTGAGCATCATGCGGGGAAACGAATACATCAATATTCCCGGAGCAGTGGAAGTCATTTATCCGCACGATAAAATCGGAGTGATCGGAACCGATGAACAATTGGAAGATTTTTCCAAATACATCGAATCGCAGGAAGACATTCCGGGTTACAATCAAAGCGGGAAAGAGGTGAAGCTGGAGCATTTCACCATCAAAAAACACTCCGGACTGTTGGGAAAAACCATACGGGAATCGGATGTACGGGAAAAATTAAACTGCCTGATCATCGGCATCGAACGGGAAGACGGATCTTTTGTGACCAACAATGCAAACGCCGTCTTTCAGGAAGATGATGTGATTTGGGTAGTCGGAGAAAAAGAAAACATTCAATCGGTAAAAAAGCTGTAGCCGGTCAACCGACAAAATAATTCACCAGATAATAAACGCCCGCAGCCAGAACCGCACTGACCGGTATGGTCAATATCCAGGCCCACAATAAATTAATAGTCACCCCCCAACGCACCGCCGAAAGTCTTTTGACCGATCCGACCCCGATGATGCTGCCGGTAATAACATGCGTGGTACTGACAGGAATGTGTAAAATTTCGGTAATGTACAAGGTGATGGATCCGGCCACCTGAGAACAAAAACCTTCCATCGGCGTAATCTTTGTAATATTTCTTCCCATCGTATTGATGATTTTCCATCCGCCGGTAACGGTACCGAAAGCAATCGCACTAAAACAAGTGATCGGGATCCAGTCGTGCATATCTTTCATCGATTCCATGTACATCCAATGCGGCAGACCTTCAACAGAACGGCCGGCGATCAGGGCTGCGGCAATAATCCCCATTACCTTTTGAGAATCGTTCAATCCGTGACCGATACTGAGAGTTGCCGAAGAAACCAGCTGAAGCCTTCTGAACCACCGGTCGGCTTTACGGGGCTTCGCTTTTCTTGCAAAATGAAGGGTCAACAACGTGATGATATTTCCGCCGATCATTCCGATCAACGGGGCTGCAATGATAAACAAAGCGATAATGCCGATGACACTCGAACGCACGGCATCAAACCCCGCAGCGGCGATACCGGCTCCGGCAAATCCGCCGATCAACGTATGGGAAGAAGAAGAAGGGATTCCGAACCACCAAGTAATCAGGTTCCAGATGATGGCCGCTGTCAAACCGGCAACAATAACCAACGACGGATTGGAAATATAACTCATGTCGACCGTTTGGGAAATCGTATTGGCAATCCCGAATTCTCCGATGACAAATTTTGCGATGAAGTAAGCCACAAAATTAAAAGATGCCGCCCAAATCACCGCTTGTAAGGGTGTCAGCACATTCGAAGAAACAACAGTCGCGATGGAATTGGCCGCATCATGAAATCCGTTGATAAAATCAAAGATAACAGCCAAAACAATAACAAGCACCAATAAAGTCATAAAAAATTCAAATTTATCGATTTACAGATTCCAAGAAAACCCTTACGACCGGAAAAAATTCATTTCACTCAAATCAATCGTGATTCTTATGCATATTTTACGAAAATAGTTTTAAAAACTTTCCCTGTATTATTAATTTTATTGGCGGCCTTCTCCAATTCCTGAATGATTTCTTTCAATTTAATCAGTTCAATCGTATTTTTTTCTTCCTTGAACAAATTCATAATGCCGACTTCATACAACACGTCGGCCTCTTCTTCCAAATGTTTGATTTCTCTGTAATGTTGACGAAAATGTTTGTCGTTTTTCTTGATATTCGGCAGTTCAATAACCGCCGATTGAATTTCGGAAGCTCCTTTCCGGATAATTTCGGACAAATGGAGGGTACATTCAGGCATATTTTCGGGAGAATACAACAATACTTTTTGAGCAGCACGGTTGATCCCGTCGATCACATCGTCCATTTCATCGGCCAAAGCATTAATATCTTCCCGGTCAAAAGGCGTAACAAACGTCTCATTCATCGCTTTCAAAATATAACCGGTTACTTTATCCCCCTTTAATTCCTCCGCTTTGATCAGTTTGCACAATTCATCTCTGCGAGAGACATCCGTACAAGAAAAAAGCTCATACAATAAATCGGAAGATTGAACAAGAATCGAAGCGGTCTCTCTCAATAAGGGAAAAAATTTGACATCTTTAGGAGTAAAAATACTTAACAGTGTGTTGAGTTTCATTATAATACGGTATTTTTCAAGTTCTTGCGAATAACCCTCGCTTTTTCAGAGTTTAAATCAAGTTACAAATTTTGTACAAATATATCACTTAAACTTGAACTCAAAGCAAAAAAGTTGCCAGAAAAGTTTTTGACCGATATATTTTCCGATAATCAAACCCGGACTTTCCATAAATAATTGTACATTTGTGTCCGATAAAAACAACTCTTCACAAAAAAATAAACGCATAAAAATGAACCATTTAGTGCCATTTAAAGTATTTTCGGGAACCAATTCCCGTTATCTTGCCGAAAAAATCTGCCAAAGTATCGGTTGCGAACTGGGACAAATGAACATTCAGTATTTTGCCGACGGTGAATTTTCCGTTTCTTTTGAAGAATCAGTGAGAGGCTGCCACGTGTATCTGGTTCAATCCACTTTTCCCAATTCCGACAACCTGATGGAGCTTCTGCTCATGGTCGATGCCGCCAAGAGAGCCTCGGCAAAAACGGTGAGCGCCGTCATTCCGTATTTCGGATGGGGAAGACAGGACCGGAAAGATAAACCGCGCGTATCCATCGGCGCAAAACTGATCGCCGACATGTTGGGAGTCGCGGGAATCGACCGGCTCATCACCATGGATTTACATGCCGACCAGATTCAAGGATTTTTTAATGTACCGGTCGATCATCTGTATGCGTCGACCATTTTCATTCCTTACATCAAATCATTGAACCCGGAAAATCTGATTATTGCGGCACCCGATGTCGGCGGTTCGAAAAGAGCGAGCTCGTATTCGAAATATTTGGGCGTGCCGATGGTGGTTTGTTATAAATCCAGAAAAAAAGCCAACGAAATCGACTTCATGAAAATCATCGGAGACGTCGAAGGAGCCAACGTCATTTTAATCGACGACATCGTCGACACGGGAGGCACCATCACCAAAGCCGCCGACCTGATGATCAAAGAAGGGGCGAACTCGGTGAGAGCATTGGCCAGCCATGCGGTCATGTCGGATCCGGCCGGGGAAAGAATCGAAAAATCGGCGTTAAGCGAAATCATCATGACCGACAGCATTCCGTACAAAAAGCATAACTCGAAAGTAAAAATCCTGAGCATTGCCGAGATGTTCGGCGACACCATCAGCAGAGTATACAATAATGAATCGATCAGTTCGCAGTATTTGATTTGAGAAGCGTCAAAAGTTCCTTTGTTTTTTCATATCCGATCGTGAATATGTCTTTGGCCTTACTGAAATTAAACAGGGTATAAGGACTTAATTCTTCGTGCTGAATAAACAAGTCGCACATTTTTTTATCCGTCAAAACATTTCCGAGCATGGATACATGAAACGTGCGTTCGGCAATTTGAATCAACCCTTTGGCTTGACCGCCACGTAATCCCAACCCGGACGGATTGACATGAATGCCGATGATAAAGTCGCATTCGGAACGGATGGGACGAACCGGCAAATTATTGATCAGTCCGCCGTCGACATACAGTTCGCCGTTGATCGTCACCGGCGGAAAAACAATCGGAACGCTTGCCGAGGCAATCACCGCATTCAAAAGATTTCCTTCTCTGAAATAATGAATTTCGCCCTTGTTCAGATTAGTTGCCGCCACAATAAACGGCAGCGGCAGGTCTTCTATTTTTTCGGATTTCAATATTTCGGATAAAAATTCACGGATACCCTCAAGCGTCATCAATCCGTTCCGGGAAAAATCCGTTTTGACGAAAGATTTCAGTCTTGAACCGGTCAACATCGATAAAATCTGATCCGGATGATAGCCGTCTGCCAATATACAACCCACGATGGCGCCGATACTTGTTCCGGCAATCACGTCGAAGGTATATCCATATTCAAGCAATGCCTTCACCGATCCGAGATGAGAAATCCCCCTCGCTCCTCCCCCGCTCAACACCAAGCCGGTATGATATTTTGTTTTTACTGCCGGTTCTTTCTCCGGCGATAAATTTTCTTTTTCCGATTTAGACTGAACAATCCTGTTCAAAAATTTAAACATATCCGACAATTTTGAGAAATGCTTCGCGCAAAAAACGGTTTATATTTTGAACGCCATGTCGCAAAAGCGGAAAAACGCAAAGTTTAGATTCTTTGTGACTTTGTGTCTTTCCGCCTTCGCATTTGAAATAGTAGAGATTAAATTCTGCCATGTACTTAATCAAAACCTGTTGTTAAAAAAACCTCGGATGCAACAATCTTTCCGTAAAAACGGATATGGATTCCGGAGCCATCAGAAGCGGATAAACAAATCCGAAAACGGCGCCGTAAAAATGGGCATCGTGATTGATGTTATCCCCTCCCTTTTTACTCATATAATTGGAATAGATCAGATACAAAACGCCGAAAACAATACCGGGGCACGGGATAAAAAAGATGAGAATCGTACTCCACGGATCGAAAAAAATGGCGGAAAAGATCACGGCCGACACCGCTCCCGAAGCGCCCAGACTACGGTACGAAAAATCGTTTTTCCGTTTAATCAGGTCGGGGAGAGAAGCAAGTACAATCGCAGCAAAATACATGATGTAAAAATGAATATCCGGAATATCCGATAAAAAGCCGAAATACCTTATGACTACCACGCCGAATGACCATAACGCCAACATGTTAAACAACAGGTGCATCCAATTGGCATGAATAAAGGCATGAGTGACGACCCGATACCATTGTTTCCGGTGTACGACAAGATACGGAGACAAAATCAACCGGTTGATAACATCCACGGATTGAAAAGCCCAAATGCTGACGGCAACCGTTACAATAAGGAGTAAAATCGAAGGATTCATATCAATAATCAATTGACAATAAACCGATTACTTCCAACCGTTTCATTATTTACACTTACGGTATAAAAATAATTACCGGGCAAAAAATCAGAGACTTGAAGTTGAAGTTGTTTTTCGGAACCGGTTACAATTAACGACTTAACCTCAACTCCTGACGTACTGAAAATACGCATCACTCCGTTTTCCGCTCCTTTTAAATCATACGGCAATGTAATATTGTCCTTTGACGGATTAGGATAAGGGGCTGTAAATTCAGCGATTTTTTGCATTTGAATAGAGGATAGATTTCCTGTTATTGCATACACTTCCGTCTTACGATCATCACCCTGCAAATTAACAAACATAAATTTACTCCCTGATTTACTTTTTTTAAGCGTCACTCCGAGAGACATCAAAGTTGTCCATCTGCAATATATTGAATAACCATCCGTCCATTCTTTTTTCCATAATATTTGATTATTTTCATTTATAACAGCTAAATAAGGATTGGTATTTCCGTCGTCTTTATATACCAAAAATTCAAACAATTCATCATCATTAAAAAAATCCGTGGTTCCAATCTTGGAAATCGGACTTTTGTTATATGAATCGGATAAATCAACATACTCAATTAAACCGAGTCTTCCGGTCTCTTTCGGTATACGGATGTTTTTCCTCAGATTAAAATTTTTATCGTAAATATTTACCTCATTATTATCATACATATTTCCCGAATCAAAGAGAAATACCATATTAATTTCTTCACCGGCAATCTCATCAAAAAAAACAGAAGTGGCTCCATTAAGATCACCGATAAAATTCATCTGAGCCTTCAATTCGGAAAAAAATAAAACCGACACGATCAAAAAAATAATTCGACTATTTTTCATCTTTAAATTATTTTATAAATTAGACATTCTTTCTATCATTTCATTCACTGCATCGACTAATCCGTCGGGATTCTTACCGCCGGCGGTCGCAAAGTGAGGTTGTCCGCCGCCACCGCCCTGAATTTTTTTGGCCGCTTCGCGAATGATTTTCCCCGCATCCAATCCCTGCGTTACCAAATCATCGCCAATCATCAGCGTAAGCATCGGTTTTCCTTCGGCCATCGTTCCGCCGGCAAAATACATTTTTCCGGGAAACTCGCCGCGCAATTGAAACGCGATATCTTTGATCATTTCGGCGGGGAAAGATCCTCTGACCGTAAAAACGGTTATTCCGTTAATTTCTTTTTTATTTTCGACGATCGTCTTTTTCAGCGCCACCGCTTTTTCTTTCATCAATTCTTCGAGCTGTTTTTTCAATGCCGCATTTTCGTCCATGAATTTTTGTACCGCCTGCCACAAATCAGGGGTATTGTTAAACATGGCCCGCAAATCCCCGATCAGGTCTTGCTGTGCATAAAAGAATTTTTCACAGACATCCGCGGTAATCGCTTCAATCCGTCGAATCCCCGCGGCAATGGAACTTTCGCCCGTAATACGGAACGAGCCGATGCGTCCGGTGGAAGAAATATGCGTTCCGCCGCACAACTCGATCGAACTGCCGAAACGTACCACACGCACATCATCACCGTATTTTTCGCCGAACAGCGCCATCGCACCCATTGCTTTCGCTTCGGCAACGGGAACATGACGATGTTCTTCCAGATGAATATCTTCCCGAATCTTGGCTGTCACCCGTTTCTCCACCTCGCGAATTTCTTCTTCCGTAATTTTTTGAAAATGAGAAAAGTCGAAACGCAGCATCTCAGGCGACACAAACGATCCCTTTTGTTCGACATGCGTTCCCAATACTTCCCGCAACGCCTCATGCAACAAGTGAGTAGCCGTATGATTGCATTCGGCGGCAATTCTTTTTTCCGTATTGATTCGAGCCTCAAAACCGGATGTTACATCAGCGGGCAATGTCCGGGTTAAATGAACGGTCAGATTATTTTCTTTTTTGGTGTCGAAGATTTCCGTCACTTCACCGTCTCCGCCTGTCAAAGTACCGCTGTCGCCGACCTGTCCTCCCATTTCGGCATAAAAAGGCGTACGGTCCAAAACAATCTGGAAAAATTCCCGGTTCTTCTGTTTCACTTTCCGGTAGCGAAGAATTTGCGCATTGCAAGCGGTCATGTCATACCCCACAAAAACAGAATCGCCGTCTTTCACCGCCGTCCAGTCTCCGGTTTCCATCGCGGCGGCATTACGCGCACGATCCTTTTGCTTTTGCATTTCCGTATCGAATCCGGCTTTATCGATCGTCATCTCCCGTTCACGCAAAATCAATTCGGTCAAATCCAACGGAAATCCGTATGTATCATATAACGTAAAAGCATCGGAGCCGCTTATCGTCGTTTTGCCGGCAGCTTTCATTTCATCCGTCACTTTATCCAGCAACCGGATACCGGTTTCCAAAGTACGAAGAAACGAATCTTCCTCCTCCTTGATCACTTTTTCGATCAATCCTTTTTGAGCGATCAGTTCGGGATAAGCATCTCCCATCGTATCGATCAATGCGGAAATCAACGTATACATAAACGCCTGCTTTTGCCCCAGAAACGTATATCCGTACCGAACGGCCCGGCGAAGAATACGTCGGATCACATATCCCGCTTTGGCGTTCGAAGGCAATTGCCCGTCGGTAATCGAAAATGCGATGGTACGGATATGATCGGCCACCACGCGCATGGCAATATCCTTTTTTTCGTTTTCGCCGTAAACGCTTCCCGTCATTCCGGCAATGGCCCGGATAATCGGTTGAAAAACATCGGTATCGTAATTGGACGTTTTTCCCTGAACAGCCATGCAAAGGCGTTCAAATCCCATCCCGGTATCGATCACTTTGGCGGGAAGAGATTCCAGCGAACCGTCGGCTTTCCGGTTGAACTGCATAAACACCAGATTCCAGATTTCGATCACTTGCGGATTGCTTTGATTGACAAGCGAAAGGCCGTCGACTTTGGCGCGTTCCCCGTCGGAGCGTAAATCGATGTGAATTTCCGAACAAGGACCGCACGGCCCGGTATCTCCCATTTCCCAGAAATTATCTTTTTTGTTCCCGTTGATGATGCGGTTTTTCGGCAAATATTGCTCCCAGTAACCGGCTGCTTCATCGTCACGACTCAATTCTTCTCGCGGACTGCCTTCAAAAACAGTGACATACAACCGTTCTTTATCGAGTTTCAACACTTTCGTCAAATATTCCCATGCCCATTCGACCGCTTCTTTTTTGAAATAATCGCCAAACGACCAATTGCCCAGCATCTCGAACATCGTATGATGATACGTGTCATGTCCGACCTCTTCCAAATCGTTGTGTTTTCCGCTTACGCGAAGGCATTTTTGCGAATCGGCCGCCCGCGGATATTTAACCGGCACATTCCCCAAAATGATGTCTTTGAATTGATTCATCCCCGCATTGGTAAACATCAAGGTCGGATCATCCTTAATGACCATTGGTGCGGAAGGTACGATTTTATGATTCTTGGACTCAAAAAAGTCTTTAAATGATTGACGAATTTCTTTGGCTGTCATATTATCAGTTATAAAGTTACACGTAAACAAGTTGACAAGTAAACGGGGAGATGTCGATTCATCAACTTGTTTACTCGTTTACTTATTTACTTCAAAAAACAAGTTGCAAAAATAACGCAAATAAATTACTTTTGCATCTATTTGTAATATTCATCATGAGACATATTTATTATAAATTCGACCCGGTTACCGAAATCTACGAACGGGTTAATGTCACGACCAAAGACAAAATTTTGATTGTGGTGCGCCATTTATTGACCGGAGTAGTCATCGGAGTCGGTCTTTTTTGTCTGTTGATTTATTTTGTGGAACTTCCGACACACAAGATTCTGCGCAATGAAAACAACCGCCTGATCTCCCAGTATAAAGTTCTTTCCAAACAATTGGACAAAATAACGGTGGTGTTGGACGACATTCAGGAACGGGACAACAATATGTACCGGGTTATTTTTCAAGCCGATCCGATTCCTGCTTCCATCCGGAAAGCCGGCTACGGAGGCACCAACCGGTACGAGGAATTAATGAGCCTGAGCGATGCCAAATTAGTGGTATCCACTTCGCAAAAAATGGATATTTTATCCAAACAATTGTATATCCAATCCAAATCGTTAGACGAAATCGTGACCTTAATGAGCAAAAACGAAGAACGGCTGCAATGTATTCCCGCCATTCAGCCGGTATCGAACAAAGATTTAAAACGCACGGCTTCGGGATACGGAATGCGCATCGATCCGGTATATAAGACCCCTAAATTTCATGCGGGAATGGATTTTGCGGCTCCGATCGGCACCGACATATATGCGACCGGAAACGGAAGGGTCAGTTACTCCGGCTGGAAACAGGGATACGGCAACACCGTCATGATCGATCACGGATACGGGTACGAAACATTATACGGACACATGAGCGAAATCCTTGTTCCGGAAGGCAAAGAAATCAAACGCGGAGAAATCATCGGATTGGTCGGCAGCACCGGAAAATCCGTCGGCCCACATTTACATTATGAAGTAAGATACAAAGGAACCCCCGAAAATCCGCAAAATTATTACTACATGGATTTAACGCCGGAAGAATACGACCGGATGATTCAAATTTCGACCAACGCCGGACAAATGTTTGATTAATCAAGATGAACGAAGAAACAAATCATAAATTATATCACTCGATCGGAGAAGTCTCTCAATTGGTGGGAATTGAAGTATCGACTTTACGGTACTGGGAGCGGGAATTTCAGTTTTTTCTTTCACCGCGCAAAACCCCGAAAGGCACACGATATTACAAAGACGAAGACATCGAGAAAGTCCGGATGATCATTTATTTGCGCAATGAAAAAGGATTGGGTATTGAAGGAATCCGTAAAAAACTAAAAGACAATCTGAACAATGCCGTTCAAAATCATGAAATCATTGCACGATTGAAAAAAATAAAAGAAGAACTGTTGAACATCAGAAAAGAACTGGAGCCTACAGAATAAGGAGCAACGGTACGCAAGTAAACGAGTCCGGCTTTGCGACACCCGAAACTTGTCCATTCGTTTATTTATCAACTTATTTCGGATTTAAAACTTCCGGCCTTTGGATTAAATGCACGAACCGGTCGCCGGTTTATCGACATTGTGACGCCATAACATGTAGAGACGTGGCATGCCGCGTCTCTACGATTTCACAATTTCATGATTTACAATTTGTTGAAATGTGCCG
>WRGA01000092.1 GCA_009787405.1 Candidatus Azobacteroides sp.
ACAATATTTTTTAGCATGTAACTTTCAAAAAAACGAATATTACATTTTTATACCCCACCTGTGAGGATAAGTAGGCATAACATCCGATAATCATTTAATTTAATTCAAAACACTATTATTTATTTGCGATTTATTTTACTTTAAATCAGGCAATAAAAATAGCGTGGAAACAACCTGTCTGACAATCAGGTTTCCACGCCCATACCTCTAACAAGTTGTTCCACGCCGTGTATATCACGACGCTTCGCAAACTTATTCTTGAGGTATAACCCAATGGGTTACAGTTGTGGAAAGTGATTGTCAAGAACAGCAGCAAATCGCTATTTTTATATTATATATCTTCTATTTCCGAAAATCGGAACAAATAGTGCTTACCGGCACCGTTTTTTTTTCGTTATATCATACGCAAAATTTTTTGTAAATCATCTACCGACAAAAATACTGTTTTTCTGTATAAAAGTAATCGAAATACGCAAATTTTTTGGGAGGGAAAATATTTTTTCGCCGATTATACCTTGCAGCCCTTGATCTCGGCGTAGCGAGGCCGAAAAGTGCGTAACTTTTGCGGGTGAACCATAAAAGAAAGCACCCCGAATCTTCTACTAATATAATATCTCTGACGGGATAGACGAATGTTGTTTTTTGTCCCGTCAGGGACAACATATTGGTAGAACGATGTATACCTCAACAACCGACAACGTGCCGTAGGTACGTTATATAACACATTGCGTACCTATAGCACGCCGGTTTGTTAAAAAATTCTCTTTTCTACCAACATTAATCCCTTAAGGTATTTCCTTCTCGTGCCGACTCCGATTTATCGGAACCCGCACGAGCGGATGGGTAACGTCCTGTGAAACTTACCGGAATTTCATTTTCTTGACCGGAATGACCCGGATGACATAAAAATGCTGTATTTTTGCACAAATTTTAAGATATTGTGAAAAATGACACCACGTAAAGTTCGAGTTCGTTTTGCTCCGAGTCCGACGGGGCCTTTACACATCGGCGGAGTCCGCACGGCTTTATACAATTATCTTTTCGCCAAAAAACACCACGGCGATTTCATTTTACGCATCGAAGACACCGATTCGCAACGCTTCGTTCCCGGAGCGGAAAAATATATTGTCGAAACATTCGAATGGTTGAACATCAAATTCGACGAAGGAGTGCATATCGGCGGAAAATACGCTCCTTACCGTCAATCAGAAAGAAAAGACCTGTACAAAAAACAGGTGGACAAACTGATTGAAAAAGGAGCCGCTTATTATGCTTTCGACACTCCCGATGAATTGGAACAAAAACGCCGGGAAATCGCAAACTTCCAGTACGACGCTTCGACAAGAATGCACATGCGTAATTCGTTGACGCTTCCGGACGAAGAAGTTCAAAAATTGATAAATGAAAATCATTACGTGGTGCGATTTAAAATTGATCCGGGAAAAGATATCGAAGTTCAAGATTTAATCCGCGGCGAAGTGGTGATCAATTCATCTGTTTTGGACGATAAAGTATTGTACAAGTCAGCCGACCGTTTACCGACCTACCATTTGGCCAATGTCGTGGACGATTTGTCAATGGAAATCACGCATGTCATCCGCGGCGAAGAATGGTTGCCTTCGGCGCCGTTGCATGTATTGCTTTACCGGGCATTCGAAAAAGAAGAGGCAATGCCCCGGTTTGCCCATCTGCCGTTGTTGCTCAAACCCGACGGAAACGGAAAATTGAGTAAACGAGACGGAGACCGGCTCGGATTTCCCGTTTTTCCGTTGAATTGGGAAAATTCCGACGGAGAAATTTATCCGGGTTATCGGGAAGCCGGATATTTGCCGGAAGCCGTCGTCAACTTTCTGGCCCTGCTCGGATGGAATCCCGGAACCGATCGGGAACTATTTTCCATGAACGAACTGATTGATGCGTTTTCGTTGGAACATTGCAGTAAAAGCGGGGCAAAGTTCAATTACGAAAAAGGAAAATGGTTTAATCATCAATATATCCAATTAAAAGGCAATGACGAAATTACAAAAATGTTTCTGCCTATACTGAAAGAAAAAGGAATAACCGTTTCCGAACCGATGGTCGAAAAAGTTGTTGCATTGGTGAAAGACCGGGTTAACTTCATCAATGAATTGTGGGATCAAAGTTCATTTTTCTTCCGGGTTCCCGATTCGTATGACGAAAAAGCGGTAAGCAAACGTTGGCGCTCCGATTCGTCGGTACAGTTAACCGGGTTGTCGGAAATTTTGGCATCCGTTGACGATTTTTCATCCGAAAACACCGAAAATATTGTCAAACAGTGGATCAACGACAAAGGATACCATTCGGGAAATATCATGAATGCGTTTCGTCTCGCTTTGGTCGGAGCTTTAAAAGGGCCTCATTTATTCGACATAACGGCTGTTTTGGGAAAAGAAGAGACCATTCGCAGAATTAAACACGCCACGGAAGTGCTGAAATAAAAAACACGATGTACAATGCAGCGATGAGCCTTTATGCCGTAATCATGCGTATTGCGGCGCTGTTCCATTCGAAAGCGGAAAAAATGCTTGACGGACAAAAACAAACATTTTCCGTCATCCGGTCCGAAATCGATCGCGGTTCATCATACATTTGGGTTCATGCCGCATCCTTGGGAGAATTTGAACAAGGGCGGCCGTTGATGGAAGCGATAAAAAACCGATGTCCTTCCCGTAAAATACTGCTCACGTTCTTTTCCCCTTCCGGCTATGAAATAAGAAAAAATTATGCCGGTGCCGACATCATCTGTTATTTGCCTTTCGATACCAAACGAAACGTAAAACGTTTTTTGGATGCGGCCCGTCCCGAAAAAGCGGTTTTTATCAAATACGAATTTTGGCTGAATTATCTCACCGAGCTGCATCATCGGCAAATTCCCGTATACATCATTTCTGCACGTTTCCGTCCCGGTCAGATCTTTTTTCGCTCCTACGGCGGCATGTTCCGAAAAGCCCTGGCCTGTTTTGAAAAAATTTTTGTGCAAGATCAATCTTCAAAAGATTTGCTGGCCGGAATCCATGTTACGGATCAGGTCATAATAAGCGGAGACACCCGTTTTGACAGAGTGCTTGCCATTTCACGGCAAACCAAGACATTGCCGATTGCCGAAAAATTCGGACAGAATGCTTCATTTGTTCTGACAGCCGGAAGTTCGTGGCCGAAAGACGAAGAAATCGTGTTGGCCTATTTCAACCGACATCCCGAAATCAAACTGATCATTGCCCCACATGAAATTCACGAAGAACGTCTCTCGTCGATCGAACGCATGTCAAAACGTCCGGTTTTGCGCTACTCATCGGCAACCGAACAGAATATAACGAATGCGGATTGCCTGATCATCGACTGCTTCGGAATCCTTTCTTCTGTTTATCGATACGGAAATGCAGCTTATATCGGCGGCGGATTCGGAGTCGGGATTCATAACATATTGGAAGCCGCCGTATATGGTATCCCGGTATTATTCGGGCCGAATTATAAAAAATTCAAAGAAGCCGGAGACCTCATTGAAGCCGGAGGAGGTTTTTCCGTCAAGAATTACGATGAATTTGACAACCGGCTGTCTTCATTCATTCAAAACAAAGAATATTTACAAATAACAGGCCGAAAATCCGGAGACTATGTCAACAGCCAAGTGGGAGCAACGGAAATCATTCTCGGGAGTATTGATGTAACTTAAAAAATATTTTTAACCGTTACAAATTGTAATTTACACGTGTAAAAAATGCTCATAAGACAAAAATGACTATATTTGCACGCAATAATTTAAAAAGTACCCATTCATGTCATTTATTGCAGATAAAATTGTAATGGACGGTTTTACGTTCGATGATGTTTTGTTAATTCCGGCTTATTCGGATATTCTCCCTCGAAATGTTGATGTTTCCACTCAATTTTCCCGTAATATCAAATTGAATATTCCGATGGTTTCGGCAGCCATGGATACGGTCACCGAAGCTAAAATGGCCATTGCCATCGCCCGCGAAGGAGGAATCGGAGTCATTCATAAAAATATGAGTATCGAAGAACAGGCCAAACAAGTACGGTTTGTGAAACGAGCCGAAAACGGAATGATTTCCAATCCGGTAAGCATTAAAAGAGGAAAAACGGTCAATGACGCTTTGATATTGATGGGCGAATACAAAATCGGGGGGATTCCCGTTGTGGATGACGAAAATCATTTGGTGGGCATCGTTACCAACCGTGATTTGAGATTTCAACGAAATCCGGATTTGTTGATTGATGATGTGATGACAAAGGAAAATCTGGTCACCACCGATCAATCGACCGATTTGGAAGCAGCCTCCGACATTCTCCAACAATACAAAATCGAAAAATTGCCGGTGGTGGATGCAAACAATAAATTGATCGGATTAATCACTTACAAAGACATCACCAAAGCCAAGGATAAACCGTCGGCATGCAAAGACGATCGCGGACGACTTCGTGTTGCCGCAGGCGTGGGAGTCGCCGCCGATACGTTAGACAGAATAGATGCGTTGGTGGAAGAGGGCGTGGATGCTATTGTCATTGATACGGCGCACGGACATTCCATTGCGGTGATAAACACATTGAAGGAAGCGAAAAAAAAATACTCGTCGGTTGATTTTGTGGCCGGCAACATCGCCACAGCCGATGCCGGGAAAATGCTTGTCGATGCCGGGGCGGATGCCGTGAAAGTGGGAATCGGACCGGGTTCCATCTGCACCACACGTATTATTGCAGGTGTGGGAGTTCCGCAACTTTCGGCTATTTATGAGGTGTCAAATGCATTGAAAAATACCGGAGTTCCCATTATCGCAGACGGTGGATTGCGTTATTCCGGGGATATCGTAAAAGCATTGGCGGCAGGTGGTTCTTCCGTGATGATGGGATCATTGCTGGCCGGTGTTGAAGAATCTCCCGGAGAAACCATTATTTATAACGGACGTAAATTCAAGGCTTACCGGGGAATGGGCTCTTTAGATGCCATGCAAAAAGGCTCCAAAGATCGTTATTTCCAAGATATGGAAGATGATATAAAAAAACTTGTTCCCGAAGGAATTTCAGCCCGTGTTCCGTTCAAAGGCTCTTTAGATGAGGTTATTTACCAAATGATCGGGGGGTTGAGAGCGGGAATGGGGTATTGCGGCGCCGAAAACATCAAAAAATTGCATGACGCCAAATTTACCCGTATTACCAATGCCGGTGTTGTAGAAAGCCATCCTCACGGTGTAACCATTACCCAGGAGGCCCCCAATTACAGCCGGGGAATATAATACCGGGACAATCAGATATGTTACCTTGATAATCAATAATTAAATAAATAAATAACTTAAAAACACATGAAAGAAAAAGTTGCATTCCTGCTCTTGTTTCTTTTTTCAGGAACGGGAATATTTGCTCAAAACTCAGATCCGGTATTGATGAAAATCAATGGTGTGGAGATCAAAAAATCGGAATTTGAATACATATACAATAAAAACAACGCTGCTGATGCAGCTGATCAAAAAGGATTGGACGAATACGTCGATCTTTTTACGAATTTCAAGCTGAAAGTGATCGAAGCCGAATCTCAAGGGTTGGATACATTGTCTTCCTTCAAAAAAGAACTGGCCGGTTATCGCCGTCAGCTCAGCCAACCTTACATGGAAGATAAAGATGTTGAAGACGCTTTTGCAAAAGAGGTTTACAACCGCATGCAGGAAAATGTGGATATCAGTCACATTTTGGTGCGCCTGCCCCAGTACTACACGGTAAAAGACACTTTGGACGCTTACAACCGCATCTTGGAAATTCGGAGTAGGGTGGTGGGAAGCAAAAAGAATAAAGCGGAAGATTTCAACGCTGTTGCCAAAGAAGTTTCGGAAGATCCTTCCGCCGAAACCAATTCCGGACATTTGGGATATATCACCGCATTCAGCACGGTTTATCCTTTCGAAACCGCGGCATATAACACGCCTGTCGGTCAAATCAGCATGCCGGTCAGAACCATGTTCGGATATCACATCATCAAAGTGGAAGGCCGTCGCCCGAATCCGGGAGAAGTGCTCACGTCCCATATTATGGTCGGAACTCCCCGCGAAGCCGATGCGGATACCTTAGCCAAGGCCCATGCTAAAATCGATTCCATTTATAATCTGGTTATCAACGGGACAATGACGTTTGCCGATGCCGCCAAAAAATATTCGGATGATCCGGGTACTTCTGTAAACGGAGGAGAATTGCCATGGTTCGGAGTCGGAAGAATGATCAAAGAATTTGAAAATACCGCTTTCTCCCTGAAAAAAGGTGAAGTTTCTAAGCCGTTTAAAACAGCATTCGGATATCACATCATGATTTTGAACGATATAAGACCGTTGGGTTCATACGACGAAAAACAAAACGAGATAAAAGCGACGTTGCCTCGGAGCGACCGTTTTGCCGATATGAAAAACGAAATCGCAAACAAGCTGAAAAAAATATATCATTATACTCCCGATGCTCAGGGATTACAGGCTATGATCACATTGGGATCGGCAAACGAAAAAATCGATTCCGTATTTTTCGCGAAAGCCGGAACCATGGACGGAAAACTGTTCTCTTTGGAAGATCAAAATTATACGCAAAATCAATTTGCCTATTATATCGACAAAAACAGAGCATCCAACAAATTAACGCCATCGGATTACCTGACGGAAAAATATGATCAATATGTGAATGCGGCCGTCTCGGAATACAAAGAACAAAATCTGGAAAAAATGTATCCTGATTTTGCCAATTTGATGCGGGAATATCACGACGGAATCTTATTGTTCGAAATCAGTAACCGGGAAGTTTGGGATAAAGCCGCCAAAGATACCCAGGGATTGGAAAAATATTTCGACAATAACCGGAATGATTATAATTGGCCGAAACCCCGTTTCAAAGGATTCGTGATTTCCTGTGCCGATAAAAACATTCAACAGGAAGCCGACAAATTGGCGAAAGTCACCCCTTCCGACTCGTTGACCAAAGTATTGACCACTAAATTCAATCTCAACGGAAATACAAACATAAAAGTGGAAAAAGTGCTTGTGCCTCAAGGAGAAAATAAAGCGGTGGACTGTTTCGGATTTAAAACGGCCGATAAAAAAGACTATCAAGCTCCCGAAAAGTTACCGTATGTTTTCGTAATCGGTAAGATCTTGAAAACCGGCCCGGAATCTTATCAAGATGTTAAAGGTTTGGTGACTTCCGATTATCAAAACTATTTGGAAGAACAATGGTTGAAATATTTAAAGGCAAAATATCCGGTCGAAATTAACGAAGAGGTATTGAAAACGGTACAATGAAGCCTGAAGTCAGAAAATCAAAAAGGAGCGTCGGAAATTTCGGCGCTCCTTTTTTGATTTATTCAATTTTTAAGTATTTTCCTAAATCATAAAATAAAAACCGCTTGTAACATATTCATTTACAAGCGGTTTTATCAACTTCAGTGATCCCGACAGGATTCAAACCTGTAACCTTCTGATCCGTAGTCAGATACTCTATTCAGTTGAGCTACGGGACCGATTAACGGATGCAAAGGTAGTTATTTTTTTCAAATCCGCAATATTTCCGGTTGTTTTTGTGGGGCTAATGAACGCCATTCACAGCGATTCGCTTTACAACATGTTTATATGATTTAAACAACTTCTATACCCTGCTTTTTCAGCAGTTTTAATCCGATGTCTTTTAGTTTGAATTTTTGAATTTTTCCGCTTCCGGTCAAAGGAAACCCGTCGATGAAAAATACATATTTCGGAATTTTGTGCCGGGCAATCCGGCCGCGACAAAATTCACGCACATCTTCTGTCGTTAAAACGGTGCCTTCTTTCAAAATAATAAACGCTCCCACTTCTTCTCCGTATTTTTCGGAAGGAATGCCGGCCACCTGAATGTCTTTGATTCCATCCAAATGATACAAAAACTCTTCGATTTCCCGCGGATAAATATTTTCGCCGCCGCGAATAATCATATCTTTTATACGACCGGTGATGCGATAATAGCCGTTCCCGTCTTTAATGCCCAAATCGCCCGAATGCAGCCAACCCTCTTGATCAATCACTTCCGCCGTCGCTTCCGGATTTTTGTAATATCCTTTCATCACCAAGTATCCGCGACAACAGATTTCACCTTGAACTCCGATAGGAGATTCTTCCCCTGTTTCGGGATTCACGACTTTCACTTCGGTAAATGGATATTCCTTTCCGACTGTCATACAACGCGCTTCAAACGGATCGTCAATGGTGGAATGAGTCATTCCGGGAGAAGATTCCGTCAATCCGTAAACACTGGTGATCTGTGTAATATGCAGTTTGTCCGTCACCCGGCGCATCAATTCGATGGGGCATAGCGCACCGGCCATGATTCCCGTCCTGAGCGAACTGACATCAAACATATCGAACATGGGATGATTCAGTTCGGCAATAAACATGGTAGGCACACCGTATAATGCCGTGCAGCGTTCTTTATGCACAGAAGCCAACACCGTCAACGGATCAAACCGTTCCACCATGACCTGCGTACTTCCGTGCGTCAGGCAATTCATGGTGGCCAAGGTAATGCCGAAACAATGAAACAACGGAACACAAATACACAATTTGTCATCTGGAGTAAAATTCATGCCGTCTCCGGTGAACAGACCGTTATTGACAATATTATAATGAGAAAGCATCACTCCTTTCGGAAACCCGGTCGTTCCCGAAGTATATTGCATATTCACCACATCGTGACATTTCACGGTGCTTTTTGCCTCGTTCAACGCCTTATCCGACACATTTTTCCCCAGCAACAGAATTTCGGCGGTGTTATACATCCCGCGATATTTCTCTTGTCCGATAAAAACAACATGTTTCATTTTAGGAAAACGACTGCTTTTCAGATACCCCCGTTGAGCTGTTTTCAATTCGGGAAGCATTTCATACGTCATATTAATGTAACTTCCGTCAAAAACACCTTCGGTAATGCAAAGTGTATCGACATCCGAATTTTCCACCAAATATTCCAACTCATGCTGTTTATAATTCGTATTGACCGTCACGACAACGGCCCCGATTTTGGCCCCGGCATATAAAAAGGTCAGCCAATCGGGTACATTAGTCGCCCAAATGCCGAGATGACTTCCGGGTTTCACTCCGATTGCCATTAATCCCTTGGCCATGTTATCGACCCGCTGATTAAATTGTTTCCATGTAAAACGAAGATCCCGATCGGAATACACAATATATTCTTTGTCCGGCGTTTTCTCCGCCCAATATTCGAGCCATTGCCCGACCGTCATTTCTGTTAAACCCATAAAAAGTTAAGAGTTAAGAGTTAGGAGTTAAGAATTAAGGGTTAATGGATATTAAGAGTTAAGAATTTTTTAAAGTTATAAGTTAATGCTGCCATTCCGGGAAATCCGAATCCGCAACTCTTAACTCTTAATTCTTAACTCTTCATTAAAAGGGAGTATAAACCACCGCCAGAATTTTGGAATCATGATCATTTCCTGCATGTACATGATGAGGAACGACGGAATCGTAATAAATACTGTCGCCTTCTTCCAAAACATACGTTTCCGTTCCGTATTTGATTTCCACAATTCCGGCCATACAATAAATAAATTCTTCGCCTTCATGGGAAGAAAGAACAAAATCGACGTCTTCGGGTACGGATTCGATACAAATGATGAACGGTTCCATGTGCCGGCCTGATTTTGAGGGAGACAACGAATAATAATCCATGTGTCGGTGAGAAGTCGCATTGCTTGTGGAAAAACCGGCGCCTTTATGATAATTGTCTTTACGAGTGATAACCGGGCCGGATTCGTCATGATCATCAAGAAAAGTCCCTAAGCGTACGCCCAATACTCTGGCTATTTTAATGAGCGGTGCAAGAGACGGAATATCCTTCGCCTGTTCTATCTTTTCGATTTGCGCTGTATCCAATTCGGCACGTTCAGCCATTTCCCCGATGCTGACGGATTTCGATTCCCGCAGATTCTTTATTCTTTCTCCGATAAGGATGTTTGATTTCATACGGCAATAATTTATGATTTCGGTTGCAAATATAAAGGAATAGAGGGAAAAAACAATCAGTCTGAAAGTATTTTCCGAAATAAAATTAAGAATCGGCAATTGTGAGTGCAGGCAGCCTGATCCTTAATTCTTCACTCACAACGGTCTTACCACCATAATGCCGGTATGTCGTTTTACAGATTGTGTATAGGATATAAGCGGTTGCGAAGAAACAACGACTTTGTTTTCGGAAAGAGAAGCATGCAAAAGATAGCATTCACCTTCCCGGCATACCGCAAATCCCACATGAGAAATATCCAACCCGGGAATGCCGGTCGTAAAAGCAATGATATCTCCCGTTTGAATCAGAGCGATTTTCTCGACAATCGAAGCCTTAGGAATGTAATAATAAGTACGGGCATTGATATTCGATTCTGTTTCGGCGATTTCCTGCACGAACAACGGATTATTTACGAGTTGCGGGTATTTGTCCGGATGGCTTGACATAAACCCTGTTTTGACCGGATATTCTACCCCGCCGATCGATTGTGTAACATCCTTGACAATTCCTTTCAGTTGATTGTCGTAAATCCAATCGGAAAAATAATGCAGGCGGGAGGGATATCCGGTTATATTTCCCGACCGATACCTTATTTCCTGCAATTTTCGGGTGTAAATTTCAAAATTATCGGTTATCGGCCGGCAACTGTCAAATGAAGGATCCCCAAGCATCCGGGAAAGAGCCAGACATGTCTCGACCAACGTGGTACAGTCAAATTTCGTCAAATCGACAACCAATTTTTCGGAAGTTGTATGATCCAACGTCCCGCCGACATACGGTTTTCCGGAAAAATATTTTCCGGTTTCGACAACGAGTTCTCCCACCGGTTTGTCTTTCTTATCGCCGAAAGCCGACACATAATCCGAAAAAACACGAAGATCATTTTCGCTATAAACGACATCACTTTGGCCGAAGCAGATCAATGACGAAGTACATATCACAACCGTCGATAAGTATATGTATTTAAAACAAACGGACATATCCATCGGAGTATTCCGTTCCGGAAATAACCGGAACGGCGTCAACCCTATCTGATTTTATCAATACTGTTTTTCCAAAATCCAGATGTCGTCAAAACGAGGAGCATACTTCGCTTTCACCTCATCGCGTTTGGCAACGGCCGAAGCCTTATCGTCATAACTTGCAATAATCACCCGGTACATATTATTTTCATTTTGAGCCAAAATAACGTCGTAACCGTGTTTTACCATTTCTTCTTTTGCAGCGGAGGCATTTGTTTTATTCATAAAACTGTAAATCACCACGCTATACCTTTTCAACTGATCGGCATCACTTTGATTAACAGGGGTAATTTTTTCCGTTTTGGTTGTCACGTTTTGAGTGGCGGGAGCTGTAGAAGCAGGCGGATTATAAACCACGACATCCTGATTGTCGTTCCGGGAAGTTGAAGAAACTTCTTTCGTTTTTGCTTTTTCATAAGCTGCCCGGTAAGCGCTTTCTTTAGAAGATTTACAAGACCCCGCCAATACCGTGATGCCTAAAACAATACCTATTATTAAAATGCTATTTTTCATCTTCATCAAGTTTTTATAAATTAGAATGCAAAAATATAAAATTAAAATCACACAGCATCTTTTATATAAAATTAAAATTTGCGGAGTGAATAAACTCCGTCTCCGGCCCGTAATTCCAACCAGTTTCCGGTAAGTTCCCCGATATAAAAATGCTTTTCCTTAAACCCGATTTTCAAAGAATCGGATTCGCCGAACTCTCCCCGATAAATATCAAAATCATCCATCACTATAAATAAACTGTCGCCCACTAAATAATATCTTCCCGGATATCTGTAGGTAGAATCGACTCTTTCCAGATGCGTGTACTGAAAAACATTTTTTTGAAAACTGTAAAATACACTGTCTTGGTTAACGGAAGTGCCGTCCGACCAATAAATGGTTTTCAGCTGCCATAATCCTTTCAGCTTAATCTGGGTTTCATTGCATGAAACCATCAGACCCAGCAAAAGCATCAAAACGGGAAATAAAACTGTTTTCTTCATGAAGTTCAAAATTATAAAGCATGTACAAAAAATCGTAAGGAAGGTACAAAAGTACAGGATAAATCATAATCCGGCACACTTCGGTTTAATTTTTGTATTTATCCGAGTCGGCCGATCCAATTAAAACAAGCCGGAAACAGATCGGACAAATGATCGGGAGATGTTTCGAAAATACCGAAAACAGAAGATCCGGAACCCGACATGGAAGCATAAACGGCTCCGGCCTCATATAACCCGGTTTTAATATCATTGATCAAAGGATACTTGTCAAAAACCGAAGGTTCAAAATCATTGAACATCTCATTCTTCCATGTTCCGACCGGTTGCCGGATGATTTCTTTCAATGATTTGGCCGGAACGGAAGGCTTAATCATCGAATAGGCTTCGGGAGTGGATACAAAAATATCCGGCTTGATCAACGCCAAAAAATAATTTTTCAATGAACACTCCACCGGTTCGAAGACATTCCCTATACCGGATGCGAAAACCGGCCGGTTCCGGATAAAAAAAGCACAATCGGCGCCCAATTCCGAAGCAATTTCTTCCAACCGTTCCTCCGGATATCCGACATCAAACAATTCGTTCAACTTATTCAAGACAAACGCCGCGTCGGAAGAACCGCCGCCTAATCCCGCCCCGAAAGGAATATGTTTATGCAAAAACAGGTCGACACCGGGCAGATGATGATATTTATTCAACAAATGATACGCTTTTACGGCAAGATTATTTCCGGCATCTCCGCCGACATCAAGTCCGGAAGGGGCGAATGTTATTCCTTCTCCGTCGGAAGGTACGATTTCCAACGCATCACACAATCCGATCGGATAAAAAACGGTTTCAATATTATGATATCCGTCAGGTCGTTTGCGGATGACATTTAATCCTAAATTTATTTTGGCATTGGGAAAACAGATCATGTTTAAATAGGTATTGGTTAATAATACGAACCGATGTATCCCGCTTTCAATATTTTATCGAACAGTTATGGCAAGAAGCGGTCAACAACAGGACGCGAATAACATTGAAGGCAAAAATAAACAATTCGAAGAAGTTACAAACAACTTCGGTTGAAAATATTTTCTTTTTAATCATCCGATTTTGATTACTTTTGGAACCCGTTTCAGCGGATTACTTTTTAACATTGACCGCATGGAAAGCCGGACAGATTTCCATATCTTTGTTTTCAGGGTTAAAACAGCAGTAAATCGTAAATTGTAAAATTGTAAAATCATTATGGCCAAAACAACCAAAAATACTCAGCCCCTTCTTCCGGAATTCGGGAAAATGCCGCCGCAAGCGAGAGAATTGGAGGAGGCTGTACTCGGAGCATTGATGCTGGAAAAAGATGCCTATTACATCATCAACGACATTCTGAAACCCGAATGTTTTTACGAAAAAGTGCATCAACTCATTTATTCGGCAATAGTGGGATTAGCGCTTCGTCAAGAACCGATTGATATGCTTACCGTTACAGAACAATTGCGAAGAACGGGCGATTTGGAAACTGTCGGCGGACCGTTTTACATTGCCCAACTCACCGGCAAAGTAGCTTCTGCGGCTCACATCGAATATCATGCCCGCATCATTGCCCAAAAATATTTGGCCCGGGAACTGATTTCGTTTTCATCGGAAGTGCAAACCAAAGCATTCGATGAAACCAATGATGTCGATGATTTGATGCAGGAAGCGGAAGGAAAACTTTTCGAGATTTCCCAACGAAACCTGAAGAAAGACGTCATACAAATCAATCCCGTCATTACCGAGGCTTTGGAGCTGATCGGAATTGCGGCAAGCCGTCCCGAAGGATTGAGCGGACTGGAAACCGGATTCTACGGGTTGGACAAAATTACATCGGGCTGGCAAAAATCCGACCTGGTGATTATCGCGGCACGCCCGGCAATGGGAAAAACAGCGTTTGTACTTTCCATGGCAAAAAATATGGCCGTCAATTACAGCCATCCGGTCGCCGTGTTTTCGCTTGAAATGTCGAATGTACAGTTGGTCAACCGTTTGATCGTAAATGTCACCGAAATCGAAGGAAAAAAAATCAAAGACGGAAACCTCGAGCCGCACGAATGGGAACAATTGAACTATAAAATCAAGGAATTGTACGATGCCCCGATTTACATTGACGACACCCCCAGCCTTTCGGTATTCGAACTCCGTACCAAAGCCCGCCGGTTGGTTCGCGAACACGGCGTAAAAATCATCATCATCGACTATCTGCAACTGATGAATGCCAGCGGAATGGGATTCGGAAGCCGCGAACAGGAGGTCAGTATGATTTCCCGCTCATTGAAAGGACTGGCCAAAGAATTGAACATCCCGATCATTGCCCTTTCCCAGCTGAACCGTGGCGTGGAAGCACGGCAGGGAAACGAAGGGAAACGTCCGCAACTGTCGGATTTGCGGGAATCGGGCGCCATCGAACAGGATGCGGATATGGTATGTTTTATCCATCGCCCGGAATATTATAAAATATATGAAGACGCCAACGGAGAATCGTTGATGGGAATAGCCGAAATCATCATCGCCAAGCACCGTAACGGCGCCGTGGGAGATGTCCGGTTAAGATTCAGGAGCGAATATGCCCGCTTCCAGAACATTGATGACGAACAACCGCCGATCCCCACACCGGACGGAGATCTGGTCGGGTCCCGCATGAATTACAGCAACGGATTCGCCCCGCCCGACCCCAATCCTTACGGCGCCCCGCCGCCATTGCCCGGCAGTGATTTTTTGTCAGGCAATAACTCTACCGTGCCTTTTTAATTGATTGTAAATTAACAAATTGAAAATAAATATGTCAGACGATAAAAAGATTATTTTTTCGATGGTGGGCGTAAGCAAAACGTTTCCGCCGCACAAACAAGTATTGAAAGATATTTACCTTTCGTTTTTCTACGGAGCGAAGATCGGCATCATCGGATTAAACGGTTCCGGAAAATCTACGTTGTTGAAAATCATTGCCGGAGTGGAAAAATCGTATCAGGGGGAAGTTGTTTTTTCACCGGGATATTCCGTCGGTTATCTGGAACAAGATCCGCAACCGGACGAAAACAAAACGGTCAAAGAAGTGGTGCAGGAAGGTGTGCAAGAAATCATCGACATTCTGAAAGAATACGAAGAAGTGAACCTGAAATTCGGAGATCCCGAAATTTTGGAAGATCCGGATAAAATGGACGCACTGATCAATCGCCAGACCCGATTGCACGACAAAATCGACGCGACCGATGCCTGGAATCTGGATAATAAATTGGAACGGGCGATGGATGCTTTGCGTTGTCCGCCCGAAGATCAATTGATAAAACATCTTTCCGGAGGCGAACGCCGCCGCGTGGCACTTTGCCGCTTATTGCTCCAACAACCGGATATTTTGTTGCTCGATGAACCGACCAATCATTTGGACGCCGAATCTATCGACTGGTTGGAACAACATTTGAATCAATATCCGGGAACGGTGATTGCCATCACACACGACCGTTACTTTCTCGACCATGTTGCCGGCTGGATTCTCGAACTCGACCGGGGCGAAGGCATTCCTTGGAAAGGAAATTATACTTCCTGGTTGGAACAAAAAACCATGCGAATGGAGCAGGAAGAAAAGCAGGCAAGCAAGCGTCGCAAAACATTGGAACGGGAATTGGAATGGGTGCGCATGGCCCCGAAAGCACGTCAGAGCAAAGGGAAAGCCCGTTTGAACTCGTATGATAAATTATTGAACGAAGATCAAAGAGAACGGGAAGAAAAACTGGAAATTTTTATTCCGAACGGCCCTCGTTTGGGCAATAAAGTGATTGAAGCCGTCAAGGTATCTAAAGCATACGGCGATAAAATCCTTTTCGACAACCTTAATTTTATGCTTCCGCCCAATGGAATTGTCGGTATTATCGGCCCGAACGGAGCGGGAAAAACCACGCTTTTCCGATTGATCATGGGATTGGAAAAGGTGGACAAAGGAACTTTTGAAATCGGGGAAACCGTGAAAATCGGATATGTCGATCAAGCTCACACGTCCATCGATCTGCAGAAAACGGTGTATCAGGTTGTTTCGGGAGGGTCAGAATTTATTCGTGTCGGCGGGCGCGAAATCAATGCACGGGCGTATCTGTCCCGATTTAATTTCACGGGAGCTGATCAAGAAAAACTGTGCGGCATACTTTCCGGCGGTGAACGAAACCGTCTGCATCTGGCCCTGACCTTGAAAGAAGAAGCCAACGTCCTGCTTCTCGATGAACCGACCAACGACATCGACGTCAATACGCTTCGAGCATTGGAAGAAGGATTGGAAAATTTTGCCGGTTGTGCCGTGGTGATTTCGCACGATCGCTGGTTTCTGGACCGTATTTGTACGCATATTCTGGCTTTTGAAGGAAACTCGGACGTTTTTTTCTTCGAAGGCGGTTATACCGAATATGAGGAAAACAAGAAAAAACGGCTGGGAAATGTGGAACCGAAAAGGGTGAGGTATAAAAAGTTGATGGCAGATTGAGGTCGTGAATATTACGTTTTGTATCCACAATCGTTACCTTTAAATTCGATAAATACCCGGCAAAATTTAATTTATACTATTTTAAACGCGAAGATGCAAAGACACAAAGTCACAAAGATTTTAAACTTCGCACCTTTCCGTCTTTGCGACTTGGCGTTTAAAATATAAATTATTTTTTGCAACATGCTTAGAAGGTAATTAACAAATATTGCCGATCAGCTTATTGTTCTTGTTTTCTATTGCCTCGAACAATTCTTGTTGAAAATCATCAAATTCATTTTTTCCTTTGGTATATTTTATTTTCCCGGCTTCAAGGTAATGGATATAATCACAAAGATTGGTTAATGTTTCGATAATGTGGGAAGTAATAATAATTGTTTTGCCTTGTTCTTTCAATCGCAGAAGAATGGTGCGAATCATCCGGCAGGCCTCAATATCCAATCCGTTAAAAGGTTCGTCAAAAATCATGATCGGTTTGTTTTGTTTCAAAATGCCCATCAAAGCAAGTTTCTTTTTCATTCCGGTAGAATATTCCGAAATGATCTGATTCAGAGGCAATGAAAACAATTCATTCCATTGATTTACATCAAATTTTTTATTCTTGAAAAGACTTAAATATTCTTCGCCCGTGATACCTGTATAAAAAAAGTTTTCTGTTGTCAAATAAGAAATTTCTTTTTTAGACAACTTTTGTCCATTATACAAAATTTCTCCTGAAAGCGGCTTTTTCAACCCGAAAACAGTGTTCAGCAAGGTTGTTTTTCCGGCACCGTTCAACCCGACAATGCCATGGATTTCCTTGTCGGATAACGATAAGGAAAGATTATCAATGATTTTTATGTCATAGGATACACAAATATTGTTAATCGTAATCATTCAGATAAATATTTAATCGTTGCTTTGCTTTAAAATAAAAATAAATAGAAAGCCCCCAAATTACAGGAATAAATATCGGTACAATCAGTCCGAAAAGCAACCCGATCATGCTGTATGCTCCTGATATTCTACTGTTCGGAACATAAAGCGCATATTTTAACAAGATGATATAAATATGCAGGGAAATCACGACAACATACTCTATACCAATAATATACCAATATTGATAATGGAAAATCAGAAACATAAAAATCAAAGGTAAAATCATTGTCGAAAAAAGAAGCGTTTGCATTTTTATTTTTTGCCATAAAAATCGCTTTATCCCTAATTCATAAGCCATGATGAATTGATACGGTTCCGTTTCTCCGTAAAATTCCAACATCAATATTCCTAAAAAAAACACCACGACCGGCACGACTGCAATAAGAAAAGATCCGGCAATCCCCGAAATCCACAGAATCATTATCGGCAAAAACATTTTCCTGATGCCGGCTTTCCATTCAAAACAAACATTCGGAATCCGATCTTGAATTTTTGTGTTTCTCGTTTTACCGGTGAAATCAACTTCAAGAAAGCAAACGGCAAAACAGCACAATAACAAAATAACCGCGTCAATCCATTGAAAATGCCATAATAAACAAAAGAAAATAATTGCCGTGATCAATAAACAGTCCATCAAATAAAATAACCGGTAGTGTCGAAAATGAGTTTTAAGGAAAATTTTATCCGGATGTTTTATCTGTATCATACCCAAAATAAAAATCGTTGCCATCGTAAGATAAGACGGGTGATTCGCACTCAAAGAAAAAACGCCGGCAACCAAAAATGCCACAAAAATCAAAAATAACGACAACCGAAAAAAACCGATACCGAAAATCGTTCGGAAAACTTGTTTTAATCGGAGTTTTATGAAAGGATAAAGCATTCTTAATCTTTATTTTCGTCATCAATAATTTCGGAATCCACCAGCTTGACCGGCTTCGATTTCTTTCTCACTTTCATGTTCAAAAATTCAACTAACAGGGAGAAAGCGATAGCGAAATAAATATACCCTTTGGGTATTTCGCCCACCACTGTTCCCCAAACGGAAAGATGCGATAAATGTGCGGATTCGACAATCAGCATAACTCCGATCAATATAAGGAAAGAGAGTCCTAACATCTGAATAGTAGGATGCCTGTTGACAAATCTGCTGACAGGCCCCGAGAATAACAGCATGACAAATACAGCCAAAACAACGGCGGTCACCATAACAGCCATTGCTCCGGCATATCCAAACTCATTAAAGCTCACCAATCCGACAGCCGTAAGCACACTATCAAAAGAAAAAACAATATCAAGTGCTGCAATCTGTATGATTACTCCGACTAAAGCGGTTTTTGACCCGGTTTTAACAGAATCACTTACACCTTCCAGCTTATGGTGAATTTCCGTCACACTCTTGTACAAGAGAAAAAGACCTCCGATAAAAATAACAATGCTTTGTCCGGACACAGCAATATCAAACCATTCTGTATCAAAACTGATAATCGGCCGGGTAAACTTCATTAACCATGATATGCTGAACAGCAATGCAATACGGAATAACATCGCTAACAGCAACCCCATGGTACGAGCCTTCGGCTGCTCTCTTGCAGGTAACTTGGCGGACAGGATAGACAAAAATACGATATTGTCTATCCCGAGCACAATTTCCAGAAAAGATAAAGTAATCAGTGCAATCCATGCACTCGGCAAAAGAAATATTTCTAAAATTCCCATTATAATTTTTCAGATGATTTTTTTAAATAAAAAAGTTGCAGGGTTTTATCGGGCAAAACTACATCTTCCGGTTTGTTTTTCCTAATGGTTTTGGATTTATTTTACTGAAAATAAATGCTTTGAGCATTAAAAGTTAAGAGTTATGAATTAAGAGTTAAGAGTTGGATGGTGGAATGGGATGATTGAGCAAATCCATGGAATCCGGAACATGTAGAGACGTGGTATGCCGCGTCTCTATGGTGATGATAAACATGGTAAGCGGCGGTGAAGTCACACAGAGACGACACTTTGTTCGCATCCGCATTGTGCAGTCTCTGCGTGACTTGTCTATTCGTTTACTTCGCACACCGTTTATCGCCACTCACCCGAGAGGCAAATTCTTGTATTTTTTAAGATTAAGTATGATGGAAAAAATAGTTTATATTTTAAACGCCAAGTCGCAAAGGCAAAAAGACGCGAAGTTTAAAATCTTTGCGGCTTTGTGTCTTTGCATCTTCGCGTTTAAAATAATTTAAATTAAATTTTGCCGGATACTTACTTCCCGAAATAATGCCCGGTTTACCGGAATGCGCCGGAATTGCTCCTTTGCGGTGGACACACCGACAAGAATGCATGGTATTTACTTTCCTGATTGACAGGACAAAGCGACAGATAACCCGATGTAATCCTGTTGTTTTCAAAAACGGGAGGTCGGGAATTTTGCATTTCCCGATGTTTGGAATAAATACTTCCAGGTTGCTTATCAAAAGTAATTTGAAAAAACCCTCTGCACCCTTTCGTTACACTATTTTCATACAATTTGACCGCCAAATACCCCATATTTTTCCGGAGATTTATTTCGACACAAGGATGAAGACAATACCGGTCATTTTCTTTATAAATCATCATATCGACGCCGATGTTTCCTTTGTAGCGGTAAGATACCTTGTGCGTCAAAAAATCGATCAGTTGATATTTGACGATTTCCAACCGCGATACATCAATAAACCGCAAAAAAAACAATTCGATTTCCTCTTGCGAAAGAATCCGGCTGCCTTCATAAGCCCCTTTTTCATTCGTCTTGAACAAAGAGAACCCCACAAAATCAACTTTTCCCCCGCCATCTGAGATAAACTGAGCCGAAAAATCCGCATGTTTGTCCAAAACCCTTTCCACGGAAACCTCTTTCTGTTTATTCAACATGCCCGACAAAATTTGAGCCGCCGATCGGGAAAGAGATCCCGAAGGAATCCACAACAAGCCTCTTCCGGAAGAAGAATACGGCGATTTTATCACGCATGGCATTTGTTCCTTCCGGATAAATTGTTCAATTCGTTCCCGATCGGAAAAGAAATGCGGAAGAATATGCGGTGATATTCTGGGAACCGATTCGATCAGGAAATTCAGACATTCAGCCGCCGTTCGCCGGCCGGAAAGTTCGATATACCCGTCGGGAATTTCAAGCCCCGAAAAATTCAATCCGTATTTTTGCCCGAGTTGCCGGAAAAAATTAACGCTATGCGGAGAAATACCCCAAAAAGAAATTTCCCGAACGGACAAATCTTGCCTGAAATATTCCAAATCATATTCGGTTACGGCTTTCGGAAGGATAAACGGATGCAACGATCGGACAAAATCATCGGGCAAATTTTCCGGAACCAGCACAAAATCGCCCGAAGCCGCATACCAAGCCGGAAGAAACGCCAAATCCGACTGCATTTTGCGCTGACCGGCTCCCGGCGTATAATACGGAGAAGCATTCAACACCGCCGTTTCATGTCCCGGATTAAAATAATGAAGCATGTCAAATCAGAATCGGTATATAACATCAAAAAAAGATACACGAACCGGGTTGGTCATTCGAAAAATTAATTGGAAATCGTTAAAATCGTTCCCGATTGATTCACCGGATAAGACTGCAACCGTCTTTTTTGTGCCGCAGCCGGACCCGATTCTGGATTTCCGTTTCCATACCAAAGATTAAAGGTCGAACCGCATCGATTACACTTCACAATCCCTTTCTCGTCAGGCATGGAAATCAAATACATTCTGCTTGTTTCGACCGGACAAGCCAAATCGAAAGCAGAATAAGCATCGGCATCGTTGATATTATGATAAACCAAAACCCCGCCGAGCCCGATTTCTTCATTTTCTTTTTTATTATCGTATCCTTTTCTATAATATCCGCCGATACCCGTTAAATTAACGCCTAAATCCACATTCAAATTTAAATGAAAATTAACCCGTTGATAAGGAAAATAAGAGGTGTCATTTTCACAGGCCGTAAATAAAAAACAGAATAAAATGGCGGAAACAACCTTTTTCATAGAAATTCAGCATTAAACATTCAACTTTTCGGTAAAGATAACACGAATTTTACGGTTTAATGCTGTTCCCGGTAAAATTTCGGACGGAAAATTCAGACCATCATCAGGAATTCAAAACTTACCCGCCCCAACTTTCCCTGTCCAGATTCCGGTAGTTGATGGCTTCGGCGATATGCTGCGAAAAAACCCGTTCGCTGCCATCCAGATCGGCAACAGTGCGGGAAACTTTCAAAATCCTGTCGTAAGCCCGGGCCGACAAGTTCAATCGGTTCATGGCATTTTTGAGCAATTGTAGCCCTTCCGCATCCGGTTGTGCATATTTTTGCAACATCCGACTCGACATTTGAGCGTTGCAATACACTTCGGGGATATTTTCAAACCGGTTGTCCTGAATATTTCTTGCTTTCATCACACGTTCTTTCACGGCGCTGCTCGGTTCGGAAACACGAGCGTCCGATATTTTGTCGAACGGAACGGGAACGATTTCGATTTGGATGTCAATCCGGTCGAGCAGCGGTCCCGATATTCTGTTTAAATATTTTTGCACGGCTCCCGACGGACATACGCACATTTTTTCGGGATGATTGTAAAATCCGCACGGACACGGATTCATCGAAGCGATCAACATAAAACTTGCCGGATATTCCGTCGAAAACCGGGCGCGGGAAATGCAAATCCGCCTGTCTTCGAGCGGTTGCCGCATCACTTCCAAAACACTGCGGGTAAATTCGGGCAATTCATCCAAAAACAATACTCCGTTGTGCGCCAATGATATTTCACCCGGTTGCGGAAAAGTTCCTCCTCCCACCATCGCCGCATCGGAAATGGTATGATGCGGCGAACGGAAAGGACGTGTCGAAATCAGCGAAATTCCTTTATCCACTTTTCCCGCCACAGAATGAATTTTCGTCGTCTCCAACGCTTCATGAAGCGTCAACGGAGGCAGAATGGACGGCAATCGCTTGGCCAGCATCGACTTCCCCGCGCCGGGCGGACCGATCATGATTAAATTATGCCCTCCCGCCGCAGCGACTTCCAATGCCCGTTTTACATTTTCCTGACCTTTGACATCCATAAAATCAAGATCAAAAAAACGTTGATTTTCGAAAAACTCTTTCCGGGTATCGACAATGGTCGGCTCAAGTATCCGTTCATTGTTGAAAAATCCGATCACTTCTTTGATGCCTTCAACCCCGTAAACCTCCAGATTATTGACTACGGCGGCTTCCCGTGCGTTTTCTTTCGGAATGACGATTCCTTTGAAGCCTTCTTCGCGTGCTTTGATCGCAATCGGCAAAATACCTCGCACCGGTTGTAATTTGCCGTCCAGAGACAATTCCCCCATCAATAGGTAATTTTGCAACTTTTCACCGGAAATCGTCCCGGCCGCCGCCAAAATTCCGATCGCCAAAGGCAGATCATACGCCGAGCCTTCTTTCCGTATATCCGCCGGCGCCATATTGACCACAATCTGCTTGCGGGGAAACGAATAACCGTTCACCTGCAATGCCGAAACAATGCGTTCATGACCTTCCTTCACCGCATTATCGGGGAGTCCCACCAAAAAGAATTTAATCCCTTTATTGCAATTCACTTCAATCGTCACCCGTGTCGCATTAATTCCTTGTAATGCCGCTGCGTATGCTTTTACCAACATGTTCCGTTCGATCTGATTTCGAAAAAGAGACGGCGAATTTAACCGGTTTTAAAAAATAACCTTAAACCCGGTAATTAAATAAAATATTCGATAAAGAATTTAAATCGCTATAAATAAGCTGTTTAATTAAAACAATAAATGATTTGATCTGAATCTGAAGTTAAAAAAACGACCGGTCAGGTTTAAATTTTTAAAGGTATTGTTAATCTTATATAGATTTAAAATAAAAACCTTATCTTCTAAAATCCCCCTTAGTAGCTTAGCAGTCGATACAATGCAACCGATCTCACCCTTATTTAATGCGAATCACGGGTTGAGATTAGGGGTTACTGTCCCGTCAGGGACAAAATGTTGGTAGAAATATTAAGAAAACCCGCTATTTTGTGCCGTTAGGTACAAAATATGATTTATTTTTGTTCTTTTCTCTTTATATTGCGTACCTGACGGCACGCTTGGTTGGTGCCGGCAACATTTTTCTACCGATATTTAGTGCCTGACGGTACATTTCAACACGTAATTTGTACAAAATATCGAATTTCAACCCGTAATTCGTATTACTAAGGGAACTGCAAAAATAAGGGTTGTCTATACCTGTTTAACACTGCTTTTTTAAAATAATGGCAACACTCACGATATATCCATACAGCCTGTTTTCCCGACTACATTATTTTACTATTTTTGCATCCGCAGAATAACGAATGAAAGATCAACGGGAAAAAATATTAATCCGTACATCGTGGATCAGCGTTATCGGAAACGCGATTTTGTCGATGTCGAAAATAACGGTCGGATTAATTTCCGGAAGTTTCGCTGTATTAACCGACGGCATCGATTCTGCCACGGATGTGGTCATCTCGTTGATCACCCTTTTTACGGCACGGATCGTCAGCCGCCCTCCCAGCGCAAAATACGTCTTCGGATACGAAAAAGCCGATGATATTGCAACGAAAGTGCTCTCCTTCATCATTTTCTTTGCGGGAATCCAAATGCTTATTTCCACCTGTAAAAACATTTTTGTCTCCACCCCTCGTGAACTGCCTTCCGTCATCGCTATTTACGTCACTGTTTTCTCTATCGTCGGCAAACTGTTGCTGGCCTATTATCAATTCCGGCAAGGGAAAAAATCCGAAAGTTCCATGTTGACGGCCAATGCCAAAAATATGCGGAACGATGTGTTGATTTCAAGCGGCGTACTGCTCGGATTGTTTTTTACTTTTTATCTGAATATGCCCATATTAGATTCGATTACAGGATTAGTCATCAGTTTATACATCATCAAGTCATCTGTCGACATCTTTATCGAATCGAATGTATCGCTGATGGACGGGGTAAAAGATCCTTCCGTTTACAAAAAAATATTCGAAGCGGTGGAAAAAATCGAAGGCGCAAGCAATCCGCATCGGGTGAGATCCCGTCAAATCAGAAACATGTACATGATCTCCTTGGATATTGAAGTCGACGGAACCCTTTCGCTGACAGAAGCTCATGATATTGCCCATGCCGTGGAGAAAAGCATTCGGGATTCCGTCGAAAAGATTTACGACATCATCGTACACGTAGAACCGAAAGGGTTGAAACATTCCAATGAAAAATTCGGATTGAACAAAGACATGATCCGTACCTGACAACTCACATTCACACAAGAAAATATCCTTCTCTTTTGCCCCGCTCTTATTTATAATCGCTTTAAATTATAATAATTATTATATCATAATAATTATCATTTGAGAAAAATGATTACCTTTGTATTCAAATTCAAATCGTTCTTACAGCTATGAATTTAGCATCTCCTCTTCCGTTAAATGATATACGGCAGATTTTTTCATCCAACGGCATAAAAATAACACCGCAACGCATTGCAGTATATCAGGCGTTGATGCGGTTGAAGCATCCCGGAGTGGAAGAAGTGGTGGAAGAAGTTCATAAAACTTTCCTCACGATTACAGTTTCCACAGTGTACAATGTGTTGGAATTTCTGTGCGAAAAGAATATCATCGCCAAAGTACGGACCAGTTCGGGCAGGATGCGATATGAAAATCACTGTCAACCGCATCATCACATCTATGACGAAGAAAAGGATGTGTTAACCGATTATTACGATGAAGAGTTGAATGCATTGTTAAAGGATTATTTTGATAAAAAACAAATTCCCGGATGGGAAATATCTGATTGTCAGTTGTATATTTCGGGAAAATATCTTCGAAAATAAATCTGTCAAAAATAAACTCAATTTATTAATTTAAAATTAAAAACGTAAAATTATGAGCATTAAAGGAACACGCACCGAGCAAAATCTGTTGAAAGCATTTGCCGGTGAATCTCAAGCCAGAAGTCGTTATACTTTCTTTGCAAGTGTGGCGAAAAAAGAAGGGTTCGAACAAATCGCAGCCATTTTCCTTGAAACGGCTGAACAAGAAAAAGAACATGCAAAACGCTTTTTCAGCTATTTGGAAGGTGGAATGGTTGAAATCACGGCTTCTTATCCGGCCGGTAAAATCGGAACGACTGCCGAAAATTTGACGGCTGCCGCTGAAGGCGAACACGAAGAATGGAGCATCTTATATCCCGAATTTGCGCAAGTTGCCGAAGACGAAGGATTCAAAGCTGTGGCCGCCACCTTCAAAGCTGTCGCCAGGGTAGAAGACGAACACGAAAAACGTTACCTGAAATTCTTGAAAAACGTTACCGAAAACAAAGTTTTCGAAAAAGACGAAGAAATCGAATGGCAATGCCGTAACTGCGGTTATGTGCACAAAGGCAAAAAAGCGTTGCAAAATTGCCCCGCCTGTCAACATCCGCAAGCCTATTTCGAAGAAAAGAAAACAAATTATTGATTTATTTTAAGAAAACAGGTAAAAAGTGAAAGGAATCAAAAAAAATTCCGGAACTTTTTACCTGTTATTTTTTTGCTTAATACGCAAACAACGGATATTCTTTCATGGCCGCATTGACTTTCCCGCGTACCGATTTGATGACGGATTCGTTTTCCGGATCGGATAAAACAGTATCGATCATCTCAACGATTTGCCCCATAAACGATTCTTTGACGCCGCGAGTGGTAATGGCGGGAGTACCGACACGGATACCGGAAGTGAGGAACGGCGAACGGGTATCAAACGGCACCATGTTTTTATTTACCGTAATATCTGCCGACACCAGCGCTTTTTCGGCAACTTTCCCGGTCAGTTCCGGAAATTTCGTGCGCAAGTCAATCAACATACAGTGATTGTCTGTTCCGTTCGAAACCACTTTATAACCGGTATCCATCAGTGCTTTTGCCATAACTGCGGCATTCTTTTTCACCTGTTTTTGATATTCTTTGTATTCCGGTTGCAACGCTTCTTCAAAAGACACGGCCTTGGCAGCGATCACCTGTTCGAGCGGCCCGCCTTGGATTCCCGGAAATACCGCAGAATCCAACAAAGCCGACATTTTTTTGATTTCCCCTTTGGGTGTCGTTTTCCCCCACGGATTGTCGAAATCTTTTCCCAGCAAAATAATACCGCCGCGCGGCCCTCTCAATGTTTTATGAGTCGTAGACGTTACGATATGGGCATATTTTAACGGATTTTCGAGCAATCCCGCTGCAATCAATCCGGCCGGATGCGCCATGTCAATCATCAGTAACGCACCGATTTTATCGGCAACGGCACGCATACGGGCATAATCCCACTCTCTCGAATAAGCCGAAGCGCCCCCGACAATCAATTTCGGACGCTCGCGCAACGCCACTCCTTCCATCATGTCATAATCGACATATTCGGTATCTTTCCGAACGCTGTATTCCAACGGCCGGTACAAAATACCCGAACTGTTTACGGGCGAACCGTGCGACAAGTGACCGCCATGAGAAAGATTCAATCCGAGAAATTTGTCGCCCGGATTCAACACCGCCAGAAACACGGCTGCATTAGCCTGTGCTCCGGAATGCGGCTGCACGTTGGCCCATTCGGCACCGAACAAATTTTTCAAGCGGTCGATTGCCAATTGTTCGCTTTCGTCAATGACTTCACATCCTCCGTAATACCTTTTCCCGGGATACCCTTCCGCATATTTATTGGTTAAGCAGGAGCCCATGGCCTGCATGACTTGTTCACTGACGAAATTTTCCGAAGCGATCAACTCGATTCCTTTCAATTGACGCTGCTGTTCCCGTTGAATGATGTCAAAAATTACTTGATCCCGTTTCATACGTTGTTGTTATTTGCTTCCGGCATTCGGATGCGGCTTATATGCCTCATGATCTTTGCCTTCGGCGTTATCAGGTTATTAATTTGTCGATGTTTGTTTTCGTTCCGGAAAATGTAAAAACTTCCGGATCATCGATTAATCCGTATTCTTTCCATCCGAACCGGCCGTAACGTAAAAGAAATGCAAAATTACATTTTTTTGACTTACAGGTTGTCCTTCTGGCAGATTATTTTCTCTTAATGACTTACAGAAAATAAAAACCCTGTTCCCTCAAAAAAATCTGTGAAATCCGTGAATTGAAAATCGACGGAGTCAAATCTGTGCGAATAATCCCTTATTTCGGCGTATCCCGCCTGCCTCATTTCGCACACCGTTTTCCCCCTTTCGCCCGAAAGTCATTTTTCCCTGTTTTTTAAAATTAACTAAAAATATCCTTACATTTAATAACAGACTTCGTAAAAAACAACAACTCAAAACCGTTTTTCCTGCATCTTCCGCTATTACTACGATATACCTTTATACTTCTGTAACCACGACTATTACGTGTTTTTATAAACTCTGCAAGAGTCACATAAAACCGAAAAAACGTTTTCTTTCACACAAATATCACATTCTCAGTATCTTTAACATAAATTGTTTTTTTTTTTTTTTTGTTACATTTTATTAACTTACCTTCGTGCCCGAATATCAACGCTCCGATTTTGAAGAGAAAAGGTATTCACACTCACATTTGATTCATTCATTTTGATGCCCTGCACCGGAATATTTGATTTTGCAGTTTTTTGTCGTGAGGACAAAGA
>WRGA01000093.1 GCA_009787405.1 Candidatus Azobacteroides sp.
CGCTTGTACGAGGTTATCCGGGTTTCACGCCTGCGGCGTTATTTCATGTCGGGTCACCCAAATTGATGTCGCAAAATTTATAAACCATTGATTATTATCCAATTATAAAATTGCACTTTTTAAAATGTCAAAGTCAGGAAATGCTCTCTTCGCCGTGGCAGACATGTAATTTACAAACAGACAATCTACGATTTATAATTTTATGACTTCACCGTTTAATAAGATTGTAAGCCTCGCCGCAGCAGACATGTTGTCCGTCCGTTGTCTGTTCAAAAGGACTTGCAGCCCGACTTCTACTCCGATTCCGGGATAATAAAGAAACCGGAATGTCAATAAAAATATTTTTTATTTTCAATGAGTGGAAGTGAGGATTACCGTTCACCGTCTGGTTCAACAGTTTCTCAGCAACATAATCGATTTCAACGCCAAATCGAAGAACACCATTTTGGCATTGATGTTTTGTCCGATATGCGCTTCGGCAAGGCCGAATTCGTTCATTAATCCGGATATGTTTTTCTCGTTGATGAAGCGATGAAATTTCGAGGCGAAAGAACTCTCGCCGGCGGTCATGTAATTCAGTTGCGGTTGTTTCAGGTTGAGGATGAAGTTTTCCCGGATCATGTGTTGGGAATACGAAAGAAACGCTTTTTGCCGCTCCCTTCCTTCCCCGGCCATTTGTTCCGACCAAGTTTTTAACCCTTTTAATCCGATACTTTTTTCGACCGGTTTTGTGATAAAGCCGACCCGGTAAGCCGATCGCATCAATTCGGCAAATTGTTCCGAAAAAAATACCGTATCGTTATTCAAGCTGACAATCTCCGCAGCCCGCGTGAAACTTCCTTCCGAAATATGGGCGATTGCCCGTGCGTCTTCCTCGCTCAACGCAAATCGCTGTTGCAAAGCGGGGATCATATCTTCTTGCGGGATCGATCTCACATTAATTCGCTGAGCGCGAGATTGTATGGTGAGGATGATTTCGTCGGGTTGTTCCGAAACCAGCAAAAACAACGTCTTTTCCGGCGGTTCTTCGAGCAATTTCAACAATTTGTTGGCGCAGTCTTGGTGCATTTTTTCGGGAAACCAAATGATCATGGTTTTATATTCGGCTTCGTAGGATTTAAAACCGAGTTTTCGTGCAATTTCGTCGCTCTCCTTGGTGTAAATGGAAGCCTGTTTATTGGTATCTCCCAATGTTTCAAGCCATTGATTATATGAAAAATAAGTGTTTTCGGATAAAAAATTCCGCCATTCGGGCAGAAAATCATCGCAAACAATTTTCTTTGATTTTTCAATCTTGATGATCGGAAATACAAAATGTACATCCGGATGAATAAATTTATTCATTTTCACACAAGACGGACAAACGCCGCAGGCATCCGTTTCCGACCGATTCGTACAATTCAGATACCGGACAAAAGCCAACGCCAACGCCAGTTTCCCGACGCCCTCTTTCCCGCAAAGCAATTGGGCATGCGGAATCTGCTCCGTTTGTATGGATCGGAGAAATCGTTGCTTAACGTTTTGTTGTCCTATGATATCTTTGAAAAACATCAGTATACTTTTTCTGCTACCCGTTTGACGCTTTGTGTAGCCATCAGGGAATAAAAATGAATGCTCGGAACGCCTTTCGCCTTCAGCTCTCCGGCTTGCATGGTGCACCATTCCACACCCACTTCTTTGGCATCTTCATTGTTTTTGCATTTACGGAGTTCAATGGACAAAGCCTCCGGCAAATCGACGTGGAAAATTTTCGGAATGACAGAGATTTGATCCAATAAATTAATCGGCTTCAATCCCGGAACGATGGGAACGGTAATGCCTTCGGCACGGCATTTGTCGACGAAATCGAAATATTTTTCGTTGTCGAAAAACATTTGAGTCACCACATATTCGGCGCCGGCATCTACCTTTTCTTTCAGCCGTTGCAGATCCGATTGCAGATTGGGCGCTTCTTCGTGTTTTTCCGGATAACCGGCCACTCCGTAAGAAAATGCGCTTTTAGATTCTCTGGGGGAACCGTCCAAAAAGCGGCCCTCATTAAATTCATTGATTTGATGCTGCAACTCGATGGCATGAGCATGACCATTCGGCACAGGCATAAAATTTTTATCGTACCGTCCTTTGTCTCCGCGCAAAACCAGTAAGTCGTGAATACCGAGAAAATCCAGATCAATCAACGCATATTCCGTTTCGCTTTTGGAAAATCCGCTGCAAATAATATGCGGAACAGCCGGAATCCGGTATTTGTGCTGAACGGCGGCAGCCACGGCTACCGTTCCGGGACGTGTACGTTCGGTGACGCACCGGTACAATCCGTTTTCCAGCGTTTTGTAAACAATGTCGCTGCGATGCGTCGTAATGTTAATGTATCTGGGATCAAATTCGCGCAACACATCGATTGTATGAAAAACTTTTTCGATGCCGGTTCCTTTCAACGGCGGAAGCACTTCAAACGAAAAAGCGGTGGACGAGTTATTTTTTATTAAGTCGGTAACGCTCATGAAGTTAAGAGTTAAGAGTTAAAAGTTAAGAGTTAAGGGAAATGGAGACGTCGGTCCTCATTTTTAACGTTTAATTTTTAATCAATGATTTATACTGCAAAGCTACGAAAGAGATTTGAATTTGTAAAATATCGAATAAAAGTACCGGAAAAAATACCGGATCAGTCGAAAACGATTAATTTTGTGGTCATATAAAAATTTGAAAATATTTTCGTATGAAAAACATGGATTGGTCATCGTTGGGGTTTGGTTATTTAAAAACCGACTACAATGTAAGATGTTATTTCCGGGACGGGAAATGGGGTGAATTGGAAATATCTTCCTCCGAAACAATTAACATGCACATGGCGGCAACCTGTCTGCATTACGGACAGGAAGCATTTGAAGGATTGAAAGCGTTCAAAGGGAAAGACGGGAAAATCCGGATTTTCCGGTTGGAGGAAAACGCCAAACGGTTGCAAAGTTCATGTGACGGTATATTAATGGAAAAATTTCCGGTCGAGAAATTCAATGAAGCCGTGATTAAAACGATTAAACTGAACGAACGATTCGTTCCGCCTTACGAAAGCGGAGCATCCTTATACATTCGTCCGCTGCTTGTCGGTACCGGACCGCAAATCGGTGTCAGTCCGGCAAACGAATATCTGTTCATCGTGTTTGTCATGCCGGTCGGACCATATTTCAAAGAAGGATTCAAAACGACGCCGGTATGCATCCTCCGGGAGTACGACAGAGCGGCTCCGTTGGGAACGGGAACGTACAAAGTCGGCGGAAATTATGCGGCAAGTCTTGTTCCCGGACAAAAAGCGCACGACATGGGCTATTCGGCTGTTTTGTATTTGGATGCGAAAGAAAAGAAATATATCGATGAATGTGGCCCCGCCAACTTCTTCGGCATCAAAAACAATACGTATGTGACGCCGGAATCGACGTCCATTCTGCCTTCCATCACCAATAAAAGTTTGATCCAAATCGCAGAATCGATGGGGATGAAAGTGGAACGCAGACAGGTTCCCGTAGAAGAGTTGAGTACCTTCGAAGAAGCGGGAATGTGCGGAACGGCAGCCGTGATCAGTCCGATTGAACGGATCGACGATTTGAATGAAGAGAAAACATACACTTTTTCAAAAGACGGAACACCCGGCAAAATCAGCGAAAAACTGTACCGGAAACTGAGAGCGATTCAGTACGGAGACGAACCCGACCCGTTCGGCTGGATCACCGTGGTGGAATAATCTTCTGTAGAGTAACACTATAATTCATAAAGTCATGACCATAGACATAATAAAAGACGACGAAAAAAGGAGTAAAATAAGGTTTGTTTCTTTTCCGTCCCGTCAGGGACGTTATATTGGTAGAAAAACGCCACCCCTACGTTCCCTTGTCCCATTAGGGACAAAATATTTTCCTTTTTACATTACGTCCCTGACGGGACAAGGGGCAGCGGGGAAGAATTTTTCTCTCTACCAATATGTTGTCCCTGACGGGACAAGGTGAATGATGCCGGATTTTTTCTACCCAACATGCTGCCTCTGCGGGACGAAAAACAACATTTTTCAGGACGGATTTTTCAAAAAAACGAATATTACATTTTTTACACCTCATCGGCGAGGAATAAACAGGTACAACATTCGATAATCATTAAAATATTTTAATATGAAAAAGTTTTTAATTATATTTTCGATCATATTTTCGGCGTTTTTTTCGCAAAATATCTCGGCGCAGTCGAAGGACAAAGAAACGGTGACGTTCCATGTGACGATGCATTGTCACACGTGCGAACAAAAAATAAAAGACAACATTCGTTTTGAAAAAGGCGTTACGGCGATCAAAACCGATTTGAAAGCGCAAACGGTGGAGATTACCTACAAAAGCGATAAAACGGACAAAGAAACCTTGTCGGCCGCATTAACCAAGATCGGCTATAAACCGGAGTGAATTTCAGTATTTTACAATTCAATGTTTGGTTGAGGTCTTTCAGCCTTAACCAAACGGCATTGAATTACAAATTACGTTTTTTCAGCGCAGGTAATTTGGAATAGCATGCCGGCAAGAAACCGGTTTTCGGTTAATTGTTTTTTTTCAACCATTCTATTTCTGCTTCAAGCCTTTTGATTTTTTCTTCGTAAAGCTCTATTACTTTATCCGACAAGTGATTAATGGTAATATGCGTATCGTGTTGCGTGTGATTTTGCACTGCCGAAGCGTTTTCGTGGTTATTTTGCACCAATCCTTCCGACGCGAAAAGTTCTTCGGGTTTGACATCCAATACCCGGCAAAGTTTTTCAATCAGATTGATCCAATTGTTGCTTTCGCCATTCTCAATGCGGCTGTATGCCGATTGTGAGATGTGCAGCTTATCGGCCATTTCTTCCTGCGATATGCCCTTGCCTGTTCGTAAAGTGCGTATCCTCATTCCTATTCGTGTATTCATATAAGGTATTCTTTTCGACAAAAGTAGAAATAATCAGTCACATTTTTATTTGAAATCAGGGTAAAATTACCCGAATTTCGGGTTAGATGTCATGAGCATTCCACCTTACCTTTGATCCGTAAAATCCTGTTTCAAATTTCAACTTTTCCATAGTCGCGAATGTGGAAAAACGGCTTTTGGAATACGGTTTCTACAAAGAGCGAAAAGCATCTCGTTCTTAAAAATCGGCGATGCGATTATCCTGTTTTAAAAAATTAAGTAAGATGAAGCCAAAAAGATTTTCATTAAGCGATGTAGTAGTTTTGAAAGAAACCGACAAATTGCCGGACCTCCAACTATCAAAAATTGTTGGAGGTGATTGTATGTGCCAATGCAAAGTTAACTCTAGTTCTCTGGCGGCTAAAGCTTATGTGAATAAGTAGTATAAATGAGAGACATTTTGTTTTTAATAGCGGAGTTTTGTCTCCGCTATCAAAATTTTATTGCAAAAGCAAAATAAACATGAACTACATGATATCAAAATACACGTACACTTTTGTAACATCAAAAGGAATATATCTTATCTATTGCTCACGAACAAATTCATTTATGAGTCTTACAAAAGAGTTGTTTGAATTTATCGGTCAAATAAAACAAGACCCCTCATTGATAAATGAGTTGGACGAATCATTGATTGAATTATTCAAATCGCATAAAATAATCGTTGAAGAACATGAAGATGACGATTTTTTACTCAAACGGCAATTCAGTGAAGACCGAATCAGTTATGCTCAATCTACTTTAGGCTTAATCATAGTCCCTACCCTGTCTTGTAATTTCGATTGCCCCTATTGCTTTGAAGAAGGCAAAAAAGGGGGGATCATGAGCGATTCCACGATAGACGAATTGATGACTTTTATAAAAAAACATGAACTTGCAAAAGATTTGGTAATTACCTGGTATGGAGGAGAACCTCTTTTGGCTTTCGATGCAATAAAAAAGATATTGAATAAAATAAAATCCGAAATTCGGATACCGATACGCTGGCAGTCAATGGTAACAAATGGTTATTATTTTGATTCAGAGGTGATTGATTATTTTAAAGAAAACCCGCTGCATTCGATTCAAATCACGCTTGACGGAAATAGAGAAAGGCATGACCGAATCAGGAAACAAAAAAACACGGGAGAAGGCAGTTACGATCGGCTGATCGGTAACATAGATCAAATTCTACGGGAGATGCCGGACACGAAAGTGTCTGTCCGCGTAAACATCGAAAAAGTAAATAAGGATGATTTTTTAGTGATACAAAAGGAGTTGACGGATAAATGGAAGGGCAAAAATATCAGTTTTTATCCCGGATTTTTACGAATAGAAAATGAGACTAAAACCGCATTGAGTTGTGATGCCATATCCCAATGGGAATCCAAAGAGTTTTATTATGAATTAAACAAAAACGAAAAACCGGAAGGGATCGTATTTCCTCAACTGCTTGATAATCAAGGTTGTTGCGCCACCATGGTAAATGCCTATATTATCGGCCCGAAAGGTGAAATTTATAAATGCTGGAACGATGTCAGCAATGAAAATAAAATAGTGGGTTACATAAGAGACAATAATTTGTCCGATTCTTCGTTATTCCTCAGGTACTTGTTAGGGAGTAGATTTTACTATAACGACGACTGTAAGAATTGTTTTTATTTGCCGATTTGTCAGGGTTATTGCCCGTGGTTCAGATTAAAAAATCAATATGAAGGCGGAGAGTTCGTGTTGTGCGAATGTATGCAGCGAACGCCGGGTATGCTGAACAGGAATTTGGAATCTTGGTATGACAATCAAATAAAAATCAAAAAAGAATGCGCAGCGCATTAACTTTTATCCTTATTATTTTCTTTGTTTTTTCAGCTGCAAATCCTGTTTCCGGCCGGACAATCAGCGGAAACGTGGTTGAAAAAGATTCTTCATTGCCCGTCGAATTTGCCAATGTCATTTTGCTGCAACCATCCGATTCGACCTTTGTTGCCGGAACAACCACCGATAGTTTGGGATATTTTACGTTCAGCGCCGAACCACACGATTATCTATTAAAAGTTTCTTTTTTGGGGTACGAAACACGTTTTGTAAACGTCGGAAGCGAAAACCTCGGAACGATAACGCTCGTACCCGCCGCCAACACGCTGGACGGAGTAACCGTAACCGCTTCGCGCCCGATAATTAAGATGGAAAACGGCGGAATAAGTACCGATATTCAAAACTCCTATCTGAAAAATCTCGGAACGGCCCGGGAGGTGCTCGGACAATTGCCTTTCGTAGACTGCGAAAAAGACGGAATCACGGTCTTGGGGAAGGGGAAGGGAAAGCCGCTTATTTATCTGAATAACCGGTTGGTGCGCGATGTTTCCGAATTGGATCAACTGAATTCCAATCAACTTAAAAAAGTAACCGTCATTACCAATCCGGGAGCGGAATACGATGCCGAAGTGCGGTCGGTGATCCGCATCGAAACGATGAAACAGACCGGGGAAGGGCTGAGCGGAAGCCTGCTGTTGCGCTCGACGGTTGACAAACGTTTTTCGCATAACGAAACCCTCCATCTCAATTACAGAGCCGGAAATGTTGATGTTTTCGGCATGTTCCGCTATGGGAAAGCACGTGATCTGCTTGTAAACAATTTGGGCCAGACAACCTATTCAAACGGCGTTGCCACAGAGGTTTCGCAAAAAGGAAATCAGGAAATGACATGGGAAGATTACCGCGCAACCGTCGGCTTGAATTATGCTTTTAACAACCGTCATTCCGCGGGAATACAGTTTCAAAAACACGCTTATTTTGTCGGCGATGTTTTGTTTAGCAGTGATTTCAGCGCGTTGAAAAACAAGGCTTTAATTCAACAGTTCAAAAGCGTTACCAAGGCAGAAAACGATCCCGTATCCAATTATTGGAATGCCTATTACGACGGAAAATTGACCGACCGGCTTTCAGTAAAATTAAATATGGATTATGCGACCGGTTCCGGATCCAATGTACAAAGTACCCGAAATTTCAGGCAGGATTCGACGGAGGTGATAAAAACGGCGGACAAAAACAAGTACGATTTATACGCCGCCAAACTGATTTTGACAAGTCCGCTTTGGCAGGGAGAATTAAATTACGGGTATGAATTTTCGAAAACGACCAATAAGCAGCATTTTGACGCAATCAATACGGGCGAATCCGCTATTTTGCAATCGTATCAAAACACCTCCGACCAACGGATCAACGCCGCTTTTCTTACCTATTCAAAACCGATCGGCAAATTTACGGCAACACCGGCCTTACGTTATGAAAATGTTGATTTTCAATATTTTGACAACGGAGTGAAAGAAAAGGAAGCGAGTCGCGTTTACCGGAATTTTTTCCCTTCGGCGAATGTAACGTATGAAAACGGGAGCTTGCAAATGCAATGGAGTTACCGGAATTCAACCGAACGGCCGAGTTATTACCAGCTTCGCAGCGAAATTCAGTACGACAATCCGTATTCATACGAAGGCGGTAACCCCTATCTTAAACCGGTCAAAACCAACTCGTTATCTTATATGCTTGTTTGGAAAGATTTGCAGGCCGAAATTGTCTACAGCCTATACAAAGACCGGATTTTGTTTGTGCCGGTTTTACTTACGGAGGACATTGTATTTTTCCAACCGAATAATACGGACAAAAGCCGGTGCACTACCCTATCAGCCACTTACTCGCCGACCATCAAGCATTGGAAACCGTCGTTGGAACTGCTTTTGTCCAAAGATCATGTAACCTGCGGCGTCCCTCCGATTCATTACGACAAACCTGTTTTTTATGCTTCTTTCAAAAATAATATTCTGTTATTCAAAGATTTACAGATTAACATAACCTTCAAATATCATACAAAAGGAAATTCAGACATGGATTACTTATATGATGATTTTCGGGCCGATTTGCTCCTGTCCAAACCATTTTTTAACAACAAGTTAAGAATCAATGCGGGAGCGGATGATATTTTCGGAACTTCCAAACAAGAACTTACCAACATCTGCAATAACGTCCGATCCTATCTCCGGAAAAACCTTAATACTCAGAATATCAGTATATCGATAAGTTACGATTTTAATTCCGTCAAGAGCAAATACAAAGGCGAGCAGGCAAGCGACGAACTGAACAGGCTGTAAAATGTCAAAACTAACCTTCACTCCCCAGCGTGACCAGATGGACTGCGGGCCGGCCTGCTTGTCAATGGCGGCAAGCGCTTACGGCAAGCGGTATCCGGTAGAATATCTGCGTGAGGAATGTTTTCTTACGCGCGAAGGCGTGAGTTTGCTCGGCATTACGGAGGCTGCGGAAAAAATCGGTTTTGAGTGCGTTTCGGCAAAAATATCCGTCACGAAACTGAAAGAAATCAGCGGAAATTTTCCGAAAAACGGCGGGGCATTGACTTGTATTCTGCATTGGAATCAAAATCATTTTGTGGTGTTGTATAAAGCCCCCCGCTTCCCCAAAGGAAGAGGACTGTTCCCATCCCTTCTGGGAAGGTTGGGGAGGAGCTTCCACATTGCCGACCCTTCACACGGATTTATCAAATTGCCGGAAAAAGATTTTCGCAAATCATGGCTTTCGGACGATGAAAAAGGTATTGTGCTGTTTTTGCAGCCTACGGAAAATTTCTACCATCTTGAGCCTCCCGGCAAAAATAAAAATTCATTGAGATATTTATTTTCCTACCTGAAAGAATATTCCGGGCGATTGCTCGGCATGTTTTTTATGTTGCTTGCAGGCAGTGCGCTGACGTTAGTTTTTCCGTTTTTACAGCAAAATCTTATAGATAAAGGTGTAACCGGCAAAAATCTGAACATCATAACATTGATTTTGCTCGCTCAACTCGCCCTGTTTTTCGGCTCGATAGTCATGGAAATTATCCGTAACCGTCTGATGTTATATGTCGGCACAAAATTGAGCATCAGAATAATATCCGATTTTTTGAAAAAACTTTTGGCTTTGCCGATTAAATTTTTCGATACCAAAATGCAAGGCGATTTTCAGCAAAGGATTCAGGACAACGAACGTATCGAAAATTTTCTTACCTCGCAAAGTTTGCTTACCTTTTTTTCGATCATCACGTTTTCAGTGTTTTTCGGTGTATTGTGGTATTATAATGTTACTATTCTGCTTATCTATCTGTTTTTAACTGTTTTATCCATATTTTGGTCTATATTTTGGTTGAAAAAACGACGGATCTTGGATTATTTTCGATTTCAGGAACGCAGCCGCAATCAAGAATCAATTTACGAAATGCTCAACGGAGTTACAGAAATGAAACTCAACAATTTTGCTGATTACAAAAGGTATAAATGGGAAGAAATTCAGCAAAAGCTTTTTAAGATAAATATCCGCATTCTTCGTCTCGACCAATTTCAAATGTCCGGCTTTGAGTTTATTAATCAGCTGAAAAATATTGTAGTAACTTTTTTTGCCGCCGCTTTGGTAATCAAAGGAAATATCACGCTTGGCATAATGCTCAGTATTTCGTATATTATCGGGCAGATGAATTCGCCTGTTAATCAGCTGATTGGTTTTTTTCGCGGGTTACAGGATGCAAAATTAAGTTTGGAGCGTCTTAATGAAGTGCAAAACCATCCGGAAGAAGAACAGGAAGGGCAATTAAAATCAATACAGCCGGCCACCCGAATCGGAATTAAAATAGAAAATCTTTCTTTCCGGTACGGAGGTACACATTCTCCTTTTGTTCTGAAAAACATAAACTTAGAAATTCCCGAAAGCAAAATCACAGCCATCGTAGGGGCAAGCGGTTCCGGTAAAACAACCTTGGTAAAATTACTTTTGAAATTTTACGATATAACAAATGGAAATATTTTTTATAATAATCTAAATATCAATAATTTGTCGGCAGAAAACCTGCGAAAAAATATAGGTGTCGTAATGCAGGACGGATATATTTTTTCTGATACGATAGAAAGAAATATTGCCACTTCTGATGAAAATATTGACGAAGAGAAACTTGAACGAGCTGTTCAAACAGCAAACATAGAGCGTTTTATAGAAAGTTTGCCCTTGAAATACAATACAAAAATAGGGGCAGCAGGCAATGGTATTTCAGGTGGTCAACAACAACGAATTTTGATTGCCCGCGCCGTTTACAAAAATCCGCATTATATCTTTTTCGATGAAGCGACAAGTGCATTAGATGCTGAAAATGAAAAAATAATACATGATAATTTACAGGAATTTTTCAGAGGAAAAACTGTTTTAATCATTGCGCACAGGTTAAGTACGGTCAAAAACGCCGATCAAATCATCGTTCTGAAAGAAGGAGAAATTGCAGAACAAGGGACACATGCCCAATTAGTTGAAAACAAAGGAGAATACTTTAATTTAGTCAAAAATCAATTGGAATTGGGAACCGGTTGAGCAAGACAATTACGATATGCACTAAACAAATATTTACTGAGGACAGGAATTTTTCAAACACTTTTTTCATACAGGATTTCCGGTGCCAAATCAACCTCATTTTTCCATGCAACAGTATCGAGCGACACGTGTGCAGTATAACACAAAAGCACCCTCATTTGTCTCTACAAACAAATTCCTTTCTATAAAAATATGTGTATATCTTCTACGATTAGGGGATAACCGAATGAAATTCAGGGAAGTAAGTTTTTTCCCGTTATTCTTTGTATCCTTTTATAATCCCTCTTTCCGAATTTTTTACAAATGAAAGGATCATATCCCGTTCGCGGGTTGCGGGAAGTTCCTCTTCTATCTTTTGCAAAGCATCCGTATTGTTTAACCCGGATTGATAAATAAAACGATACGCCTGATGAATGACGTCGATTTGTTCCGGAGAAAAATTCTTTCTCCGCAATCCGACGATATTCAATCCTCCGTAAGAAGCCGGCTCTCTACCGACGATAATGAAGGGAGGAATATCTTTGGAGAATCGGGTTCCGCCTTGAACCATGACATGAGAGCCTATGCTGCAAAATTGATGCACCAGTACGCTGCCGGCTAAAACGGCCCAATCATCGATGTGGACTTCTCCGGCAAGTTGAGTCGCATTTCCCAGAATAATATGGTTCCCCAGCACACAATCGTGAGCAATGTGAGAATAAGCCATGATCAGGCAATTATTCCCGATGATCGTTATCCCTTTCGAAGCCGTTCCGCGATGAATGGTGGCACATTCCCGGATAATATTGTTGTCGCCGATTTGAACAGTCGTATCCTCGCCTTTAAATTTCAAATCTTGGGGAATGGCAGATATCACCGCTCCGGGAAAAAGCTGACAATTTTTGCCGATGCGGGCGCCTTCAAAAACGGTAACATTCGAAAAAATTTTGGTTCCGGTTCCGATTTCCACGTTTTTATCGATTGTTACAAAGGGGCCTATCTCAACATTCGGAGCTATTTTCGCTTCCGGATGAATGTTCGTTAAAGGATGTATCATACTTGCTTCTAAGGTGTGATTATTTATTTTTGATGATTTGTGCCATAAATTCAGCCTCCGCGACAATCTTTTCTCCCACAAAAGCATATCCTTTCATATTTGCAATGCCTCTGCGCATATCGGCCAGAAAATGCAACCGGAAAATTACCGTATCTCCGGGAACAACTTTTTGACGGAATTTTACGTCATCGATTTTCATAAAATAAGTGGAATAACGTTGAGGTTCTTCCACCATGCTCAGAACCAGCAATCCGCCGGTTTGAGCCATAGCCTCCACCAAAAGAACGCCGGGCATGACCGGCTCTTCGGGAAAATGACCTTGGAAAAAAGGTTCGTTGACCGTTACGTTCTTTATGCCCACAACATGCTTGGCGCCTATTTCGATGATTTTATCCACCAATAAAAACGGGAAACGGTGCGGCAGTAACTCTTTAATCCGGTTGATGTCCATGACAGGTTCGTCTCCGCAACGATATACAGGGGCCTGTACCTCATGCAATTTTATTTCTTTACGGACTAAACGGGCGAATTGATTGTTTATTTTATGTCCCGGCCGGGTGGCGATGATTCTTCCTTTAAGCGGTTTTCCGATCAAAGCCATATCGCCGATAATATCGAGCAGTTTATGACGCGCCGGTTCATTGGGAAATACCAACGGTTTGTGGTTGATGTAGCCCAAATTATCGATGTGCAGATGAGGAATGCCCGCCAAATCGGCGATCCGGTCCAATTCCTCCTGCGAAATTTTTTTATCGTAAATAACAATGGCGTTGTCGAGATCGCCTCCTTTGATCAGGTTCGCTTTCATCAAGCTTTCCACTTCTCTCACAAAGACAAAGGTGCGGCATCCGGCGATTTCATTTTCGAAATCGGCTAAATTTTCAAGCGTTGCATATTGATTGGGAATAACGAGCGAGTCAAACGAGATTAAAACATTCAGACTGAATTTATCATCGGGCAGAATCAACAAAGAAGCGCCTGTTGTTTCGTCTTTTACTTCGATTTTTTCTTTGATGATGAAATAATCTTTGGGAGCATTCTGTTCTTCAATGCCGGCTTTTTTAATTCCTTCGGCGTAATGAGCGGCGCTTCCTTCCAAAATCGGAAATTCGGGTGCATTGACTTCGATCAGACAATTGTCGATGTCGAAAGCATATAAAGCGGCTAATCCGTGTTCTATCGTACTGATCTGAACACCACCTTTGCCCACTACCGTTCCCCGTTGCGTCGACAACACATTTTCCGCGACGGCGTCGATCACCGGTTGTTCGTCCAAATCAATCCGTTTGATTTTATATCCGTGATTTTCCGGAGCGGGATTAAATGTTACAGATATATTTAATCCCGTATGCAATCCTTTTCCTGTTAACGAAAAACTTTGTTTTAAGGTTTTCTGTTTACACATAGTAAAGCCTGAAAAATTTATGTTTTGATGTTAATGATTTAATAACCGGTTAACATTTTTTGTTTATTTGTTTTTGGAAGCCTCAAATTCACGTTGCAACAAGGTAACGGTACGTTGAAGTTCCGGTAAATTTTTAAATACGGCCGAGGAACGGGCAAAATCTCTGGCATTGATGGCCGGAGTGCCCAACAGAACCGCCTCGCTTTTCACCGAGTTCGGAACACCTGCTTGTGCCCCCAATTGCACGTTATCGCTCACTTCGATGTGACCCGAAACACCGACTTGACCGCCGAACATGCAGTGTTTGCCGATCTTGGTAGAACCGGCAATTCCGACTTGTGCCGCCATCACTGTATTTTCACCGACTTCGACGTTATGGGCAATGTGTACCAGATTATCCAATTTCACTCCTTTACGGATCACTGTTTTCCCCATGGTTGCCCGGTCGATCGTCGCATTGGCGCCGATTTCCACATCGTCTTCGATTTCCACGATTCCGATTTGGGGAATTTTCCTGTATACCTCTCCTTCGGGCGCAAATCCGAATCCGTCGGATGCAATGACCGCTCCGGCGTGGATGATGCAATGGTTCCCGATTTTGGTGTTGTCATAAATCTTCACACCCGGATAAATGATGCAATGGTCACCGATGGATACGTGATTGCCGATAAATGACTGCGGATAAATCCGGACATTTTTGCCGACGGTCACATTTTCGCCGATGTAAGTGAAAGCGCCGATGTATGTTTCTTCGGGAACCTTGGCAGACGAGGCGATGAAAGACGGATCTTCTCTGCCGGTTTTATGCGGTTTGTTTTTTTCGACCAATGACAATAACAACGCCAACGACGCATACGCATCATCCACCCGGATCAATGTGGATTTTACGGGTTCTTTCAATTCGAACGCTTTATTGATGAGAACAATGCTTGCCTCGGTGGTGTATAAATGATGTAAATATTTGTCGTTGGAAAGAAAAGACAGCGTCCCGGGAGTCGCTTCCTCTATTTTGGAAAAACCGGATACTTTTACTTGCGGGTTTCCCGTAATCTCGCCGTTTAAAAAATCTGCAATTTGTTGAGCGGAAAATTCCATTCTGCGGTTTAATTGTTAAAAGACACATAGGTACGGGATAACGTTTCCCGTCCGAAAATATAATCTTGCAAAGAACGTTATTTTTTTTCAAAAAAGCATATTTTTCTCTGCCTTTTATGATTCCTTGATCATCAATCAAAAGTCAATCAAGTGGAATACAGAAAATTATTGTTGTCCGTTCGGAGACCAAATCCGGGATTTGATTTTTTTAATTCACATTTAAAATACTCTCCGGTCGGATGTTGTGCATTTGAATTAATTGATATACTTTTGCCGTAATATAGAGGGGATTATGCCTGATGTGGAACAAACAGTAATTGCGGCTAAGTACATGACAGAATTTAATGTCTATTGCTTCAAACGCGAAGACACAAAATCACAAAGAATTTAAACTTTGTATCTTTCCGTCTTTGCGGCTTGACGTTTAAAATATAACCTGATTTTTACAACATACTTATGATCAAATATAAAAGAATCCTTTTGAAACTCAGCGGAGAGTCGTTGATGGGCGAAAAACAATACGGGATAGATGAAAAGCGGTTGAACGAATATGCCCTCCAAATCAAAGAAATTGCGGAGATGGGAGTGCAAATCGGAATCGTCATCGGAGGCGGAAATATTTTTCGCGGACTGAGCGGAACATCCAAAGGTTTTGATCGTGTGAAAGGTGATCAGATGGGAATGTTGGCAACGGTGATCAACAGCTTGGCATTGAGTTCCGCATTGGAAGCCGCCGGCATAAAATCGAAAGTCCTGACAGCGGTGAGGATGGAGCCTGTCGGAGAATTTTACAGTAATCTGAAAGCCGTTGAAACGATGGAAAACGGACAAATCGCCATTCTTTCCGCCGGAACCGGAAATCCCTTTTTTACCACAGATACCGGTTCTTCGTTGAGAGGAATCGAAATCAAAGCGGACGTCATGCTCAAAGGAACACGTGTGGACGGTGTATATACCGCCGATCCCGAAAAAGATCCGGATGCGGTGAAATTCGACGAAATCACATTCGACGAAGTGTACAACCGCAACCTGAAAGTGATGGATCTTACCGCCGCAACGATGTGTAAAGAAAATAATCTTCCGATTATTGTGTTTGACATGGACACGGCGGGAAATCTGAAAAAAGTGATTCTGGGCGAAAAGATCGGAACGTTGGTTCATAATTAATCCGCTAAGCACATGGCAGAATTTGATTTATACTATTTTAAACGCTAAGGTGCAAAGACACCAAGTCACAAAGAATTTAAATTTCACGCCTTTCCGCCTTTGCACCTTAGCGTTTAAAATATAAACCGGTTTTACGACATACTTAAAAAATATCTTTACCTTTGTTCTGATTTATCTGCATTTTGAAAATACCCGATCGATCGCAATCGAATTTTAAAAATATACTGTTATGATAGATGTAAAACAATATTTTAATACCGCCGAAGAAAAAATGTCGTTCGCGGTTAAGTTTTTGGATGATTCATTGGCGCAAATCCGTGCAGGAAAAGCCAATCCCCGTATATTAGACGGAATCAGAGTCAATTATTACGGAACACCCACAGCGCTGAGCGGTGTGGCAACCGTTACCACTCCCGACGCAAAAACTATTACCATTCAGCCGTGGGAAAAACAATTGATCAAAGAAATCGAGAAAGCAATCATGGCTTCAGATGTGGGAATTACGCCCGAAAACAACGGAGAAGTGATTCGTTTGAATATGCCTCAGTTGACGGAAGAACGGCGTAAAACGCTGGTAAAACACGCTCGTCAAGAAGCTGAAACGGCAAAAGTAAGTATTCGGAATATTCGCCGGGATTTGATAGAATTGTTAAAAAAAGCCGTAAAAGACGGATTGCCCGAAGACATGGAAAAAGATGCCGAAGCCGAAATTCAAAAAAGGCATGACAAATATGTCAAAAAGGTGGACGAATTGCTTGCCGGTAAAGAAAAAGAAATTATGACCGTCTGAATGATGATGACAAAAGAAAGCCGGGAATTAAGACCGCTCGTTTCCCGGCTTTTTTCCATTGCTATAACACAATTTGTAACTCCCGGTTTGAATGAGGGGTTTGGTCGTAAAAAATACAGGCAGCTGGTATCAGGTTTATACCGGGAACGGAGATTCGATCGATTGCAAAATAAAAGGCAATTTCCGGTTGCAAGGCATTCGCAGCACCAATCCGGTGGCGGTGGGTGATCGGGTGATTATTGAAACGAACAAAGAAGGAACGGCATTGATCACCGGCATCGAGGAACGGAAAAATTATATCATTCGCCGCTCTTCCAATCTTTCCAAACAATTCCACATTATCGCCGCAAACGTAGACCGGGCCGTGTTGATTGTCACTGTCGATTATCCTCAAACCTCCACCATTTTTATCGATCGGTTTTTATGTTCCGCCGAAGCCTATCATGTTCCCGTTACCTTGGTCATCAATAAAATAGACTTGTACAACGGGGAAGAAATCGAATACATGGACGAATTGGTCAGTTTGTACGAACACATCGGTTATCCGTGTTTGAAAATATCGGCGCTTGATCCTGCGGGATTGGATGAATTGCGGTTATTGTTGAAAGAGAAAATCACCTTGTTTTCGGGAAATTCGGGGGTGGGGAAATCGACATTGATCAATGCCTTGATTCCCGGCACCGGATTAAAAATCGGTGAAATTTCGAAATATCATAATAAAGGAGTGCATACGACCACATTCTCCGAAATGATCGCTCTTCCCGGCGGAGGTTATTTGATCGACACGCCCGGGATCAAAGGATTCGGTTCGGTGGATATGGAAGGCGCGGAAGTCGGTCATTATTTCCGGGAAATATTCAAGGCATCGGCAAATTGCCGTTTTGCCGATTGCACGCATCGACACGAACCCGGTTGCGCAGTATTGAAGGATGTGGAGAATCATCTGATCAGTCAATCCCGTTACACCGGTTATTTGAGTATCCTCCATGATTCGGAGAACGGAAAATACCGATGATTAACAATTTTAAAATTTAAAACAGATTTAAAATGAATAAAAAAATGATGAAGAATGGGACGACTTTTGCGATTGCGGCAAGCCTGTCGATTATTTTTGCCGCATGCGGATCTTTGGAAAACGATAAATATGATGTGAAATCAGACGGTTTTGAAAAAGCGATGGAACATCTGGAAAAAATACCGGGCGGCGATGTAATGGCGGATGAACTTCGTTTTTCTTTTAACGACAGTGTGGGCGATAAAAACAATATGATTGACATTATTTCCGTCGAATTTCAGTCCAAATCGGATAAAAATCAATTGGAAAGAATGACCTACAACCCCGTTACGGGATGGAGCGCCATCAATCCGGTTGAAATCAATCCGGATGGAGACTGTCCCGAAGTTTATGAATTGGATGAAGAAATAAATACATTAAGTCTTGTAAAGGCCGATGTGCTGAAAAAAGTGTATGAAGAAGCGATACGAAAAGCGGCCGAACAACAAATTCACCCGTTAATGTCGAACATCCTGGTAAACTTCAAAAAAGGGAAAGACGTGACGTATGAAACCTCGGTAAGAGGCAGTTTAAAAAACAGCGGAGAATTTAAACTTATTTACTTTGTTTTCGATAAAGACGGTAATTTAGAATTATAATACGATTGACTATGACAACACAAGAATTAAAAACCATCTTATTGGCAGAACACCAACGTGACGTAAAATTGATGTGGATCGGTTATGCGGTCATTGCCGGAGCGGTATTGATCGTATTGGGATTGATCGTTTGGCTTTTCGTCAAATTGCAAGTTTCTTTTTCTCCCGGAAATATGGCGGAAGAATTGACAACCGGAATGCCCGTATATGTGAAAATCATCTTCCCTTTAGCTTGTTTAATAGCCGTCGGTTATGCTTACCGGAGTTTTCGCAATTTACAAAAACGCCCGGAAACCATCGACGAATTTATTAAGTACATCGAAAACGGAAAACGAGTCATATCCATCAACGACAGCAAAATTTACCGCATCAAAATACCTTTGTACTTTGTCAATTATCACACCGGGCCCGTGCAAATGTTCGGAGTAACACTCGAAGGCGTGAATAAGCAGTTTATCTTGCCTGTTCCGTTCCAATATACCGATCAGGTAAAAGATTTATTGAACGAAAATTCATAACCGGCATGAAATCTTTGTGGGAATTTGAACAATTTTTAGCGACCGACACCGAGTTGACCGCTAATTTAGATCAATTGGAATCGCATCGGAAACGCACAAAAAATTCTTACTTTATCATTGTGCTGATCGCGATTGCATTTGTGTGCGGAGCCGGTTATTTCATGTACAGTCATACAAAAGAATCGGGTAGCGGAGCAAATACCAATAACGTGATTTATATGATTATGATATTCATCGGAATAGCTTTTGTCATCACGTATTTGTATTCGTTTTTATTCCGCAAAAAAACAGGCGATAATCCGGGAATGGCGGCATTCGGCGGAAACGGCGGTTTTCAATTCGATTTCAAAGACCGCGTCATACGCAAAATGGTGGCTTTTTGGGATCCGTCGTTTCGGTATCAGATTAACAATCATATCAAAACAGCCGAAGTGTTGGAAAGCGGCATGTTGTATCCGAAAAATTACAAGGCCGGCGGCAGCGATATGATTCAAGGCGAAATTGACGGTGTTTCTTTCCGGTTCAGCGATTTGCATCTTCTTTCGGAAAAAACATATGTCAAGAAAGGAGAAGACCCTTACAATACCGTTATGTTCGGCAGTTTCTTTATCGCAGGCTTTCCCAAAACATTCCGGCACCCGGTATTTGTATATTCCAAATCTTCCATGGAAGCCTTGCAGCATGAAGGTGAAAAAGTGGTGTTGGAAGACCCCGAATTTATGGAGATGTTCCGTGTATATGCCGTTGACCAGATAGAAGCCCGTTACATCCTGACCACATCGCTGATGGAACGCATCAAGGCGATGGGAAAGAAAATGGGTAAACATCTGTATATTGCATTTGCCGACAATAAAGTATATGTGATGAACAACAACAGCCATGACCGTTTCGAGGCATCGTGGTTCAAACGAGTAGATAAGAAAGAAACGCTTGTTCAATTTTATGACGAACTTTCCGAGCAACTTTCCATTATCGAAGAATTAAAATTGAACAGTAATAACATTTGGAAATCCGAATAATATGATAACTTCTATTGTCGTTGCCGCCGTTTTATTTGTTGTTTTCTTGTTTTTGGTTACCGGCTATAACCGGTTGAATACTCGTCGTAATCAAATTGAGAATGCAAAATCGTCGCTCGATGCGTTGTTCATCAAACGGAATGATTTGATTCCCAATTTGATTACGGTAACAAAACAATATACAAACTACGAAAAAGATGTTCTGGACAAAATTACGCAACTCCGTCAAACATCGCAACCGTCCGCCGATTACCGACAAGACGATGAAACGGCTGCTTTGATGAAACGGTTGATGATACAGGTAGAGAACTATCCCGAACTGAAAGCACACACGCAATTCACCAATCTGCAATACAGTTGGAATGAAGTTGAAGAACAAATCTCTGCCGGACGTCGCTACCTGAGTGCGAGCATTACGCAATACAACGATGCGGTGCGCATTTTCCCGTCGAATATCATCGCCGGGCTGTTCGGGTTCCGCACACATCAATGGGAACGGGCAACCGATGCTCAACGACAATCGGTGAATGCGGAAAATTTATTTTGATATTAAAATTTCCTTTTTAAATTAAGAAACGGCCTTTCAAAAAAGCGATAAGATAGCCATGCACTTCCTAAAGTACATAAAAAGACAATTCCAACAAATACTATTGCATAAATACCTATATGTAAAGAAATTCCAAAGTCTGAAAAAATATGGATAAAAAAAGAAATCCAAATTCCATGAAAAAGGTACATCCCGTAGCTGTATCGTCCCATAATGCTCAAAATATTTTTATCGGAGATATAAAAATCACTTTTTTCAGGAGAAAAAAGAGTAATTAGACCGGCGAAAGTAATACCTTGGACAGAAGGCATCAGAAGTTCTTTTATAGAGTTTGAAATCAAAGGTGAAACAATCACTATCGAGACAACGAAAAGAGTAATTAATATTTTTAATTCTTGAGAGAAAAATAATACTTTGTTTTCCACTTTATTTGGAAATCGTACTATAAGATAGGCAGGAATAGCTCCATAAATAAAAAAATCGAGATTTGTGAGAACCTCTGATGTATTCAATTCTAATTGAACAAATGCAATTCGGGCTATATTTGCCAATATTATCCCCCCGACAAAAAAGTAAGGCATTTTATTCAACTTAACAAAATACGATAAAATGCCCCAAAGAAGGTAGAAATGTTCTTCGATGCATAATGACCACATAACAGGCAATGGGGAGACATTAGGAAACGAACCGAGACAGATTGACTGATAATTACCTAAAAACAAGCTATATAATAACCAATTCGGCTCATACCCTTCCGAAGAAAAAGAAGGAAGATGCAATAATTCCATGATATACGGGGTGTAAAATGCAAATAGCAACATCAAGTAATACAACGGCCATATGCGTAATATTCTGCGTATAAAAAAATTCCGTAAATTTAATTTCTCTGTTTTCTCTTTTTCCTGAAAAATAATATATGAAATAAGAAAACCACTTAAAACAAAAAAGAATATAACACCAATGCCTCCTCCATTTTTAAGAAAAGAAAAAAAAGGAAAATCATTTATTGGTAAATGTAACAGGAAAACTTTTGCAAAAGCAAAAAAACGAAGTGCATCAAATGTTTTGAAATGTCTTGTTTTCAACGCAAAAATATAAATTTTGTATATTTCTACTTTAGAAGTTGTTTATATAAATCTATTTCGAGATTGCTATAAATAAATGGTTGTCAATTTGTTACATTGCGGAATTTACCATATTACATTGATTATCAATCAAATAATCAAAAGTGCAGATTTATCCAAACAAGTTTAACCGACCACCAATGCCAAAGGTAGTATAATTATTTGACAATAGAAAACGTAAACATTCCCTTGTCTATAGGAAGGTTAGTATAAGATTAGATAATCTTGTTATTTATTAAACGATCAATTTATTTATAGCATCGATAAAAACAATCGATTGTTTGTCTGCTCTCAAACAAATCGGTGTAAAACTTATTTAATTTGACAGACAGCTTCTCTGTTTTTGTGAAATGCACAGCCAACATTCGGCGCACACCTGCATGAGTTTGTGCTTCTATATCCGAATGAATCAATAATGCGGTTACGGCATAGTAACAAGCATAATACAAACGATTTATTGCCGTATTCCACAATTCGTGTTCGATGTGAATAGGAATTTCATTCAATGTTTTATGCGCATTTTCCAAACGGTAAACAACTATCGCATCCACTGTTTCCCGGTCCGTCATAATACAATCCCTTCCTTCATTACATTATGATAAAATGGAGTGACGGCTAATTGAGTTTCCCACTGTTGTTTGGAAAAAACTTTGGGGCTGATGATTACTCCCGTTTCCAACGTTTCCAATTCCACATCATAAAGCGGATAAGTTATCGCCCGGCGGTCATGCAACGTAATTTTGTCTTTATCCGGCAAAATAATCAACAGATCGATATCGCTGTCTTTGCGAGCTTCACCGCGGGCTTCGCTGCCATACAGAATTACCGTTGCCTCGGGAGCAACCTGATGCAAAATGGTTTTTAACGCTGGAACGATTTCCGGACGGTTCATGTATTTTACTCTACCATAATAAATACAAAGGTAAATTTTTTTCTTGAAACGCGAATGCTGTCATTCATATCATTTCCTCTTATCTCAATGTGTTTCGCCATGGCCACCGGAGCTTGCCTCGATGTACTTATGGATTATCAAGACGCATCGTTTCTACCTGTATTTTGTTCTTGATGGAACAATGTATTTATTTTTATTTCTTTTATTAATAACGCTTGTTCGTAATCATTAAAAAATGAAACAGATTTATTCATGCGTAATAATTTATAATGATTATCGGATGTTGTACCCGGCTATCCTCACCTGCGGGGGTGTAAAAAATGTTGTTTTCCGTCCCGTCAGGGACAACATATCGGTAGAAAGGAGAGTCCCTCCGGTGATCAAAGTCCCGTCAGGGACGCAATGCGGGAAGGAAAACATGTTGTCCCCGGCGGGACAAAGGGTGAAGGGGTGGTGTTTTTCTACCAATATAATGTCCCTGACGGGACAAAAAAGAACGAATATTTTTTTGAAGCATTGACACATTTTTACATCCCACCTGCGGGGATAGCCGGGTACAACATCCGATAATCATTTAATTTATTTATATTTGTTTATTGTTTATTTTTTAATGTTTCGTACCATTGTATAAAGTCATTCATCACCTGCACCCAATGGCATTTATCGTAATCTGGTTTTCTCGTTTACGAAACTTATTTTTATAAAATAGGCTATTATAAAGTCTCTAGAAACTGAGACAATCCGTTTTATATCAATTTCTTTAATCGTATTTATCTTTGAAAAATTTCATCTAAAATATCCTCAGCAAGTTTTTTTTCACTCTTAATTGGTTTTGAATCGGCTTAGGCAATAATAATAAAGAGACACTGAATTTGGCTCGATAAAGAATTTATTTTTAGATATAACGAATGGGTAAGGGTACTCTAAATTAGACTTCACCAAATCTCTCACAAATTTTCTTGAAAAAATTGTACCGTTTTCTTGATAAAGAGATACCGGTCGATTATTTCCGGAGCTTCCCATCCTCCATGACCGGCTTTATCCACTATCCATAATTCACGGACATTACTTTTTACATTTTGAAGGATTTCTATTGAATTTTCCTTGGGAGTCCGTTCGTCTAAATCTCCTACAATTAAAAAAACAGGCTTTTTAAAATCATGCCAATTATTTTTGGGAGAATAATCGTCCATCGTTTCCGGAATGATTAATGGTCGGGTCGGGTTAATCTTTTTCAAGTTCTCTATAATATCGGCATAGCATGTAAAAATACCCCTTCCTACCATAGCTTTTATTTCAGGACGTTTTGCCGCAATATAGAATGACATAAAAGCGCCGGTTGAAAAACCAAATACTCCCATTCTGTCGGAATCGACAGTCGGAAGTTGTTTGGTAAAATCTACGACGGCATCGTAATCCAAAATAAATTCGGGATATGCCACAACATTTGTATCAACGGGAAAAGCTTGACTTTCCCCGAATCCCCGCCAATCAAATGTCATAACATTGAATCCGAACCAACAATAAACAGCCGCAAATCCGACTAATTGTTGCATATTACCTCCGTCTCCGTTACAAATAATAATTGTCGGCTTTTTTACGGTATCCGGTTTATATTTATACTCACGCATTGAATTTAATTGGGAATAGTATTTAATGGAGTCATCGGATAAAGCTGTTTGGGCCGGGCAAAACCATGCTTTTAAGGTGTATCCGTCCGAAGTTTTAACATCATACTCTTTATACATTAACCCCATCGCATCAGGTTTCCATGAGTAGATCGTGTCGGGTTTTAACGCACCGGCACTGTTACAGACATGTAATACAATAACAAAAACAACGATTTTCTTAATTGATTTCATACATGTTATTTTTTTGTTTTTTCGTAGACCGTTCGGATCATTTTTTTTGCACTTTCAATCTGTTCTTTTGAATTACATACGGCTGACCCCCAAAAGAACTCAATCCAAGTATTACGGAGAGGGTTTATATCGTCGAAACATTTGAATGACAATTTTGGTCTTTAAGTAAAAAATATTCCGGTAGTAGGTTTTAATATTTTTGAACATAAAAACTTATTATACAACTATCAGATTATTAACATCGTATTTTATTTATATTTTTTTGATGCGCTTGCCCTGTAGAGATGCTGTATCATGATGTAAATATACAATTCAGATATTATAACATCCATTAAATGACGTTAAATATTTGAGAAGTTGCACGTAATTAATGTTAAATGGATTTAGTGTCAGTATAAGTACCCCGTAGAATTTAATGTCTATTATTTTAAACGTGAAGATACAAAAATACACACAAAGAATTTAAACTTCGCGTCTTTCCGTCTTTGCGCCTTAGCGTTTAAAATATAAACCGTTTTTTACGACATATTTATGTTGAAACAACATGGCCAAGAATAGTCATAGCTGTAGCTTGGCATTTTGTGAGTGTTTTTTACAAACCAAACATTATGAAAAACACAGGTTTGGTTTGTAAATACATTACCGTCCGATAAACAAACCCCTTTCAAACGGCGTCCAAACACACGCTTTTATGCCGGCTTGCTTTAAGCATTGATTGCTCCAGGAATTACACGTGAAAAAAAGATTGTACCGTTCTTTCGCTTCATAAAACGAATCATCGTTCCCGTAAGTCGGCACGGCGGGTATAAAAATGATTTGTCCTGCGGCATCCCGTTGAAATTGATGGTTGATGTATTGAACGATTTTCATATATTGTTCTTTTTTGACTCTTATCCGCCGGCACAAAGAATCTTCCGGCAAGGCTTTGTAAAAAGTGGTGTGCATGGCGGTGGTACTCAGCCAAAACGAAGCCTTGAAGGCAACACCGGGTTTTAAATCGGCCCATGTCGGGGTGTCTAAATAAAAACCTTTGTCTCCCCAACCGACAGACAAATAATTCATGGCGGGATCTTGCGCTTTGGTCAACCGGTAATCGATCTCTTTTCCCCAATCGTTGCATTCGTTTTTAACCGGAACGACAATATCGGTATGTACTCCATTGGACAACAGGTAGATATCGATTCCTTCGGCGGGTTGTTTAAAGTCGTTGTTCACCGTGATGTTCGATAACAAATAAAATGCCGCAAAATAAAGAACGACAAAAATGAGGCATCCGTCAACGAAATGCGTCAATACCCCGATCATTTTTGTAAAAATCTTTTTCATCAAAAACTTATGTTGTCGTCATCCGGCCTTCTTTTAACAAATTGGTCGTGTTGTAAAAAGTATGCTGTGCCAAGAAATTGGCAAGTAGAGAAAAAGCGTTATTTTTGTGTGTGAAAGTAAAAATAACCCTCCATTGCCCCGATTGCCAAAGCACAAAAATAAAGAAAAACGGCAGGAAATACAATAAAAGCAAAATTATTTGTGCAAAAGATGTGGTCATCAATTTATCGGCAACCATGCGTTAAGTTACAAAGGCTGTCATTCCACACTGGCACACAAGATATTAAAGATGTTTGTTCGAGGTGTAGGTATTAGAGATACAACAGAAATAAAGGAGATCAGCGAAAAGAAAGTGTTGTCCGTTTTTGGTTAATTCCAATCGTATAATTACCCCGAAACAACCACATTATGAGAGTTTAGAAGTTGACGAATTCCGGACTTATGTCGGCAACAAAAAGAATAAGGTTCGGTTCATTTAAGCCTGTCATCATGCTACAGGGGGATTGTTTCAGCTCCTGCGTTTTTTGGGGATAATATATTTATTTTTAATTAGTTAATAAATTTAGGGTAAATACATTTCATACAGCTGTATCGGATTTAGCTCTGGTGAGGTTTTTTATTTTATAAATAAATAAAAAACACAATCAAAACATATACTTTTAACAATATCTTTTTTTCATAACAAGAATACTTCATAAAAAGCAGCACAAATTTAATGCTATTTGAATATGAAATCATTAAGTTTTAATTTTTCCCGGTATGTCCGAAACCGCCTTTCCCGCGATCCGTTTCGTTCAACATGTCGGCTTCGATCCAGTTGACGGTTTCGTGAGCGGCGACAATCATTTGACAAATACGTTCGCCGTCTTTGATCTCGAATGCGTCGTTTGACAGATTGATTAAGATTACGCAAATTTCGCCCCTGTAATCGGCATCGATCGTTCCGGGAGAATTTAACACGCCGATTCCGTGTTTGACCGCCAATCCGCTTCGAGGACGAATTTGAGCTTCGTATCCTTCGGGAAGTTCAATAAATAAACCCGTCGGAATCAGTTTTCGTTCCAACGGTTTCAAAACAACAGCTTCATCAAGATTTGCCCTCAAATCCATCCCTGCCGACAAATTCGTAGAGTAGGAGGGAAGAGGGTGTTTGGATTTGTTGATGATTTTTACGTTCACGGTAAATTAAATTAAAAATTAAGATCATTCGTCGCCGAATTCCATCAGATAGGCCTTGATGAAGCCGTCGATGTCTCCGTCCATAACCCCTTGAACATCGGATGTCTGGTAATTTGTCCGGTGATCTTTGACGCGGCGGTCGTCGAAAACATAAGATCGGATTTGAGACCCCCATTCGATTTTCTTCTTTCCGGCTTCCACTTTTTGTTGTTCGGCGCGACGTTTTTCCAACTCCATTTCATACAATTGCGATTTCAATAAACGCAGAGCATTGTCTTTGTTTCCGAATTGGGAGCGGCTTTCGGTGTTTTCGATGACGATGCCGGTGGGAATATGCCGCAACCGCACACCGGTTTCGACTTTATTTACATTTTGTCCGCCGGCGCCGCCCGAACGAAAAGTATCCCATTCGATGTCCGTAGGGTTGATTTCGATCTCGATGCTGTCGTCCACCAACGGAACCACAAAAACCGAAGAAAAAGAAGTCATCCGTTTGCCTTGGGCGTTGTACGGAGAAACCCGGACTAAACGATGCACACCGTTTTCGCTTTTCAAATAACCGTAGGCAAAATCACCTTCGATTTGAAGCGTCACGGTTTTAATGCCGGCTTCGTCACCCTCCAAAAAATTGGTTTGCGTTACTTTATATTTATTGGCTTCACACCAGCGAAGATACATTCTCAGCAGCATTGAAGCCCAATCCTGACTTTCCGTTCCGCCGGCTCCCGCATTGATTTTCAATACCGCTCCTAATTTGTCTTCTTCCCGGCGAAGCATATTTTTAAATTCCAAATTTTCGATAAGCGAAACAGCCTGCCGGTAAGATTGTTCCACTTCGGTTTCGCTCATGGCGCCTTCTTTGAGAAATTCATCCGCCACAATCAAATCTTCGACGGCGACATTTATTTCATTGAAGCCGGTTACCCAAGATTTGAGTTCCCTGATTTTTTTCATTTGGGCTTCGGCTGTTTTGGCATCATCCCAAAAGCCGGGCGCTTGCGTGCGCAGTTCTTCTTCCTCGATTTGAATTATTTTCGCATCGACGTCAAAGATACCTCCTCAACGCATCTCGGCGTTCTTGAACTTCTTTCAGTTGCAAGTCTGTCATATAAAATTAAGAGTTAAGAGTTATGAATTAAGAATTATGATTATCGGATGTTATACCCGGATATTCCCACAGGTTGAATGTAAAAAATGTGTCAATGTTTCAAAAAAATATTCGTTCTTTTTGTCCCGTCA
>WRGA01000094.1 GCA_009787405.1 Candidatus Azobacteroides sp.
GGAGCGGCGGATTTTTTTCCGGAGAAAAGGAATATGTGTCGACTTATCCTTACGGCGGGAAAACACAGAACGTCAAACCGTTTTCGAAAGACGGGGAGTCCGTCCGTTTCAGCGAAAGTGACCGGGCGGAAAATCCGTCCGGAGCCCAAGAAAAAGAAGGCCTGACATCAAGCCAACAAAATGACCGTCCGGAAATCCAAAAGGACGGGGACGATATTTTGCGTGCCGGCGGCACGGAAGGCGGCGGCACCTCGAACAAAGTACCACTTGGCGACGGGCTTATGGTGTTATTTGCCGGCAGCCTCGTGTATGCCCTGCGGCAACGGATTAAGCGCAGGTAGACGAGTAAACAGGTAGACAAGTAAACGAGTAAACAGGTAAACGAGTGGACGGGGTTCGGGTATCACAAAGCCGGACTTGTCTACTCGTTTACTTGTCTACTCCTGACTTTGACAATGCGTCACTCTAAAAAAGTCCGTATGGACTTTAACATTGATAACCCCATGCAAACGTAGTGCAGCTTGGGGTTGTTAATGTACCCTCACTCCTTAGAACTACGTAGCAGTTCAACATATATCGCTATAGATCAATGTATTACATTGAACTCCGTTCGGAGTTCCATATTCGCGGGGACTTCCTTGCCTCGCACTGCGCTACGTTTGTACGAGGTTATCCGCGTTTCACGCCTGCGACGTTATTTCATGTCGGGTCACCCAAATTGATGTCGTAAAATTTATAAACAATTGATTATTATCCAATTAGAAAATCGCACTTTTTAAAGTGTCAAAGTCAGGAAACAGGATAATTTGTTTATTGTACAAAACTACGAAAAATATGAATATAGTCTCGATTTTCCCGAAGACAGGAAATATTTTTAATGATTATCGGATGTTATGCCTACTTATCCTCGCAAGTGGGATGTAAAAATATAATATTCGTTTTTTTTTCGAAAAATCCATTCTAAAAAATGTTGTTTTCCGTCCCGTCAGGGACAACATATTGGTAAAAAGAAGAATTTCTCCGGAGACCAACGTCCCGTCAGGGACGTAATGTGAAGAAGAAAATATTTTGACCCCGGCGGGACAAAAAAGAACGAATATTTTAGAAACATTGACACATTTTTTACATCTGCCTGCAGGGAGAGCCGGGCATAACATCCGATAATCATTATATTTTTTAAAGCAGATATTTGTTTGACTATTGTTTTAACCGGTCGTCAACTGCCAAGCAAGCGAAGTGCGACCCTTTTGCATGCCGCCCGGTCAATCTTTCCTGTTTCCGTCAGCGGAATCTCATCCGTTTCCAAAATATATTTCGGCCGTTGGTACTTCGGTAAAAGATGCCGGATTTTCTCTTTCGAATCATGTTGTCCGCGGCAGACCAATAACGCCACAGCTTCCCCGAATTGCGGGTCGGAAACCGACGTTACGGCAAAAAGTCCGGAAATGACCGGTCGCAAAGTATCTTCCACTTCTTCCGCCCGTATTTTTATTCCTCCGCTGTTGATGATGTTGTCTTTTCGTCCGAGAATCCGAAAATTCCCGTCCGGAAGAATTTCCGCAAGATCGCCGGTGTAAATAATTTCTCCGGCAACCGACGGAGCTTCTATGATTAACGTGTTTTCAGGCGACAACGAAAGTTTCACGGACGGAAAAGGCGTGTAATATTCCGACGCTTCCGGGCCGCTTAACCGGCGAAGTGCGATATGAGACAACGTTTCGGTCATGCCATAGGTCGAATAAACGGCATTTGGAAATGATTTTAAAGTTTTGCTCAATGAAGCATCGATTGCTCCGCCGCCGATCAGAAGTTTTTTGATTTGCATCAGCCGTTCTTTTTCTTCCGGCACTTGAAGCGAATTATACACCTGCATCGGCGTCAAAGCGGCAAAACACAACGGAGTTTTTACGTCCGCCATCGGGTGTCCCGACGGTTTACGAACAATCAAGGTCAGTCCGGTTGCCAACGCGCGAACCACCATCATCTTCCCCGCAATATATTGCAAAGGCAGGCAAAGCAGCGCGTTGTCGCCTTGCTGTAAATGTAAGAACGAACACGTGAGCCGGGCGCTTTGCAACATTTTTTCTTTTTTGACCGTTATCGGTTTCGGCGCTCCCGTGGAACCGGATGTTTGCACGGATACCGTCGGGGAATCATCGAACCATTCCGACAAAAAAGTATGTACATCGGCATGATCGTTCCGGATAAAAAGTTCGTTTTTCCCGAGAGAAAAAGGGATTCCGTCCGGGCCGAACGGAAATCGAATCCCGTTCGGGTCATACCACAAACAATCTTTCCGGATAAAAAGCGGTATATCGATATTATCCGTGAATAATTGTCCTGTTCCCAACCCTTGCGGCATCGGATTCTCAAATCCGGCACACCATTGGGCGACGGCATTCAATCCGATGTTGGATTCCAGCGCCGAGGTGACCCACCAACCGATGCCGAGTTTTTCCGCTTCTTCGATCCATTCGGAGCATCCGTAAAAACCTCCGTGTAAAGACGGTTTGAGGATGATGTATTGCGGACGGATGGTTGTCAATAAGTTTCGTTTATCTTCCGGTGTGTGAATGCCGATCAATTCTTCATCCAATGCAATCGGCAAAGGCGTTTGGGCGGTTAACCGGGCCATTGCTTCCCGTTGTCCCGCACGAATCGGCTGTTCGATGGAATGAATATCCAATTCGGCCAACCGGTTCAATTTTTCGGGAGCTTCCTGCGGCGAAAAAGCGCCGTTGGCATCCACACGCAATTCGATATCTTTCGACGAAAACCGGTTGCGGATATGACGAAGCAATTCCAATTCTTCGTCAAAACGGATGGCTCCGATTTTCAGTTTGATACACCGGTACCCCGCCGCCATTTTCATTTCGATCTGCTCCCGCATTTTCCGGTAATCGCCCATCCAAATAAGTCCGTTGATGGGGATTCCCGCTTCCCCGCGGGAAAACGGAGTGTCATAAAGCGCAAGGCTTCCCGTTTCGAAATGCCGGACGGCAGTTTCAAGTCCGAATAAAACAGACGGATAAGGCCGCAACCGTTCCGTATCCAAACAGCCTTTTTGTACCAAATCCCGACAGGCATCGGAAAGAATTTCATCGTAATCCGGTAAAGCGTCGCAACTCAAATCGGGCAGAGGAGCGCATTCCCCGATTCCGATGCGGCCGGATTCGTCGGTCGAAGTTATTTTGACATACCAAACATTCCGGGTATTGTAAACACCACGCGAAGTACCCGCCGGTTGTTTGAAATGCAGACGGCAGTTGATAATTGAAATTTGACGGTTTTTGATGTTCATGTTCTATTTTCAAACATATCCGTTTGTTGCAACAGATTTTTTATTCTGAAAATCATTCTGCTCAAACTGTCCGAATTTTCCATGGCATTTTCTATATTCCATTGATTTTTAATAAAAGGCAACATACAACTGTTATATTCGGGACCTTTAGCGGCTCCTTTTCGGGGAGTAAACTGCTGTATATATTCTGGTTTTTTGATTTTCTTGATTAATTCATGGGTCAGATACCTGCTTGATTTATACTTGAAACACATTTCGGTCAAAGCTTTTCTTCCACCTTGTTTGTCGCTACGTTATGTCTATCATCATTTATTGTTTTTCAATTGTCTTTTTAATTCTTCTATTTCTTTCCGTTGCTCTAAAAGTGCTTTGTCCTTTTCCTCAATAGTCTTTTTGCTTTCTGCTAATGATTTATCTTTTTCTGCAATTATTTCATCTTTCATTAGTAATTCGTTTATATAATCGTCTTCCATTTGCATCTCTTCTCTTACTTGCTTTGATTCGTACGCTTCGCGTAATTTGCGTATTATATGTTGATATGCTTCCGAAAATTGACGCTCATCTATATTCAAAATATGCTTGTCATCGGTTATATTGTCTTGATCAAAGATGCTTAACAGGTTTTCTAATTCATTCCTGCGTTTTTCTTTTAATTGACGAACCTGAATTATCCACGACTTGTGATTTAAACTTTCTATAAATTCATTCTTTTTATCAAGTTTTTTTCCTGTTGTCAGGTCGCTTGCCACATAATCTACTTTTATTATCGGGCTATCACACAAATCTATTTCATAGTTCAATAAATATATGCAATAAATTTGTCGTGCTTTTACTCTGTTCTTATCATAAGTATTTTCAGCACTTTGATACATCGCACCCAAATATCGCCTGAAACGCATTATACCTGTGGCAAATTTGGCTTTTTGGAGTTCTATGATTACAGTCTTATAACCTCCGTTTTCTGTTTCTATTTTTGCCGCAAAGTCAAAACGACAGACTGTTATTTGTTCTAATGTTCTGTCTATTTGACTTTTTTCTATTCCCGCTTTTAACGTGTATTCTGTTGAAGCAAAATCTAATTCTACTATTTTTTCACCGATGATTGCCGACAAGAAAGTTTTTGCAACTTTACTGTCGCTCATCATGTATTTGAATACCGTGTCGTATATAGGATTTGCTATAATCATACCTCTATAATTTATTTTTGCAAAGATACAATTTTTTTTGAAATAAAATTTACTTATTTTTGTTCCGGCATTCAGTCAATTCGCACTACACTGTCCTCCGGATGGAGACTCACTGCGGCTCACGCGGGAGCAAAGCCTCCGAAATCACACTGTCGTTTCTGCGGTGCTACTGCCGCCATTACGTGAAGCCTCCCATTATCGGCTGACGTTTTGTTATTGTTTCTTTATCACTTTTTCCGCCTCGCCATTGTCATACACAACGGTATATAAGCCGCCTTAACAACTTGTATTGCATAAATGCACTACTGTCGCGTCAACGATAAGATATTGTATTTAAATATTTTTAACGCTAAGGCGCTAAGTTTCCAAGACGCTAAATTTTATCCTTCTTCGTGGCTTCGTGACTTTGTGCCTTTGCGTTCAAAAAATATGATGCGGACACATTTTAGACTCTACTCATCCTTGACGCGACACTACGGGTTCATATCATATTAACTTACCACAAGATTTGTATTTTTTAGTGAAAAATCCACCTATCCTACCGCCACAATGATTATATAAACCTTGTTGTATCTATTCATCTTTTTGTATTCTTTTTAAATATTGTTCTTTTGAAAGAGTACCAATTTCGTCCCACCCATAATTAAACAGATTTGCAATAGTTGTACCGTCTGCTTTTAAACCTGTTGTTTTTCTATTGCCGGCAGAATACGTAAAAGTACAATTATTTTCCACATCCATAATATTCTTTGAAATTATTTATACCTCAATATTTATTTTCCGTTTTCAAATGCGTATTTTGTATTTCTTTTTAAACCGAATCGGTTTTGAGAATAGGAAAATACCTCTTCTGCAATAATTTTGACTTGACTTTTTCGAATGCCGCCGGTATGTACAAAATCAAGATAATATCTCTATTCAAAGTCATTTTCTTGTGAATCACCCAATTCAAAGGATTCGTCTATTTCCATTACTTACGGAAATTTCGGAAATTGCTTGAAATCCGGTTTGCGTTTTTCCAGAAAGGCTTGTTTTCCTTCCTGAGCTTCATCCGTGAGGTAATAAAGCATGGTGGCATCACCGGCCAACTCCTGAATACCCGCTTGTCCGTCCAATTCGGCATTCAGTCCGGCTTTGATCATGCGGAGCGCCAACGGACTGAGCAACATCATTTCTTCTGCCCATTGTACATATTCGTTTTCCAATCGGCCGGGCGGAACGACTTTATTCACCAAGCCCATCTCCAACGCATCCTGCGCGCTGTACTGACGGCAGAGGAACCAGATTTCACGGGCTTTCTTTTGACCGACGATGCGGGCCAGATACGACGATCCGAATCCGGCGTCGAAACTGCCGACGCGCGGTCCTGTTTGTCCGAAAATCGCATGGTCGGAAGCGATGGACAAGTCGCACACCACGTGCAATACATGACCGCCGCCGATGGCATATCCGTTGACGGCTGCGATTACCGGTTTGGGGATGGAGCGGATCTGCTTTTGCACTTCCAATACGCTCAATCGCGGAACACCGTCTTTTCCGATGTAACCGCCGCGTCCTTTTACGTTTTGATCGCCGCCCGAACAAAATGCTTTGTCTCCGGCACCGGTAATCACGACGACACAAATATCGGCTTCCTCACGGCAAATATGCAGTGCATCGCTCATTTCGCCGGTTGTGACAGGTGTGAATGCATTGCGGTATCGTTCGCGGTTGATGGTGATGCGGGCGATTCCGTTGTAGAAATCAAACAATATGTCTTCGTATTCTTTAATGGGTTTCCATTCGCGTTGTGTTTCCATATAGTTTATTATTTATATATTTTTGATTTGATGATAATATTCTTTTAACAATCGGACATCTTCTGCTTTGTCGGTGAAAACTTCCGACAGCATCGGTTGATTCGAAAAACCGGATTGTATAAAAGACGGCAATGCTTCGTTCAATTCTTTTTCGTTATGAATTCCCCGGTAAATAAATCCGCATTCAACGGCCCAACCTTCGGCTGAGGCATTGTGCGTGCCGGTAACGAACCGGTGTGTTTGTCCGGTCATTTCAAATCCGGGCAAAGTTTGAAAAATTTCGCCGCCGCCGTTGTTCAGCAGCAGAATACGCAGATTATTGTCAACCTGTCCGTTCCACAAGGCATTCATGTCATAGAAAAAACTGAGATCGCCGATCACGATAAAATTCAGTTTATCCGAAGCCGAAGCATAACCGACCGCCGCGGATAACGACCCTTCGATGCCGGAAGTTCCCCGGTTGCAAAAAACTTCAACGGTGTCCGGAATCGAAAAAAGTTGCGCGTATCTGACAATCGAACTGTTACCGAGGTGCAGAACGGAATTTTCCGGCAACTGTTTCACCAATGCGCCGATCGCCGATATTTCCGAATAAGGAAGGTTCGGTTCGGGAATTGCTTTCGCCAAATTTTTCCAAAGCCAGGGATATTCGGGAGCCGGCCGGTTTTTGAACAACGATGCGATTTCGGCCGCGAAAGCACACGGATCGGCTTCGACAACAGTTGTCAGCGAACCATACAGATCAATGATTTTGCCGTCGGCGGAAATATGCCAATGCTCTTTGGGCGGATGCGAACGGAGAAATTTCTTCAACCGTTTGGAAACGACATGCCCGCCGTAAGTGATCAACAGCTCCGGTGTTAAATTTTCCGTTTGTTTGTCGGTAAAAGCGTACAATAATACATCAAAATTTTTGACGGGCGTTCCGGGAACGGTTCCGTTGTTCAAATGTTCCGCCAACAATACAAAGTGACCGTTCAATATCTCATCGGTCTCTTTCTCAAACGTAAAACTTAAAGCCGATTGCCCGGCAATGATTATGCATTTGGTATATTCAGACCATCGGGAGGCTATGTCGTTTCGGTTTTCGGAAAATGCCTTCAATCCTTGAATGCGGGAAATCGTTCTTGCCGGCGGCAGATTTTCAGCCGTAAATCCGAACAACGGTTCGGAAACGGGTACGTTGATGTGTACGGGGCCTTTGCCGTGATGATCCGTCTCCAAAAGAGCCTCGTTGATCAACCGGTTGCAATACCATTCATCTTCGCCGGTTCGTATTTCGGGTAAATTGACTGATTTTTTCACCAAAGTTCCGAATACATCCGGTTGAGGAAGCGTTTGCCCGTCTGCTTGTCCGATCCATGCCGCAGGACGATCGGCCGAAACAACGATCAACGGGATTTGTTGATAAAAAGCCTCCGCCACCGCCGGATGAATGTTCAGCAAAGCCGTTCCCGACGTACAACAAACAACAGCCGGCTTATTGCTTTGCAAAGCCAGTCCCATGGCGAAAAATCCGGCGCTTCGTTCATCTGTTACGGCCCGGCAATTAAAAAACGGATGATTCGCCAAGGTTTGAATGATCGGTGCATTCCGGCTGCCGGGACATAATACAATATCATTGATTCGGTGTGCTTTCAACAATGCAACTAATTGAAGGATATTTTTCTTGTCGGAATACATTCAACATCTGTTTAAATTACCTTAATGAATTATTCGTTGCATGGTCGACAGTTTTTCTTCCGTTTCTTTCCATTCTTCCTCTAAAACGGATGATGCCAACAACCCGCCGCCGGCGTATAGCGTGAGGCATCGGTCGTCTATTTCCATACAACGGAGATTGACATACAAATCACTTTTTCCTTCGGGATTCAATTGTCCGATAAATCCCGAATAATACCGGCGGTCATATTTTTCATTATCCGAAATGAATTGAAACGCTTTTTCCTTCGGAAGTCCGCATACGGCAGGCGTCGGATGCAATAAATCCAACACATTGCCCAATCGGTTGTTTTCCGGCAGCGAGAACCGGAAATCGCTTCGCAAATGAGCCAACTCTCCTGCGCGAACGGTGTACGGACCTTCTTCCTTCGGATGGATCCGGAACGAATGTAACCGGTTACGGATGTAATCGGCGACCAATCGCTGCTCCTCGCGGTTTTTTTCGTCCCAAGTATCCGGTAAATCCCCGTTTACAAGCGATTGAGTACCGGCCAGTGCAACCGTATGCCATTCGTTTCTTTTTCCCGACAATAAAATTTCCGGCGTACTGCCCGTCCATGTCCCGGTTTGCGGCGTATGACACAGATAAACATACGAGCGGATATAACGTTTACACGCCTTCAAAAAGACGGTTGCCGGCGAAAAATCCGGATCCCGTTTTATAACCGTGCGACGGGATAAAACCAGTTTATCGAATTTTTTGTCCGACAACGACCGGGTAAACACTTCAAATGCAGAAACATACTCCGGCGAAGGTTGTTCATAAACGGTTTTTGTCGTTTGAGAGCCTTCCGTTATATCGGGCATTTCGATGCCTGTTTCTTCGTCTGTTTCAATGAATGCGATCGGACAACTTTTCGACACCCGGAAGGGAGCGATCACGAATCCGCTTTTTCCGTTCAGCATTTTGACCGAATCAAAGGTGGCGACGGAATCTGGCGTTCCTTTTATAAAATGAAGTTCGTTTCCGCCCGGAATGCGATAGACGGCAAACGGGAGGTTTTGCCCGATAAGACGGTTGATGTTATCGGAACAATCTGCTGCGTTCATTTCTTTTTGATGATGCAATTCAATACTCGTACAGAGGAAACCAATCTATTGTCGACCGTGTAAACATTCACGTCCCACACATGCGACGTGCGTCCTTTGTGCACGATCACAGCTTCGGCCCGGACGGTATCGCCTTCGTAAGCCGGTGATACATGATTCCCGCTGACCTGCATCCCCACCGACATTTGATCGGGTTCGCACAACAGCATGGAACCCAAGCCCGCGACCGTTTCGGCCAAAGCAAGCGTGGCGCCGCCGTGTAAAGCGCCGAATGGCCGGCAGGTTCGGTTGTTTACCGGCATGACCGCTTCCACCCGTCCTTCCGATGCAGACGTATAATGAATGCCGAGATTTTCCATTAATGTCCCGGACGAGCGGGCATTCAGTTCTTCCAAATCGTATTTCAAAGGGTTTGTTTTTTTTTAAATTTTCCAATTTTGCAAAACTACATAAAACTCTTGAATTGAGAATCGGTTTAACCGGTCCGGCAATAATATTTCGGCATTGTTCCGGATACTTATATCAAAAAGCAGGAGAAATCAGCCCGAAAATCAGGATTGTTACTTGTCGGATGTGGTTAATGGATTATTTAGGAAGATGCTTAAAAAAGATACCCATTCAAATGAAAAATCACCTGCTAATACATTGATTTGCAAGTGATTATTTACTAAAAGTTGTCCCACCAGAAAGAAACCCCTAACTTTTCAAACTTTATCAATTCTTACTATTTAACCCTATAAATGTGGCATTATTAGGGCGTTTTTTTGTTTTTTAAAGTATGGATAAAACAAATAAAATCAAAGTAAATGAGAAAAAAACGGAAACAAAAGCGGAAACAATCGAAAATTAGCCGTATATTTGAGGGCAAATAATTGATATGTTTTTGATATGGCAAATGTAATTTTCAAACCCCGTACATTGGTAGGCGCAACCCCGCAACCTATCTATTTGATTTATCGTTTTGGTAGAAATGATAAATTAGCGTTCCCTACAGGGTTAAAAATCAATCCCCAACATTGGAACAAACGGACAGCACGGGCGCGGGATTTGGTCGAATGTATCACAAAAGATATTATAAATAATCGCCTCAACGAATTGGAAGCGATTACGGAAAGACACATAACAAAATTAAAATCCCAAAGTGAAGCGATAACAAAAGAGGGTTTGCGAGATTTTCTCAACAATTATATAAATCCACCCAAAAACAATACAAATACATTACGGGGCTTTTTGATTGACTTTATAGAAAAATCCCCCAATCGAACAAACAAGAAAACAGGTACAATTATAGGAAAGAAAACACAATTAGGATATAAGCGTACTTTGTCCTATATAACACGCTTTGAGGCGCACACAAAACAAACGTATGATTTTAAGGATTTGGGGCTTGATTTTTACAACAACTTTACAAAATTTTTACAATCTAATAAATTAGCAACAAACACAATAGGCAGAGAAATAAAAACTTTAAAAATCATTCTCAACGAGGCGAAAAGCAGAGGCAAAGAATTAAACAGAGAGTTTTTGAATGGCTGTTTTGTGGTTATGACAGAAGAAAGCGAAAACGTATATTTGAACGAAAACGAATTGGCACTACTCTACAACTTTGATTTTTCCAACAACAAACGATTGGAACGGGTACGGGATTTGTTTCTTGTCGGAGCTTGGACGGGCTTACGCTTTTCCGATTTTACACGAATAACAAAGGAGCATATCAAAGGCAATTTTATTGAAATAGAGCAACAAAAAACAGGCAAACGGGTACTTATACCATTGCACCCCGTTGTATCGGATATTTGGAAACGATACGGCGAAGCATTGCCCCCGAACATAACCAATCAGAAACTAAACGACTATATCAAAGAAGTTTGCCAAATAGTGGGATTAACCGACTACGAACACAAAGCAATTACACGGGGCGGGGTTAGAACCTCAACCCGTTATGAAAAATGGGAATTGGTAAGTAGCCATACCGCCCGCCGTTCCTTTGCCACGAACTTATTTTTGAGCGGATTTCCGACACTTTCCATTATGCAGGTAACAGGACATCGTACCGAAAAAGCATTTATGCGATACATCAAAGTAACGCCCGAACAACATGCCGTATTATTACAGGCACATTGGGCGCAAAACGGAAACTATCTACGAGTAGCCAACCGATAATTTCAAACAACGATTAAATGAAATTTAAAAATGAAAATATCAGTTGAAGAAATAAGAACGTTGAACATAACGGCTTACATTGATTTCTTGGAAAATAAATTGAATAATATACATATCGCTATAGTTACATATCCCTTTTATGTTGAACGACAAACGCAACTATCTTTAAGCCGTTGGCGGTGGTATACTTATTTTATTCAAAAAGAGGATTATAAAAATTATTGGTTTGAGAAATATAATGAGATAGCCCAAAAGCGAATTGAGGATTTGAGCGAAAAAATAGAAACGGCAACAAATGATTTAATTGATATAGTGCATTTTACCAATACAATACATTCAAACATTCTTACGAAAAACCCAAACGAAACAATGACAAAAAAATGTTTGAAAATGGCAAAAACTATTGATTTCAGAGATTTGCAGGCACAAGGCGAAGCACACAGATATTTATTTAATACCTCTGTCGAATACGACAAAGACGAAATAAAAAAGAAACTTCAATTTAATGATTATGCAATAGCGGATAAAATTAAAGAGTTTGAGGAAAGGGATTTTGATTTTGTCGGATTTATCAAAAAAGGTACTTTTTGTTCGGCTTACTTTTTGGATAGTAGGGTATGTTTGGAATTTGCCTCACTCGAATTTTACAAGTGGCTTGCAATGTACGACAGCCAAAAACAGCCACTACACAAGCCAACGAAAACACTAAACAAAACGCAATTTACCGAACTCTTAAAAGCATTGATAGAAACAAAATCATTAGAGTACGAAACTGAAAAACAAGCGATTGAGGCGTTAGCATTTGCCTTGAATGTGGATATTAACAAATCGGAATTTGATAGAATATTACAGAAAATAAAAGGCAGAAACGAAGTTACAGAGACAAAATTTTTAGATGCGCTTACAACGGATTTGAAAGATTGGATAAAAAAAAGTTCGGGGTAGTGTCGGGGTAGTACCCCACGCACAATTTCCGTTACCTATTCCTTTGCAGTGAAATTTGATTTATTCACTGTTAAAGGAATTTTTTATGACAAAAAATGTAATTCAAATCGAAAACATCGAAGCGGACGAACTGCTTACCCGCCTCGATAAATTAGAGGGGGCAATTTCCGCCCTAAGTGTTCAACCGCAACCCACCGTCCCCGACACGGGAACGGATTACATCACACGAAAAGAGGTTGCCCGACTGTTTAAGGTTTCCATTGTTACCGTACACGATTGGACTAAAAAAGGTGTCTTGACTGCCTATAAAATAGGTAACAGGGTATTTTTTAAGCGTGGCGAAGTCGAAAACGCATTAGTACAGAAGGGGGGCAAATATGTACAGTAAGCACACTGCCCACCTAACGGATTGCCTCGATTTACTCGCCTCAATCCCGTTTCTTTCTGACAATAACGAGCGGAACAAATTAGCCCAAAATATCATTGACACACTCGGTGGCTACCCGAAACCACGACACAAAAACGAGGTCAAAAAAGAAAACCCTAACGAGTTAGGCGCGTATCTTTTTACCTCAACGGCTCGCAATACTGCCAAACTTGCACAACTTGAATATATCCAATTTGACAAAGCATTTGAGGCAATTACCAACAATTTAGAAAGGGCTCTGGGGCTATTTACAGACGAAAGAAAATAAGGCAATGATTGACGGGGTAAAATGTTCCTGCGTTGGCGTGTGTTCAGATTTGTGGCAACACAATACGCTTTTGGATTTCGGTATATGGGTATCGGAAACCACAGGCGAAGTACGCACGAAACGAAAGGTTGCAAAATTTCAATCCATGCAATTCATTATTTCCGAAAATGGAGCATGTTCCTTTGCGGGTAGCCTGCATAAATTCCACAACGGCAACGATACCAATTACAACGATTTCACATTTGCCGACTTGTACCGAGCATTGCAGAGTCTCAACCGATATTTTAATATTGAACTGACAACGGCACATATTCATAGTATCGAAATAGGCGTTAATTTGGAATTGGACTACAAACCCGAAATTATATTGCGAAACATCATTTGCTACAAAAACAAGTCTTTCGACAATTTGAGTAGTAAGGGTAAACGATGGGGCGTGATATGCGAATACGAGGACTACACTATAAAACTCTACGACAAAGGACACCAAACACGCATTGCAGGAATTGGAAAATACATATTGCGATATGAAATAAAGTTACACCGCCAACGAATGGTAAAACCTTTTAACATCAGCACATTAGCCGATTTGCAAAGCGTGGAAAAAGTCGCCCCTTTATTGGGCTTGCTTATTGAAAAGTTGAATGAAATTATTTTTTTCGATTTCAAATTTAAAGGCGCGGGATTGTCCGAAAGTAAATTGTTAGCGTGGAAACAATACAGCAATCCCAATTTTTGGAAAGACTTAAACAAAAAACAACGATACAAGGCGCGGCAACGATATGAAGTTTTGCGAGGAAAATACGGCTGCATTGATTGGGCAAAATACTGTATAAATGAGGTAGCCAAAAAGTGGAATGAATTAGCCGAAAGTAAGCAGGAAACGGGGCGACCTTTTCCCAAACGTTCAGAGGTATTGCAAGCACACGAAAAGGAGACTTTTTCCAATCTTGAATGTGAGTTGGAAAAAGTCGCTTGCGACTTTTCAAAAACGAAAGAAAAAGAAAAGAGTAAAAACCCACCCCGATACTGTATAAGTTGCGGGCGACAAATTAACGGTCAAAAATCGGGTAGTCGGTTTTGTTCGGAAAAGGTTTTTGGTAAGTCTGCCAAAGCCTGCCGAAACAAAGACAGCAATCGCCGATTAACAATTAAACGAAAAATCATCAGAGCAATGGAAAAAGATTTAATGTTACGAATAACTTACCAACACGGCGGGGAAACTTATACAGACACATTGGGCGCAAATGAAATTAGCCTTACCCGTGAATGGTTGAACAAGGTTGAAAAGGTCGAGGTTTTGAAGTCAGAGTCTCAACAACTCACAGGGAACAAAGCAAAAGAATTTTTGCAGAAAGTCAGTAATAACAATCAAATAATAAGTTAGAGAAATGGCATATAATAGAAATGTATATAACAAGCGGGCTAAGATAATACAAGAAATTGCCGCACGGCGTTACAGGCCCGAAAATCAATCAAAATGTTATAAAATAGTTTGGAAGATATATATTCTCCTGCATTTCGGGATAGGCTGTCACAGCTATTTATGATATTTAAAAGTAAAAATAAAATGAATTTGTATACAAAAATAAATAGTTAATTATGAAGCAAAATTTTAAAAAAGAATTTACGAGCCTTTTTCTGACAGGCAAATATACGCAAAAGGATATTGCTATAAAACTCGGAATAGCAGAGGCGACAGCAGGTAGATGGGCAAAAGAAATTCAACCATTGAAATATTTTACCATCCGCAAAAACTTAACCAATGAATTAGAAATATTGAGTAAAAAAAAGAGCTACAAAGAAAATGCCGATTTGATTAGTTGTTTGATAACCGATATTGAGCGCATCGACAACTTGATACGGAAAGCAAAATTTATCCCACATTTAACAAATCAATGATATGGAAGCAAAAACGATTATCGAAAAAAAGGTTATGGGTTATTATTTCAAAGGACTAAATTATAAAGAAATTGGCAAACTATTGGATATTAGCCCCCGCACGGTGCAACGCTACATCGCAGAGAGTGGTTGCCGTAAAACATCAGAGCCAAAAACAAATCAACAAAAAGCATTTGAATTGTCAGCAAAAGGGTTCAGTTATTCAGAAGTAGCGAAGAAACTGCAAGTAAGTAAAACAAGCGTGTACCTTTGGCATAAGAAACGAAAACAACAATCACTAATCGACTGAAATAGAACAAGCTCGCTGCATTCATTTGCAGCGGGCTTTGTTGTGACGAATGTTTCTTACTTTCGATTTTTCAAAAATCTTTCGTATTCGTAATATTGGTCTTGAGTTAAAAGGCACTCATCAAGCAAACGGAGAATTTTATAAAACTCCTCTTGTGATGTGCTGTAAAGAGCCGATTGCGTTGCTGTAATCATAATTTCGATTAGCCCATTTTGCATACTGCAAACATCCCCTAAATCAAAATGTTCATTAAAAACGATAGCCCAACAATTACCGTTTTCCGTTTCAATTTGTTTTACCATAATTTGGAATTTTAGGAATAAATAAAAAGCCTTGTCTAAGGTGTCCTAACGCTTCCAAATAAGGCGTTTCGGGGCGTTTCCACTACCCGCACCATAACAAGGCGATAACTTAATTTTTTTATCATACATTTGGAATTTTAGGAACTGCAAAGATAGATATTTCTGTATTAACAGCGTATCAAAGTTTGATTTTTGAAGAAAAAACAACCTTTTTTCAATCGAAATTAAAGCAATGTATCATAAGCGTATCAAAAACCCGCCTACTCGGAATGTAAGCGGAAAAAGGGGGCGACCTTTTCCACAGAGGAAACACGGCAATATAAAGTGCCTAAATTATTGTATTATTGCAATATAAGGCAAATTTCGATTGGTTAAACATCAGGTATGATTGGATAGAATGATACTCAAAAAAACCGAAAAAACAAAACAAACGTCTTTTCCATTGAGAAAACTTAATAGGGGGGTGTCTATCAAAAACATATAAGCAAAAATGCAAAAATGTACATTGAAAAAAGCGACAGCGAAAAATAGATATTGCTTACATTGGAGTTGTATTTTTAGACAAACGACACAAGGCGACAAAAACAGCCTGCAAAAGTCGGTTTTCCGTGTCGCCACTTATCGGGCAACCTCAATCAAAACAGCAACGAAAAAAGACAAAACGGAAACAAAAGCGGAAACAAATACAGCCTAACTCATTGAGAATTAGGCTGTATTTGTTGTCCCACCAGGACTCGAACCTAGGCTGGCTGAACCAAAATCAGATGTGCTACCACTACACCATGGGACAATCCCTTATGCTTTTGTTTTAAAAGCACTGCAAAGGTATTGTTTTTTTTTCTTTGTACAAATTTTGAAACGCCTTTTTTGGGAGATTTTTTTGTTTGTTAGTCGGAATAAAAACATCTTTTATCCGGCCGGATTGCGAAAAAAATTGCACCTTTGCCGGATAAAAATACTTGTCATTCCTGAGATACTCAACTCGATATGGTGCGTCACACCTCGATGAAATTTATACTGCTGTTGCTGTTGTTGTCCGTTTTCTTTATGACGGATGTCATGGTCGGCAGTGTGCACATTCCTTTGGACGCCGTTCGGAGTGCTTTTTTCGATCAAAAATCGGATCCCGTTAATTATGAAATCATCGTCAATTATCGATTGCCGAAAGCATTGACAGCCGTTTTGGTAGGAGCGTCGTTATCCGTTGCCGGAGTTTTGATGCAAACGCTTTTCCGGAATCCTTTGGCCGGTCCCGATGTATTGGGGGTAAATGCGGGTGCGGGACTGGGAGTTGCGATATTCACCATGCTGGCATCATCCACTTCCTTTTCGGCGCTTAATGCGGCGGGAAGTCCGGGAGTTGTCGTTGCGGGAATATGCGGAGCAATGCTTGTTCTTTCCCTGGTTATCTTGGCATCGTTGAAAATTACGGATATCGTATCGTTACTGATTGTGGGAATTATGTTCGGGAGCATTGCCGGCGCATGTATCAACATCCTGCAAAACATCAGTGATCCTGATGCGGTGAAGCTTTTTATTGTTTGGACATTCGGCAGTTTAAATTCCGTGACATGGAATTTCTTCCGGATTTTTTTCCCCGTCACGATGGCTGGATTGCTGCTTCCTTTCCTGATTCAACGTCAAATGGACATTCTGCTTTTGGGCGATAATTATGCAAAAGGTCTCGGAGTGAATATCCTTCAAATGCGGTTGATGATTATCTTGTGTACGGCATTGTCGGCGGGAACAAGTACAGCATTTGTGGGGCCGGTCGCATTTATCGGCGTTACGGTTCCGCACATTGCCCGCGGAATATTTAACACGTCGCTTCATCGTATCGTTATTCCGGCATCCATGTTCTGCGGCGCGATATTGCTGCTGGTTTGCGATGTCATTTCCCAATTGCCCGGAACCGGATTGTCGATACCGCTGAATGCCGTATGTGCCTTGTTCGGCGGTCCGATGATTATATGGATATTATTAAAGGAACGAAAGTCATCGGTATATTTTTAACGGATTTCTATTCCGAAAAGATAAAACCGAATCGACTTTCCTGTCATTTTATGAGAAGAGGCATTACTAAATATAAACTGATTTTTTTAATCAATTTTATATATTTATTAATTTTTTATTTATTTAATGGACTTTTTTACCTGTCCTAAAACATATTATTTTTCGGTGTGTACCCGTTCTTATTTATTATCTTTACAGAGATTTTCACCAATCTTACGCCTTACTTTTTATTCATACGGACAAACAAACAATGCTATGAGTATCACCTCAAATACGCAAATTCTTTCCGGATTGACCGGAAAAGATTTTCAAAAAACGGTAGACGGAAAACAAACCGATTTGTATGTGTTGAAGAATCCGTCGGGAATGGAAGTCTGCATCACCAATTACGGCGCAAAAATCGTGTCGGTCATGGTTCCCGACAAAAACGGGAAATTTGCGGATGTTGTATTGGGACATCCTTCCATCGATGATTATTTAACCTCTCAAGAGCCTTATTTCGGCGCTGTTTGCGGTCGCACGGGAAACAGGATTGCTAAGGGTAAATTTACGCTGGACGGAAAAGAATACACCTTGGCGGTCAATAACGGCCCCAATAATCTGCACGGAGGGATAAAGGGATTCCATGCCGTCGTTTGGGATGCCGAACAAATTGATAATCAAACAATCCGATTGATTTATTTATCGAAAGACGGCGAAGAAGGGTATCCCGGCAATCTGACCACCATACTTACTTATAAACTGACGGATGACAATGCCGTAGAAATCGACTATCTGGCAACTACGGACAAACCCACGATCATCAATCTCACCAATCATTCCTATTTTAATTTATCCGGAGCCGGCGATCCTTTTATCGGCGATCATTTACTGACCATCCATGCAGATACTTATCTCCCGACTGATGATACGGCAATTCCTTACGGAAAACCGGAAAAAGTGGAAGGTACCCCGATGGATTTCAGGACTCCGCATGAGATAGGAGCACGCATCGATGAAAATTTTCAACAGTTGATTTACGGAAACGGATACGATCATACGTATGTCTTAAATAAAGAGAAAGATGCCGGATTTTCTTTTTGTGCCAAAGTCGTTTCTCCCAAGACGGGAATCGTAATGGAAACGTATACGACGGAACCGGGTGTACAATTATATACCGGAAACGGAATGACGGGCGGATTTCCGGCAAAAGGAGGAAAACATTATCCGAAGCGTTCTGCATTTTGTTTGGAAACGCAACATTTTCCCGACAGCATTAATAAACCGGAATATCCGGGCGTGGTATTACGGCCGGGAGAAAAGTTCACTTCTCAAACAACCTATAAATTTTCAATAATAAACAATTAAATTATTTTATTAAAAAAGAATGTCATGGTACAAGAGAAAAAAAATTATTTGTTGCCGATTATCGTAATGATCTTCCTTTTCGGGATGGTCTCCTTCGTTACTAATTTGGCTTCTCCCATGGGAGACATTTTAAAGCATCAATTTAAAGTTCCTAACTGGATGGGAACTCTTGGTGTTTTTGCCAATTTTATTGCATATGCCGTGATGGGTTATCCTGCCGGTAATTTACTTCAAAAACTCGGTTACAAAAAGACAGCGCTTATTGCGATTGCCATTGGTTTTGTAGGAGTAGGCATCCAAACTCTCTCCGGAACGTTCGAAAGTTTTGGCGTTTATTTGCTGGGAGCCTTCATTGCCGGTTTTTCCATGTGTTTGCTGAATACGGTAGTCAACCCTATGTTGAATAGTTTAGGGATGAAAATAGCTACAGGAGATCAGGAAAAGAAAGAAAAGAAAGCATCCCAGCTCCTGCAAGCGGGAGGTTCTTTCAATTCTCTTGCCGGTACGGCTGTCATTATTTTGACCGGCATATTGATTCCTGAAATCGCAAAAGCCAAAATTAGTGATGTTTTCCCGTTAATGTACGCTGCTTTGGCCATTTTTGCTTTCGCATTTATTGTTATTGCATTGACTGCTATTCCCGAGAATAAGAGAGATGCTCAAGTTACCTCCGACAAATCTCAATATGGTCCTTTATCTTTCCGTCACTTTATTTTGGGAGCTGTCGGTATATTTGTATATGTAGGCGTTGAGGTAGGTATTCCCAATGTATTGAACAAATGGCTTCAAAATCATGATTTAAATGTATTGCAATTACATGGTGCCGGGAATGCAGAAGCGATTGCCGGTTCCGTTGCGGCGACTTATTGGTTCCTGATGCTTATCGGAAGACTTATAGGAGCCGCTATCGGCGGTAAAGTATCTGCAAAAAGCATGTTGATTGTAGCCTCTGCGGTTGGGTTCATTTTGACCATAATAGCCATGTATGCTCCGACCTCTGCATTGATTGATATGCCTGTATTCAAGAATGCCCCGGATGGGTTGTTCGGTTTAGCAAGTATACCTGTCAATGCCGCTTTGTTGGTTCTCCTTGGTTTGTGTACTTCCGTGATGTGGGGTGCGGTCTTCAATCTTGCAGTGGCAGGTTTGGGGAGATACGTTGAAAAAGGCGCCGGTATTTTTATGGTGATGGTTTGCGGCGGAGGTATTCTGCCATTATTGCAAAACGGAATCGTTGATTTAACCGACAATGGCGTCGGTTACCTTGTCAGTTATTGGGTTGTTGTAGTCGGATTCGGTTATTTGCTGTATTATGCGCTGGCCGGTTGTAAAAATGTCAACAAAGATGTTCCCGTGGAATAACGATATGCAATCTTAATGATACGATGAATTTATTTGAAAAGAAAAATTTGATTCTATGATCTATAAATAGACGGGCGATGGATGTTTACAGTATTCGTAAAAAATTTAGAACATTGTATAAAAGAGATGGGGTGGTGTATACCTCTCCCGGACGAATCAACCTGATCGGGGAGCATACCGATTACAACGGCGGTTTTGTATTGCCCGGAGCAATCGACAAAGGCATGGTGGTCGAGATAAAATCGAACAATACCGATCGGATCCGGGTATTTTCCATGGATTATGACGAATCATGCGAGTTCGGCATGAATGAAAAAGATGCTCCTTCGAAGGAATGGGCGAAATATATATTCGGTGTGGCCCGGGAAATGGAAAAACGCGGGTATAAAGTGAGCGGATTCGATGCTGTTTTTGCCGGAGATGTACCTCTCGGAGCGGGGCTGTCATCCTCTGCCGCTCTCGAAAGCTCGTTCGCATTTGCGTTGAATGATATTTTTTATTTGAATCTCGATAAATTTGAATTGGCCAAGATCGGACAAGCCACCGAACACCATTATGTCGGCGTGAAATGCGGTATTATGGATCAGTTTGCGTCTTTATTCGGAAAACGAGGACATTTGATCAAATTGGATTGCCGTTCGTTGAAATATGAGTATGAGCCGTTTGATCCGAAAGGGTATAAAATGGTTTTGATCGATTCCGTCGTAAAGCACGAATTAGCTTCTTCCGCGTACAACAAAAGAAGAGAATCGTGCGAAAGGGTCGTGGCAGCCATTCAAAAAAATCATCCGAAAGTGAAATTGCTTCGCGATGCAGACATGGATATGCTTCGTGAAGTGAAAACCGTCGTTTCGGAAGAAGACTATATGCGTGCCGAATATGTCATCGAAGAGATTCAACGTTTGTTGGATACCTGCGAAGCTTTGAAAAACGGCGATTACGAAACAGTCGGGAAGAAAATGTATGAAACCCATTACGGAATGAGTAAGTTGTATGAAGTTTCGTGCGAGGAGCTTGACTTTTTGAATGATTGCGCCCGAAAAAACGGCGTGACCGGTTCTCGTGTCATGGGCGGAGGATTCGGCGGATGCACCATCAATATGGTGAAAGAAGAAAAGTATGAAGCCTTCATTGCCGACGCCGTATCGTCGTTTAAGGCGAAATTCGGAAAAGAACCCAAAGTATACGACATTGTTATCGGCGACGGAGCAAGAAGAATCGCTTGAAAACAGGTTAATTTTATCGTAAAAAACAGCCGGCGGAAATCCGGCTGTTTTTTTGTTTTATAAAAACCGTTTGTCGTTAAGCGATCGCCAACGTTGCGACGCTTATTCGGACATTTTCGGCGGCATGCAGGGCATGAGCGCAGGCGGTGATGGTGGAGCCGGTGGTTAATACATCGTCGACTAATAAAAGATGTTTGTCGGCAAATACCATCGGATTTTTAAGTTCAAAAATACCCGCAACATTTTCCCATCTTTCGTACACCCCCCTTTTCGTCTGCGTCGAATTGGCCGATTTCCGGTAAAGATTATCCGGGATCAGGGTTTTGCCGAGTACTTTGGACATTCCTTTGGCAATCCATTCGCTTTGATTATACCCGCGTTTTTTGTGTCGCTTCCGATGAAGCGGAACCGGAACGATGTAATCCACATCTTCGAATACGCCCGCCTGTTTTAATTTGCCGGCATAATAATCTCCGAGATATTCACCGAGTTCTTTGCATTCCTTGTATTTTAATTCCACGAGAAGTCGGTGAAAGTCGCTGTCTTTGACATATCTGAAAAAAGAATGCGCATGCACGATATCGAATTTCCCCCAAAAACGTTTTTCCGCTTGATTCTCTTTTTGCAAATAAGATTTTGTTTCGGGCAGATGATAAAGACACGACATACAGATAAACTTTTCGTCGGCGATCAACTTGGCGTTGCAGGTTATGCAAAGTTCGGGAAACAAGATAGCGGCAAAGTCTTTCAGTAAATCTTTCATAAATCGGTTAAAACAAATACTTTTGTAAAAATAACCGGAAAATGCCTGTCGGTAATCCGGCGACTGTCGAAAAAGGGTAAATTTCCCTGTCCCGGGTTTAAAAAATAATACAAAGAATATATGTCTGTCGAAATCTGTAACCTATCCAAAAAATATAAACGGCATCAAGCGTTGAGTTCAGTGAGTTTTACGGTGAACGATCATGAAATAGCGGCATTTTTAGGGCCGAACGGAGCGGGGAAATCCACGACACTCAAAATCATAGGAGGTTTTCTTACGCCGGATTCCGGCCGGGTAAGAATTAATGGAGCAGACTTTTTGAAAAATTCGAACGAAATTAAAAAAACGATCGGTTATCTGCCCGAAAATAATCCTCTTTATCCCGAAATGTATGTGACGGAATATTTGGAATATGCAGCCGGAATGTATCGGTTGGGGAAAAATACAAAATCGGCAGTGGAGCGGGTGATTGAAGAAACCGGATTATACCTCGAACACACCAAAAAAATCGGGCAATTATCCAAAGGCTATAAACAACGGGTGGGGTTGGCTCAGGCAATCATTCACGATCCGTCGGTTTTGTTGTTGGATGAACCCACGACAGGCTTGGATCCGAATCAATCGATCGAAATCAGGAATCTGATCAAAACATTGGGGGAAAACCGTTCCATCCTTTTTTCGACCCATAATCTGCATGAAGCGGCATTTCTTTGCAAGCACATTTTGGTGATTGATAAGGGACGTATTGTCGCCGATGATGATTTTGAGACATTGACAAAAAACGAATCGTTGGAGAGTGTATTTACGGCATTGACAGTGAAATAGCGATTTTAGACAATAATTGATCAGATATATTTTGGTGGATAAAAATGGGTTCTGTGATTTATCATTTATAAAATCAAGGACATATCAAGGATGTACAAGGGATATATAAAATACAATAAAAATGATATTTTTTTGAAAAAAGCTTGTTATTTCAAATAAAATATGTTCCTTTGTGGGCCGTTAAGGTTTGCAGGAAATGAATAGAATGAAATTTACTTTTCGACGACTATTTCTTCTTTCATGACAGGTCTTCCTTTTTGTGGCGTTTTTATTTTCTTATTTTTAATTTTTACTATCGTTTTATGAACATTTACATTGGAAATTTGAACTATCGAGTTCGAGAAGATGCATTGAAATTGGTATTGGAAGAGTATGGAGCCGTGGAATCGGTAAAAGTGATTAAGGATCGTGAAACCGGCCGCTCAAAAGGCTTTGCTTTCGCAGAAATGCCGGATAACACTGAAGCAGAACATGCGATTGAACAGCTTAACGGTACAGACTATGAAGGGCGTACCATGGTGGTTAAGGAAGCACGTCCGAAAGAATAATATTTCTTTTCGAGCTTGAATAAAAAAAGAGGCGATTTGTTTCATAAAAGTCGCCTCTTTTTTTATGGTGTTGCTGATGCGGGATTGTGATTGTAGACGGTGTGCTAAAAATAAAAATGATAGATTTAACATTTCGGTTGAAACATTTCGGAAAATCAATCGTCATTTTAAATGGATCATTTTAACAAATGTGTTGTTTTATTTAGAATAATTGATATTCCGCGGTTTGGATTTTCGAAGAAGATTAAGTACGCGGCAGATTTAATGCCTGTTATTTTAACATAAGTAACGCGAATGAATTTAATTTTATTATTTTAAACGCGAAGAAGCAAAGACACAAAGTCACAAAGAATTTAAACTTCACATCTTTCCGCCTTTGCGTCTTAGCGTTTAAAATATAAACCGGTTTTTACGACATTCTTAAATGTTAAAAGATATTTTTAAAAGAATTTGATATCGGAGACAATGAACAATCTGACCATTAAAATTATCCGGTTTATTTTGCCTGTATTGCTGCTTGCTTCCTGCGGAGAAGAAAAAGAGGGATTTTCCGTGAAAGGACGGGTTCAGAATATGGAGGAAAAGAAAATATTTGCCGTTTATTGGAAATCCGACAAGACAATTTGTACCGATACCTTGCTTTTGTCAAAAAACGGACATTTTAAAATGGACGGCAACATGGATTCCGTCGGAGTGGTGACACTATTAGTGAATAGAAGGCAGTGGACATCGGTGTTTGTCCACAACGGAGATGACGTCAGTGTGACAATGGATGCTCAATATCCTGATTTGGCGCAAGTGAAAGGCGGAAAATTAAACGATGATTTATACGATTTTAAAAAAAACATTAAAAATCTGATCATCGAGAAAGATGAAATCAGCAAAGTGGTGGCAGAAGCCTGTTCCGGTGAGGAAATCAATACGGCGGTCATCGAAACATTAAACCCCAAGCTGGCCAATTTGAACCATGCGTTATCTTTATCGGCCGAACATTATGTGAAAGACCATCCCGAATCTCTGGTCAGTACGGTCGTTATGCTGGATTTTTTATGTCTGGAAGAAAATACGGAAAAGTTGACAAAAACATTGTCGCTTCTTGAAGAACCGGCCAAAAGCTTTTATCTGGCCGAATATATGAGATCCGTATCGAAAAACATGCAAAATGTGGAAATCGGAAAGAAAGCGCCCAGCTTTGTTTTGCCGGATACGCTCGGTCATAACGTCTCATTGTCCGATTTTAGGGGCAAATATGTCTTATTGCATTTTTGGATTTCGAACGATCCTTTTTCGAGAATTCACAACCGGCTTGATTTGGAAAATATTCATCAAAATTATCGGGAGAAAAAAGATTTTTCATTACTCGGTATTTCTCTGGATTTGAATAAAGAATCGTGGAAGCAGTCCGTAAAGCAGGATAATATGACGTGGTGCAATGTTTCCGATTTAAAAGGATTAAATTCGGAAGTGGTGAAATCATACGGAGTGGTTTTCGTCCCACGAAATTTTTTGATTAATCCGTCCGGAACGATCATTGCCCGTGATGTCACCCTGAACGATCTGAAATCCGTTTTGCGTTGATTGATTTTTCCGTGTTTATTCATCCACGGCAATTCCCATTTTATTCATCAAAAAACAAGCATTCATGTTTTGTGCGATGCCGGGTCGCAACCGGTATGAAAACCGGATTTCGTCGTCTTGAATATCCGCTTCGAAACAATAGTTCCGGATGTATTGAGGATATTGTCCGGCCAATTCACCCAAAACGAGATCATGCGTGGCGATGATTCCGCATGAATTCAGAGCGATAAATTGTTTGATCAGCGCCGACGATCCTTTTTGCTTATCCAATGAATTGGTGCCTTTTAACATTTCATCCAAAATAATAAACAATTTTCCGCCGTTTTGTAACATTTCGATCATGCCCGACAACCGTTTTAATTCCGCAAAAAAGTAAGATTTGCCGGTTACCAGAGAATCGGCGGTGCGCAACCCGGTGACCATCCGGGCCGGACAAAAACGCATAGAGGAAGCATAAACAGGGGCGCCGATGCATCCCAGCAGAAAATTCAGTCCGACGGTACGCAAATAAGTACTTTTTCCCGCCATATTGGCGCCTGTGACAATTAAAAAATAAGGAGCATGAGGAATCTCCACCTCATTTTTTACACATACCTCGTCACGCAATAAAAGATGTCCCATGTTTTCGGCCCGAAATTCGAAATACCGGTCCGAGATTTCCGGATCGGGAAATTCCGGATGATTAAAAGCGAAAGTTCCCAATGAGCAAAGGGCATCAACCGTAGCCAACGTATCAAACAGTTTTTCGATATCATTGCGGTAATGATTTTTCCAAGCTTCGATTTTTACGGCATATTTGATTTCCCACAAGAAAAAAATGTTCAATAAAATACCTGCGGGGAAAGTTTTTCTTAATTCGAGCGCATTCAAATACTCGGAAAGTTTTTTGATTTCGACAGATGAACTTGTCGTTCCGTTAAACAATTGCCGCTGCTTTAGTTTCAATAAATCAGAGGCAACCGGTTGTTCTTCCACGATTTTTAACAGCGATGAATAAGTCGATAAAACGGTTACTTTATTTCCGATTAAATCCTGCAAGCGATTGATCTTTTTTATCCGGCAATAAGAAATACCCACGGCGGCGAAAAAAGATAAAACGACGGATGAAAAGTCGATTAATCCGGTTCCGAACAGAATAAATATCAAAAGCCACCCGGCCGGAAGAAGAAAGGAAATCAATTTCCATAATCCGGGTTTTGAAATCAAATTATCCCCGGCGACAAATTTTTTCAAGTTTTCAAGATCGGATAAATTGCCGGGAGAAAGCATTGCCGTTGCCGCAAAGTGCCGGCAAAATTCGGGAGTGTGCGACAATTCCCGGCAGGCGGTCTGCCGCTGCAAAATATCGGACCGGTCAACGAGCGGATTTTCGAACCAATCGGCCAAACGTTGTTTTCCGAAAGCCGTTTTAGTCCGGTTGATCGATTGAAAAACAGATTGATCCCCGAAAATATCCAAATCGAAAGTAAACGGATGTTGAGGGTCAATTCTTTCGGGAAAACCGTCGAAGGCCGAAAAATCGTAATTTAACCCGTTTAATTCATCGGTATTGATTTTCAGCATTTGCCGGGTATAATCTTTTTTACGATTCAGACGACCGGTCGTTTTTAATAAAACGGCGAATACGATAAAATGCCCGACAAGAATGAAAGCGATTGCAATCCGGCTTTCATCCCGGAATATCCATGCGAAAAACAACGCCGAAGCAACGACCAGCAGGCGGCAGGTTCCGACAAGCCAAATTCGGTTTCCGACGGTTGACAATTCTTGCGAATACAAGGAAATATTATTTCTGTAATAATCGTGAAGCATATTCCGGCTTTAAACACCGTAAAGATAGATTAATTAGGTGATGTTGTAAAAAGTATGCTATATAATTAAGGAAAATTATCTGTATTTCAAAGGATACCGAATCGGGAAAAAAGAATTTTTGCCCGGTATTCGTGCATTTTCATAGAAGTGTTTTTTTAACATCAAGAACCGGGAACCAAGAGTCAGGATCAACGATACTATTTGTCCGCATGTCCGGTAAACAAGCCGGCAAATTGATTGGTCCGACCGGGAATTGATTTTTTTAATCGTCGAAATCGAAACTCAATTGCATGTCTTGATCAAGCGGCAATTCGTCGAAATGGCTGACGCTTAATCCCAGCAGGCGCACTTGCTTGTCGGTCAGATCGACTTTTTTCAACATTTCTTTGGAGGTATCCAGCAGTGTTTTGAAATTTGTCATTCTTTCCGGGAGTGTTTTACTGCGGGTGATTATTTTAAAGTCGGCATATTTGATTTTTAAGGTTAATGTTCGCCCGAATAAAGATTCCGACTCCATCCGATGCATCACCTCCTTGGCGATGTGGTACAATTCCATAATCAGTGACAACAGATCGTTTTTGTCCCGGTCGAATGTGGTTTCGGCTCCGATCGATTTGGTAATCCGGTCAGGCGTGACTTCCCGCAGATCAATTCCCCGTGCATTTTGATAATAAATATGTCCGGCTTTTCCGAATAAATGCACCAATTCTTCCTCCGAACGTTGTTTTAAATCGAATCCGTTTCGAATACCCGATTCATGCATTTTTTTCGCCGTTACTTTTCCCACTCCGAAAAATCGTTCGATGTTTAAGTTTTCAATGAATTTTTCCGCATCACGGGGTTTTATGACGAACAATCCGTCCGGTTTTCGGAAATCGGATGCGATTTTAGCCAGAAACTTATTGTAAGAGACTCCCGCCGAAGCTGTCAATTGCGTATTTTCACGTATTTTTTGTTTGATTTCCCGGGCAATTTCGGTTGCCGATGTTATATTTTTTTTGTTTTTCGTTACATCCAAAAAAGCTTCGTCGAGGGATAGCGGTTCGACCAAATCGGTGTATTCGGACAAAATTTTCATGATTTGTTCCGAAACGCTTCTGTACACGCCGGAACGGGGAGAAACAAAAATCAATTCCGGACACTTTCGCAGCGCCGTTTGCGAAGCCATGGCCGAAAATACACCGAATTGCCGGGCTTCATAGCTCGCCGCAGCTACAACACCCCGAGCTTCGGAATATCCCACGGCCAACGCTTTTCCCCTGTATTCGGGATGATCTCGTTGTTCGATGGACGCATAAAACGCATCCATATCTATGTGAATAATTTTTCGCAAGCAACTTGAGAATTAAGAGTTAAGAATTAAGAGTTAAAAATTAATGCCATTAAGTTAAGTATTAAAACCTTTTAATCAGCGGTATATAATAATGTTATATGATTATCGGATGTTATGCCCGGATATTTCCACAGGTTGAATGTAAAAATTGTGTCAATGTTTCAAAAAAATATTCGTTCTTTTTGTCCCGTCAGGGACAACATATCGGTAGAAAAGCACCACCCTTCACCCCCCGGCCCGTCAGGGACAAAATGTTTTCCTCTTCAC